>JAGWWC010000055.1 GCA_018970545.1 Betaproteobacteria bacterium | reverse complement strand
GCTGCTATGCGTCCGATGTCGCGTAGCTGCTCGACCGTGTAGCCTTCTTTTTTCAATGTATCATAATGCGCCTTCACGCAGAAGTGGCACTTGCCCACGATCGAAGCCGCCAGGCTATAGGCTTCAAATCGTGCTCGGGTTGTGCCGCCATGCACGGCGATGGCGTTCATTCTCAGTTGGGCTGGCAGGCCCCGGAGGTTATCGTCTTCGGCCATTTCAACATAAGGATACCAAACATTGTTCATGCCCATCAGACTGGCGGCAGTGACAGCGGCTTCGGCTTCTTTCTGGTCCGAGATCTGGCTCTGTATCCAGGTCCACAGTCGGGCATTACCTGTAGCGAATACAGCAGCCAAGGCGCAGGCTTCGGCTTCTTCAGTAGCCAAGGTTGATCGCTTGACCACTGCATCGATGTTAAGTTTGGTGTCTTTGGCATAGTCGGGTATGCCTTCCTTGAGCTGATCTACCCATTGTGTCATTTTTATCTCCTGCTTAATGTGCGGCCCATTGGACCTGATCAAGGTCCACACCTTCCTGTACCATCTCCCATAGTGGACTCATCTGTCGGAGATGTTCTACTTTAGATTGCAAAAGATTGACGGTGAAATCAATCTCCTGCTCAGTCGTGAATCGGCCCACGGTAAATCTTATGCTAGAATGTGCTAGTTCATCTGAACGGCCTAGTGCTCGCAATACATAACTTGGTTCTAGGCTGGCCGATGTGCAGGCCGATCCTGACGATACTGCCACGTCCTTGATACCCATGAGCAGGCTCTCACCTTCTACATAGTTGAAACTGATGTTGAGATTGTGCGGCACGCGATGGGTCATGCTGCCGTTCACATACACGGCCGGGATATCTTGCAAGCCTGTCAGTAATCGATCACGTAACAGCCTGATGCGCTGGTTCTCTGTGGCCATTTCGAGTTTGGCTAAACGGAATGCTTCACCCATGCCCACAATCTGGTGGGTCGGCAGCGTGCCCGAGCGCATACCGCGCTCATGGCCACCACCATGGATCTGCGCTTCGATGCGAATGCGGGGCTTGCGACGCACATAGAGCGCGCCGACTCCCTTGGGGCCATAAGTTTTATGAGCAGAGAACGACATCAAGTCGACCTTGATGGCCTGCAGGTCAATCACCACTTTTCCAGTGGCTTGGGCGCTATCGACGTGAAACAAGATGCCTTTCTCGCGACAGAACTCACCGATTTTCGGAATATCTTGAATCACACCAATCTCGTTGTTCACGTACATCACCGAGATCAACACGGTGTCGGGCCGAATCGCCGAGGCCAGAACCTCCCAGTCAATCAGGCCATTTTCGTTGACATCCAGATAGGTGACCTCGAATCCTTCGCGCTCCAATTCGCGGCAGGTATCGAGCGTGGCCTTGTGTTCCGTTTTCACGGTGATCACGTGCCGGCCCTTCTCTTTGTAGAAGTGGGCCGCGCCTTTGATGGCCAGATTGATGGATTCGGTGGCTCCCGAAGTCCAGACAATCTCTTTTGCATCACAGTTCACCAGAGCGGCAACCTGCTCGCGTGCAGTCTCCACGGCCTCCTCGGCCTTCCAGCCATAGGCATGGCTACGCGAGGCAGGGTTACCGAAATCTTGGCGCAAGTAAGGCAGCATGACATCCACCACCCGTGGATCAACCGGTGTGGTGGCAGAGTAGTCGAGATAGATCGGTGTCTTCATTAGGCCGCCGTGGTGTCCTGAACAGTGCGGGGCTCTTGAAAGATCACCTGACGTCGCACCGAAACCGGCTCAGCAACGGGCGATGACCGCTTGTTGCGCTGCTCATCAACGAGGTCCTGCAGCGTCACGGAGTCCAGAAAATCCACCATGTGACGATTCAAGCTGGCCCAAAGCTCGTGGGTCATGCACTGCTGATCGTCATGGCAATTCTGCTTGCCGCCGCACTGGGTCGCATCGATGGGCTCGTCAACGGCGTAGATGATGTCGGCCACAGTGATGTCTTTACCACCTCGGGCGAGCTTATAGCCGCCGCCTGGACCGCGCATGGACTCCACCAGCTCATGCCGACGAAGCCGGCCAAATAGTTGTTCCAGATAAGAAAGCGAGATCTTCTGGCGCTGGCTGATCGCCGCCAGGGTGACAGGGCCTTTGTCTTGACGGAGCCCCAGATCAATCATTGCCGTGACAGCAAAACGTCCTTTGGTCGTCAATCTCATAACATTCTCCGAATAATTGAGTGATTTAGTCGGGAGTTTAGCTTCTCCCATTAATTCGATCAACTATTCGGAAAAATATTCCCGCTCTCTGAGCGGGGTTTTGGAGGGGCCGTCACCCCCTCCCGGCGGCCAAGCAGCAGACTTTAAGCGGCCGCCACCATCGTCGCCCGGCGGCGGACCACCTCCATCAGGCCATTGCAGGCGTCTTCGATATAGTCCAGCGCCTGCTCAAAGCCCTGTGGTCCACCGTGATAGGGATCATTAATGGTGGCTGCCTCAAACTCGGTGGCAAAGCGCATGAGCAGCTGCAGCTTGTGCTGCAGGCCGCGGGGGCACATCCGCTGCAGCAACGCCAGATTCTCCCAGTCCATCGCCAGGACGTAGTCGTATTCAGAGAAATCCGAGATTTGGATCTTGCGCGCAGTGGTCTCACCGAGTTCATAGCCACGCTTGGCGGCAGCATTGACCGCACGCTGGTCAGGGCCCTCGCCCACATGAAAATCATGTGTGCCGGCCGAATCACAGACCACAAACTCCTGCAGATTCGAGGCCTTCACCAGAGACTGAAACACGCCGGCCGCAGTCGGTGAACGGCAGATGTTGCCCATGCAGACAAACAGAATCTTGGTCTTCATGCCAATCGGGGCTTCGCTCTTTTTGGAGGCCCTGCTCACGCGTGGACGGGCTGTCGCAAGCGCCGAATCAAATGGCGTTGCCTCGATGATTTCTTTATCGGTCGTATCAAATGTAGTCATACCATTGCCTTTTCAATTGAGTCTCTCAGTTTGTCTACTCCAAATACCTCTTGTTTTAATTTGGTGAGCTGATCCCGAAGCTGCGCCGCTTTTTCAAACTCAAGATTGCGGGCATGCTCTAGCATCTGCTTCTCAAGCCGGATGAGCTGCTTGGAGATCTCCTGTGGGGAGCGCTCCAACGCCACCTCTTCTTGCCGGTCAGTAACATCGCGATCGGAACCGCGGTGCTCAATCACGCCGTCGATCAGATCGCGAATTTGTTTCATCACGCCACGCGGTGTGATGCCGCGATCAGCGTTAAACGCCAGCTGCTTCGTTCTGCGACGCTCGGTCTCTTCAATGGCCCGACGCATGGAATCGGTCATGCGATCGGCATACAGAATCGCCTGACCGTTTAAGTGCCGCGCTGCACGGCCAATGGTCTGAATGAGGCTGCGCTCGGAGCGTAAAAAACCTTCTTTATCCGCATCCAAGATGGCCACGAGCGAGACCTCGGGCAGATCCAGGCCTTCGCGCAGCAGATTAATCCCCACCAACACGTCGAATGCGCCCAGCCGTAGATCGCGCAGAATCTCGACTCGCTCAACCGTATCGATATCAGAGTGCAGATACCGGACCCGGACGCCGTTATCCGATAGGTAGTCAGTCAGGTCTTCGGCCATGCGCTTGGTCAGCGTTGTCACCAAAACCCGCTCTTGTCGTTCCGTCCGCAGTTTAATTTCACCGAGCAAATCATCGACCTGTGTCGTCGCCGGGCGGACTTCAACCGCCGGATCCACTAAGCCCGTTGGCCGCACCACCTGCTCCACAATGGCGCCGCCACTTTTCTCTAACTCGTAATTGGCGGGCGTCGCGGATACGAATACTGCCTGCCGCATCTTGGGCTCAAACTCTTCGAACTTCAGCGGCCGGTTATCCAGGGCCGAGGGCAGTCGAAATCCATAGTCCACCAGCGTCTGCTTTCGCGACCGGTCGCCGCGATACATGCCGCCTAACTGGCCGACCGTGACATGGCTCTCATCAATGAAGACCAAGGCATCACGCGGCAGATAATCCACGAGGGTCGGAGGCGGCTCACCCGGCTTTGCGCCCGAGAGATGACGGGTGTAGTTCTCAATGCCTTTACAAAAGCCCAGCTCGGCCAGCATTTCAATATCAAAGCGAGTGCGCTGCTCAATCCGCTGGGCTTCCACGAGTTTTTGCTGATCGATAAAAAATCGTGAGCGCTCAATCAGTTCTTCTTTAATGGTCTCAATGGCCCGTAACACGACCTCGCGGGGCGTTACGTAATGAGACGATGGATAGACTGCAAAACGCGGCAGAGACTGCCGCACCCGGCCGGTCAGCGGGTCAAAAAGCTGGAGCGATTCGACCTGATCATCGAAGAGCTCAATTCGCAACGCGAGCTCCGCATGCTCGGCAGGGAAAATATCGATGGTGTCGCCACGGACACGGAACGCTCCGCGCGAGAACTCGATATCGTTGCGGTCATATTGCATCCGCACCAGCTGCGCAATGAGCTCGCGCTGGGTCAGCCGATCGCCCTGTCGCACAATCAACACCATCTGATGGTAGTCCGCGGGGTTACCGATTCCGTAAATGCAGGAGACCGATGCCACGATGATGGTGTCGCGGCGCTCCAGCAGAGACTTGGTTGCCGAAAGACGCATCTGCTCGATGTGTTCGTTGATCGCGGAATCCTTTTCGATAAACAGATCCCGCTGGGGCACATAGGCTTCCGGCTGGTAGTAGTCGTAATAAGAAACGAAATATTCGACCGCGTTGTTCGGAAAGAAGGTCCGCATCTCGGCGTAGAGCTGGGCTGCGAGGGTCTTGTTGGGCGCCAGCACCAAAGCAGGGCGTCCAAGCCGGGCGATGACATTGGCCATGGTGAAGGTCTTGCCCGAGCCCGTGACCCCCAGCAGCGTCTGAAACGCCACGCCGTCCTCGATGCCCTGCGCCAGACGTGCGATCGCTTCCGGCTGATCGCCAGCCGGCTCGAAGGGGAGCGCGAGCTCGAAGGGGCTGCCGGGGAAACGAACCACCCCGGGGTTTTCACGGACACCCATGCTAGACTTTTTGGCTGATTTCGAAGGGATTAAAAATTGTGCAATCGCGCATTTTCCTCCGGCAGGCCCCATATTTCCACCTTTTTTTCTGCTCCCGAGCCCTTGACAAAGGGCTTCTGACTCCCCCATGACCAGCCCCACCCCCAGCCTTTTTTCCTCTGTTGAGATGGCCCCCAAGGACCCGATCCTTGGCTTGACTGAAACTTTTCTCGCCGATCAACGGCCAGAAAAAGTGAACCTCGGCGTCGGGGTCTACTACGACGACCAAGGAAAACTGCCGCTGCTGCGGGCCGTAAAACGGGCCGAAGAGGCCAGGGTCGCCAAAGGCCTGCCCCGTGGCTATCAACCCATTGATGGGCCAGCCGCGTATAACAAGGCCGTACAAGCTCTGCTTTTCGGCAGCGACAGTCCTGTGCTCACAAGTGGCCGAGTTGTGACCATTGATGCCCTTGGTGGAACTGGGGGCCTTCGGGTGGGGGCGGAATACCTCCGCCGGCTCTGCGCAGATAGTCAAGTTGCGATCAGTAACCCGACCTGGGAAAACCACCGAGGAGTCTTTGAGAGCGCTGGCTTTCCTGTCCTGAGCTACACCTATTACGACCCACAGAGCCACGGCCTGGATTTCGGCGGCATGGTCCAGAGCTTAAAAGGCATGCGGGAGCGGACCATCGTGCTGCTGCACGCTTGTTGCCACAACCCTACCGGCGTGGATCTCAATCTTCAGCAGTGGGAAGAAGTCGTCGCCCTGTGCAAGGCCAAACAATTCATTCCCTTTCTCGATTTGGCCTATCAGGGCTTTGGCGATGGAATCGATCAGGATGCCGCCGCCGTGCGCCTGTTTGTTGAGTCCGGACTGCCGTTTATGGTGGCCAGCTCATTTTCAAAGTCCTTCTCCCTGTACGGAGAGCGGGTCGGTGCGCTCTCACTCATCACAGCCAATGCCGATGAGGCCGCCCGCGTGCTGAGTCAGGTTAAGCGGGTGATTCGCACCAATTACTCCAATCCGCCGACACATGGGGGCGGAATTGTGAGTGACGTCCTCAACAGTCCGGAGCTGCGGGCGCTCTGGGAGCAAGAGCTTGGCGAGATGCGTGATCGGATTCGCCAGATGAGAGCGGCCTTCACGGAAAAGCTCAAAGCCCTGGGCACCCAACAGGATTTTTCCTTCGTGACGAAACAACGCGGCATGTTCAGCTTCTCCGGCCTAAGCGTCCAACAGGTCGACCGTCTGCGCGAAGAGCACGCCATCTACGCCATCAGCACGGGCCGCATTTGTGTCGCTGCGTTGAATTCCAACAATATCGACCGGGTTGTCCGCGCCGTCGCCAGCGTGCTGTAAATCCAGCCTGACCGGGCTAGCGTAAAACCTTACGGACTTTTCCCGAGTGACCCCGGGAGGACGTCTCCCGACAATAACAACTCTTCGTCGGGGAGGCCCATGCAACGCGCACAAGAGGCCGAGGTCGGGTCGGTCGCATCAGAGCTTCGCATCGCCATTTGCGATGACTGGGAGCAGTGCGCGCCATCGTGTTCGGATTGGGGGGAGTTACAGCAGCTCGCCGACGTCCAATTTTTTTCCGCGCCGTTTCAATCCACAGAGGATGCGATCCGCAGACTCGCGGATTTTGATGCGATCTGCCTGATGCGTGAGCGGACAGCTTTCCCCAAAGAGGTAATCGATCAGCTGCCCCGCTTAAAGCGACTGCTCTTTACTGGCGAACGCAATGCGGCCGTCGACATCGCACATGCCCGCAGTCTTGGCATTGAAGTCAGTGGCACTGCAAGCGGCCCCAACAAAGCCTCCACCGCAGAGCACACATGGGCCCTGATTTTGGCTGCAACACGTCGGATCGTGCCCGCGATGCAGTCCGCACAGCAAGGACATTGGCGGCCTCTTGATGAGGCCCGCTACCCACTGCCAGATGTTTTAGAGGGAGACCGGATCGGCGTCATCGGCCTTGGCGCGATTGGCAGTCGCGTCGCGCGCATTGCGCAGGGCTTTGGCATGGAGGTTGTTGCCTGGAGTCAGAACCTGACGGATCAGCAGGCATCCTCGCTGGGCGTTCGCCGGGTTGAGAAAAATGAATTGATTGCAACCTCAAAAGTCATCAGTCTGCATCTGGTGCTTTCGGATCGCACACGGGCAGTGATCGGACATACCGAGTATTCGCTGATGCGCCGAGACGCGTTGCTGGTCAATACCTCTCGGTCCGGGCTGATCGACCAACAGGGGCTCATTGCTGCGCTCGATTCAGGCCGGCCAGGCCATGCCGCACTGGATGTATTCGATCAGGAGCCGATCGCTAAAAATCATCCTCTGCTCACACACCCCCGCGTCACCCACACACCCCATCTTGGCTACGTCGCTGCGCCCGTGATGGAAACCTTCTACCGTCAGTTGGCCAACGACCTCACGACCTGGGCACGGCAATGGCTCGCATCGAACGCCGCCGCAGAGGGCTATCGGCCCGAATCATCAGATTCGGGTGTGACCCCCAGCGCGATCAGAAAACGCGACACCATGTTGTAGGCAGCAATCACGCCGACCAACTCCACCAATTGTGTTGCGCCCAAGGCCTGATGCAGCCGTTGCATCAACTCTGTAGGCACTTTGATATCCCGTGTCATGTGACATGTCAGCGCGATGGCATCTTGCTCAAGCACAGAAAAAGCGGACAAATCAGCATCCGCATTCCCAATCGCTCTGAGCTGCTTGACCTGCGCCTCTGTGCCCCCCGCAGCCAGAAGCTCGGGCGCGTGATGAATGAATTCGTATTCCGCCCCATTGAGAACCGCAACACCGCACATCGCGATTTCACGCAGCGTTGCCGGCAGCGAAAGATCGCGTCGCACGGCACCCATAAAAATGTTCCAGCCGCGGGCATATGGAATGCTATGCAGTAGCATGCGATCCAGATTGATAAATTCCCCGCCCCGTCGGGCCCTGATCGCATTGACGAGCTCAGCCGGCTCCTGAAGATCGGCGGGTACATAGGGAATCATGGGATGCATGGCGACCTCGTGAATCAGAGTATGGGCCTTTACTCTAGGGCCTTTTGGTGACCTG
>JAGWWC010000010.1 GCA_018970545.1 Betaproteobacteria bacterium | reverse complement strand
TGACACGTCGATTACGGTCACCGGCACTGTTTCGCCGTCGTCCGTAAAAATACGGGTCATGCCAACCTTGCGACCGAGCAGTCCAAGGCTCATGTTTTCTCCGTTCCCGACTTCGATTGGCCGGGGCTAAAAATTCAATTCATTCCCCGAATTCGGGAAAGCCTTCTATTGTACTTCTGGTCTCCCGTTCCCTGCAAACTCAATTCGGGATGGGTTTACATAATTTTTACTGCAACTTGATCTCAACATCGACGCCGGCGGGCAGGTCAAGCTTCATCAAGGCATCTACGGTCTTGTCAGTCGGGTCCACGATGTCCATCAGCCGCTGATGAGTTCTGAGTTCCATCTGGTCACGAGATGTCTTATTCACATGGGGGCTTCGCAGAATGTCAAAGCGGCGGATCGAGGTCGGCAGGGGCACTGGGCCGCGGACCACAGCGCCCGTGCGCTTAGCGGTATCTACGATTTCCAGGGCGGACTGGTCGATCAGTTTGTAATCAAAGGCCTTGAGTCGAATTCGAATCTTTTGCTGCATGGTTCAGATCTCCAAAGAGCGGGTAAAGAACACTGGGGGACCGACTGCTTTACTCTGGCGGACTCCCCCGGGGGCCCGCCAGTCGCTTCCTGCTGAACCGCCTACTCAATAATCTTGGCCACCACGCCTGCGCCAACGGTGCGGCCGCCTTCGCGGATCGCAAAGCGTAAGCCCTGCTCCATGGCGATCGGGGCAATTAAGGCGACTTTGATCTTCACGTTATCGCCAGGCATCACCATCTCGGTGCCTGCGGGCAGCTCCACTGCACCGGTGACATCGGTGGTGCGGAAGTAAAACTGGGGGCGGTAGTTATTAAAGAAAGGGGTATGACGGCCGCCCTCTTCTTTTGAGAGCACATAGACCTCGGCTTCAAACTTGGTGTGTGGGGTGATGGAGCCAGGCTTAGCCAGCACCTGGCCGCGCTCGACTTCTTCGCGCTTGGTGCCGCGAAGCAAAATGCCCACGTTATCACCGGCCTGGCCTTGGTCCAAAAGCTTTCTGAACATCTCCACGCCAGTACAAATGGTCTTGGCGGTGGGTTTGATGCCCACGATCTCAATCTCTTCACCGACTTTGACAATGCCACGCTCCACACGGCCGGTGACCACGGTGCCGCGGCCTGAGATGGAGAACACATCTTCAATAGGCATCAAAAACGCGCCATCAATGGCACGCTGGGGCTCGGGGATGTAGGAATCCAAGGCCTCGGCAAGCTTCATGATGGCGGCCTCGCCGAGTTCGCCTTTATCACCTTCTAAGGCCAGCTTGGCTGAACCCTTCACGATCGGGGTGTCATCGCCAGGAAAGTCGTACTTGGAGAGCAGCTCACGGACTTCCATCTCGACTAACTCTAAAAGCTCTGCATCATCGACCATGTCGCACTTGTTCATGAACACGATGATGTAGGGCACGCCCACCTGGCGGGCCAACAAAATGTGCTCACGGGTCTGGGGCATGGGGCCGTCTGCGGCCGAGACCACCAGGATTGCACCATCCATCTGGGCAGCGCCCGTGATCATGTTTTTCACATAATCGGCATGCCCCGGGCAGTCCACATGGGCGTAGTGACGGTTTGCGGTCTCGTACTCCACGTGGGCGGTGTTAATCGTGATGCCACGCGCTTTTTCTTCGGGCGCTGCATCAATGTCGTCGTATTTTTTTGCCTCACCACCGAACTTGGTGGACAACACCGTGGTGATGGCTGCCGTGAGTGTGGTCTTGCCATGGTCCACGTGACCAATCGTTCCTACGTTCACATGCGGTTTGGTGCGCTCAAACTTACCCTTGGCCATGGCCAACTCCTCAACAAAAATTCAATCGACAAAAAAATTCTGGTGCCCATGACGCGGATCGAACGCGTGACCTCTCCCTTACCAAGGGAGTGCTCTACCACTGAGCCACATGGGCGTTAACTCTTACCACCACCACCTCAAGGCCGGAGCAGCAACGCAGCACTTCCATCGCTTGCCCCAAAACTCTGGAGCGGGTGAAGGGAATCGAACCCTCGTCGTAAGCTTGGAAGGCTTCTGCTCTACCATTGAGCTACACCCGCCCTGCGCTGATCCGAACCAGCACTCCTGCGACAACTGAAACCACTCCCGCGGGTTGGCCACCCCACCCGGACAGATGGGCACGGGTGGAGGAGGTTGGATTCGAACCAACGTAGGCGTAAGCCAACAGATTTACAGTCTGCCCCCTTTAGCCACTCGGGCACCCCTCCGCGAGGAACCCGCGATTATGGAATTTGCTTGCTAGGGCGTCAAGTTAAGGGCTTCGAACCGCCAGGAGATCGAGAATCTGGCCGCGGGCCTCCTCGAAGCGAATCCTTACCGGCATCAGCCGATCGGTTCGATCCAGCCAGACGTCGATTTGGCCCTTGATCCGCTCCCCCCGGCCGAAGGTCGAGAGGTGAATCGCCGGGACAATCACCCCCCCGGGCAGCACGATGTCAGACTCAGAGATCACCGTGAAATTCACCCTCTCGACCTTGTTCCTGCCAGCCATGGGCAAAAGAATCGACTCCCCAACGGAAAAACGCTCAGGCTCAATCTTCAGCATCCAAGCCAGCTGAATCATGAAACTTAAGCGATCTTGAATACCTTTTTCCAGAGGAAGTGGTTCTTTTAGCGATGAATAAACTACTTTTCCGTTTTCATAGTCGAAAGTGGAGACCTCCTCCCGGCCCCTGGGTGATCGGTGGGTATAACGCTCTGGCTGAAGACCCCCGGGGCCGATGCGGCCAATGGTTTCGGCAAATAGCGGGTTGGGGGCGAATACCGCGGCCCAGCCCATGGCCTTGGTCAGAAGTCGAATCTGGTAACGGCCCTCGGCAGGAAAGCTAACTTCAATCGAGCCCGTCGCAATCGGCGTATTCCCACCGTGATCACCAAAAAAGACGCTGAGTGCCACCCCACCGACCCCAGGAAGCTCATCGGGCCGCGGAATCCGCTCAGCGCTTGATTTCGAGGCGCCCGAGTTCGGCGACTGGGCTGCTGGCGGAGCATTCGCAGGCAGCGGGGTTTGGTCAGTCGTTGGAGCGCTCGCAATATCCTGCTGCGCGATCTGACTCAGACCGGGAAATGGCTGGGGCGGCGGAGTTGGGGCAGCCGAGACACGCTCTCGGAGCATTTGGAAGCTCACGGGCCCCGTTGGAAACGATACGGGCAGCTGCTGGGGACCGAGAAGCCGCAGCAGCGCGTCTAGCCCAAACAGAATGAAAAAGTGGGCCAACAGCACGATGAGGGCCGCTCGTTTCCATGAAATCCAGGGACGAACCGGCACCAAATGTGGAGCTCCAAGCCCGGCCATGCTTACGCTATCCTCAATTCAACGCCCCAAATGAAAGCGATGACTGCAATGGAAAATCCACAAGCCTTCAATCCTTTTGACCTTCTCAACACACCATGGGGAAAAATGCCCATGGGAACATCGCCGGCTGGCATGGCGAACTTTGACTTTACTGACCTCAAAGAGATGGACAAACGAATCTCCGAACTCAAGGCCGTCGAGCAGTGGCTCAGCCTGAACCTTACTTTACTGAAGACCACCATCCAGGGACTCGAAGTTCAACGTGGGACCATCGCAGCCATCAAAGCGTTCACTGCCACCACATCAGGTGGTGCAGAGGCGGGCCAGTCTTCAGCCCAATCGCCAGCGGGCCCTGCCGCCGATCAGGCGAATTTGTGGTGGAGCGCTATGCAGCAGCAGTTCGGCCAGATGATGACGGCGGCCCAGGCCGGCGCACAAAGCATGATGGAAACGAAGCCTCAAAGCCCGAAGCGGCCAGGCGGAAATAAGAAAACTGAGGCCTAGCGGGAGGCCCGATGGCGCCAATCGGCAAGGCCAGTAGTGAGATCGGACAGCTCCGTGACCACCCTGATGTCTGGCGGGGGGCGGCGCTGCAGGACCGGGCATCTGCCGCCCGCCCAGATCTCAATGCTTCGCGGCAGCTTGGCCCGAAGCTCAGTCAGCCCATCCACCACTTGGTTAGGATTCATCACCGGAGAAAACGACAGGGCAACAATGTCAATTTCCTGGGCGGAAGCTGCCAGCACAATGTCCCAGACGGGAGTCTGAGTGCCCAAAGAGATGCATCGACATCCCTCGAGCGCCAGAAGTGCTTCCACCATCAAGAGCCCGACGCCATGAGCCTCGGAGGGAAATGTGGTCAACAGAACGCGGGGCCGATCGCCCGGCTGGGGGATGGTGCTGATGGCGTTGCGCAGCACGACCTGAATGGACTCCGTGTAGAGATGCTCCTCGTAGATCTCCATCTGGCCGCGGGACCAGGCATCCCCAACCCGCTGGGTCAGGGGGGCAACGACTTCGGTCACAAACCGCGCTAAACCAAGCCGAAGCAGGCGCTGGCCGAGTTGCCGGCGAAGCTCTTCGATGTCGTGGGACTTGGTGATGTCGACCAAATGGGCGAGATCGGGATTGGTGTCTTGATCGGCCTCAGCCCGATTTACGCTGCCCGAGCCCGTGGAGGTATCGGCAAGCGCGTGTAATTCTGCAATGTCTAGGCCAATAATCTTGCCAGGGCGGTGGCCGATATCCATCAGGCGGCGGATTGCCCGAAGCCGATCCACTTGGTCGAGGGAATAAATTCTCTCCCCAAAGGCGTCCCGCATTGGGTCGGGAAACCCGTACCGCCGCTCCCAGACACGAAGGGTGTCCTTCGACAAGCCAGTATCCCGCTCCACGGCTGATATGCTCAGCGTGATCGCTGCGGCGTCCGGGTGTTCCAATTTAGCCCTCTTTTGTCATGGACAAATCATTGACGTCCTATGTCCCCGCCACTAGTATAAAGCTGGAACCTGTAATGACCAAGACAATTCTCCTTTAAAAATGAAATTTCCCACACAAAACGCAATAACACCGGCCCACAGCCTGTCCCCCGCCTGGCGTCGGTGGCTCTGGATTGCTTCGGCGATCGTGCTGCTTGCAGTCGTGCCGCAGGCCTGGGCCGCGGCCGCATGCCCGGCACTGCTGAATCACAGCTTTCCGCGCTTACAGGACGACGCTCCCCAATCGCTGTGTCAATACCAGGGCCAAGTGGTGCTGGTGGTCAATACCGCGAGCTATTGCGGCTTCACTCAGCAATACGACGGCCTAGAGAAGCTCTATTCCAAGTACAAAGACAAGGGGCTTGTGGTGCTCGGCTTTCCATCCAATGATTTTGGCAATCAAGAGCCTGGAAGCAACAAAGAAATTGCGGAGTTTTGCTCGAATACGTTCGGCGTGAAGTTTCCGATGCTGGCCAAAACCTCGGTGAAGGGCGGCAATGCCAACCCTCTGTTCAAACAACTTGCCCAGCAATCCGAATCGCCTGGCTGGAATTTTCACAAATACATTATTGGCCGCGACGGAAAACTCATTCGCACTTTCTCAAGCCTGGTCAGCCCCACCGATCGTCGTCTTACCAACGAGATTGAGCGGGCACTCGCCACACCCCGTTCCTGAATTTCTTTTCACAATCACAGGAGTGCCGTCATGAACGCGCCCGATAAACTCTTCTCCTCAACAGCCGCCCTGCCCGATGTGCAATCGCATGCAGATCATCGTCAGCTCGCGATACAGCGGGTCGGTGTGAAATCACTGGTGCATCCCGTCTTGGTTCAAACAGCAAAAGGGCCGCAGCCCTCGGTGGCTACCGTGGACATGACCGTTGCTTTGCCGCCTGAGGTCAAGGGCACACACATGTCGCGCTTTCTTGAAGTTTTTCAATCCCACGAAGATCCGCTCGCCTACCATTCGTTGCAGGGCCTGATGGATGCCATGCTGGCTCGACTGGAGTCGGATCAGGGCTACATCAAAATCGCGCTGCCTTATTTTGTTCGCAAAGCAGCGCCCGTCTCTGGTGTTGAAAGCCTGATGGATTATCAGGTGACACTGGAGTGCGAGGTCCGTGACCAACAGCGCACCACCACAATGACAGTAGTGGTTCCCGTCACCAGCCTCTGCCCCTGCTCAAAAAAGATTTCTGATTACGGTGCCCACAACCAGCGGTCCCACGTCACGATCACTGCACAGCTAAAGACCCCAATGCAAATCGAAGAGCTCATTACGGCCGCAGAAAAAGCGGCCTCTTGTGAGCTCTGGGGACTGCTGAAGCGGCCGGATGAAAAATGGGTCACAGAACGAGCCTATGACAATCCAAAGTTTGTTGAGGATCTCGTACGCGACATCGCCTTGGCGCTCGCAGAAGATCGCCGCATCATCGGCTACAGCGTGGAATCGGAGAATTTTGAATCGATTCACAATCATTCGGCCTACGCAAAGATCGATCATCTGCGCCGCATATGAGAGTCGCCATTATCGGAAGTGGCATCTCGGGCTGCGCAGCCGCCTGGGAACTGTCATCTTGGGCGCACGTCACTGTCTTTGAAGCCGACAACCGTCTGGGTGGCCATACCCATACCCAACAGATCCGTGTAGAGGGCCGAAACTTTCCAGTCGACACTGGCTTTATTGTTTTTAATCACCGCACCTACCCGGGCCTGAAGGCCTGGTTTGAGACTCTGGGTGTTGAGACCGCCGCCAGTGACATGTCGTTTTCTGCCAGCCTGAACCACGGCGCACTTGAGTGGTGTGGCTCTAGCCTCTCCACGGTGTTTGCGCAGCGACGCAACCTCATCTCGCCGCGCTTTTGGCAAATGCTGGCCAACATCATGCGCTTTAATCGTCAGGCCCCCCGCGATGCTGCCCGGTTCCGACTGCAATCGGAATCGGGTCCTAGCCTTGGTGACTACCTGGACCATGGCGGCTACAGCCCTCTGTTTCTCAATGCCTATCTGCTGCCAATGGCCGGCGCAATCTGGTCTTGCCCGCCCGAACAAATGCGGGCTTTTCCCATGACGACTTTCACCCAGTTTTGTGAAAACCACGGGCTGCTACAGATTGCCGACCGGCCCCAGTGGTACACCGTTCGTCACGGATCCACCACGTATATTCAGAAACTACAGGCGCGCTTAGCTCAGCTGGGCCGTCATGTCATTTGGCGGACACAGTGCAACGTTGATTCGGTAAGTCCGATCACTTCAATGAGCGGCAATGCCCGGGTCCGAATCCGCGGCGTGCAGACTGACGCCGGCGCAGCTCAGGCCTTTGAAGATCATTACGATGCCGTGGTCATGGCCTGCCACTCTGATCAGGCCTGCGAGCTGCTGCAAGAAACCAGTCCTGCCAAAAAAATTGTTTCGAAAATCCGTTATCAGAAAAATCTTGCTGTGCTTCACACCGACACAACGCTGATGCCCAAACGGCGGGCGGCTTGGGCGGCCTGGAACTATCTGCACGCGCACGATCACGCCAGCAGCAGCGTGAGCGTCACTTACTGGATGAATCGGCTTCAGCCCCTGCCCGTGCAGACACCTGTCCTGGTGAGTCTGAATCCAATTACACCGCCAAGGCCCGAGCATATTCTGCAATCGATGCATTACGCCCATCCTATTTTTGATGGGCCGGCGATTCAGGCGCAGCGAGAGCTACCCATCACGCAAGGCGACTCAGGAATATGGCTGGCGGGCGCCTGGACCCGCTATGGCTTTCATGAGGATGGATTTCAGTCAGGAACCCAGGCGGCCCATGACCTGCGGCATTACTTTGTTAAAACTGGACATGCCCCTGCCCTGCCCAACCCTGCATGAGCCGCGACTGGTCAGCGGCCACGTCTGGCACTGCCGAGTCAGGCCCTTTCGCCATGACTTTCGTTATCGGGCCTTCTATCTTCAACTGCCGCTCAGAAGTCTTCAGGCATCTGCGGCCGTCGGCCAACGGGCATGGCGGGGCTGGGCTCTGAATCAAAAAGCGTTGCTCAGTGTGGTCGACCGTGATCACGGAGATGGCCGACCACTGTTGGAGTGGGCCGTTGCGTCACTCGAGCAGGCAGGCATTCATGATGCCGATGGCGAGATCTGGCTGCAGACGTTTCCACGCATGCTTGGCTACGCATTTAAACCAGTCAGCTTCTGGTTCTGTGAGCGCCAAGACGGAAGCCTTCGGGCTATCATCGCTGAAGTCAATAACACGTTTGGGCAGCGGCATGTTTATGTTCTGGATCCCGGCACGAATGCCGCAATTCAGAATGGCCAAACGCTCGAATCCGACAAAGCCTTTTATGTCTCTCCTTTTTTCGACATTCAAGGCCGCTACAAGTTTCGTTTTTTCAAGTCTGCGCTCGATGGCCGGGATTTGGCGCGTATCGAATACGCTGATGAGCATGGCACCCTTTTGCTCACTTCGATGGGTGGATCCTGCGCACGACTGACTCAGGCCACCGCGATGCTGGCCTGGATGCGGTTTCCTCTGTTTTCTCTCGGCGTGATCGCCCGCATTCACTGGCAAGCTTTCTTGCTCTGGCTCAAAGGCGCAAAACTTATTCCGCGGCCCCATACCAACAGCTAAAACATTTCGATTTCCCTCTCCTTCAATCCCACTGTCGGCGCCCCTATGACTACAAGCCTCCACCCCTCCGCAACGCTTGATCCCAAGCCGCTGCTGTCCTGGTCCCCCGATGCCCGCACACGTCTTGTTTTGCGGTTGCTTCAGTCACTGCAATTCGGTGAACTCAAAATCAACTTGCCAGACTTGAGCCAGCGCGTCTTTATCGGCGTACAGCAGGAGTCCGATCGCCACTTCACCGCTGAAATTACAATTCATGACAGCCGGGTTTTTACACTGGCTTTCTCGCGCGGCGATATTGGATTCGGTGAGGCGTACATGCTGGGATATTGGTCAAGCCCGGACCCAGCGGCGCTTTTAAAACTACTGCTGCTGAATCGCGAGGCCATCGATAAGATGATCTATGGCCGGTGGTGGTCGGTGCTGCTGGATCAGCTGCGGCATCTGCTGCGCTCAAACCGCAAGGCCCAAGCGAAAAAGAATATCGCGGCCCACTACGACCTCGGCAATGATTTCTATCGACTCTGGCTTGATCCCAGCATGAGCTACTCGAGCGCGCTTTTTGATGGCACGGGCCGCTGGGAATCTCCCGTCAGCCTTGAGGAAGGCCAGCAGCGCAAAATTCAGCGGGCGATTCAGGAGATTGCACCCCAGCGGCTCGGGCCTGGATCTAGCATTCTTGAAATCGGCTGCGGCTGGGGCGCGCTCGGTGCAGCAGTGCTCAGGTCGACCCCATCCCAGTACGTGGGGCTCACGCTCTCCGAAGAGCAGAAGCGCTGGGCCGATAGCCTTTTGAATCCTTTTGGCAGGCAACGTTTTGAGGTGCGACTGCAAGACTACCGTGACGAGAACCGCCGCTACGATGCGATTGTCTCGATCGAAATGTTTGAGGCAGTAGGCGAGCGCTACTGGGAGGCTTACTTTTCGACGCTATCGCGCTGCTTAAAATCTGATGGTGTTGCAGTCATTCAAACAATCACCATTGATGAGCGGCTCTTTTATCGTTATCGTCGCAATACCGACTTTATCCAGCAGTATATTTTCCCGGGCGGAATGCTGCCCTCACCCTCTGTCTTTGAACAGCAGGCCCGTCAGCAAGGCCTTCGCATCGAAAAGGCATTTGCTTTTGGCCAAGACTATGGCCGCACACTGGCGGAATGGGCAAAGCGCTTTGAGAGTCAGCGGGCCCGGGTCAATGCTCTGGGCTTTGATGAACGCTTCATCCGCATGTGGCGCTTTTATCTTGCGTATTGCGAGGCCGGATTTGCCCAGGGCGATATCAATGTCATGCAGTACACCCTCCGTCACGCCTAATGGCCCTCCAGAGTAAACCGCCAAAAGCCAGCCGACGCCTGATCTGGGGCCGGGCCGCGGCGATGATTGCGATCATGGCCAGCCTTGGGGCAGCCAAGGCAAATCTTGATGATCTGCAGCTGCAGGGCATGGGCACGCTCAGGTGGATGGGCCTGAAGATTTATGAAGCGAGGCTTTTTGCGTCTACTCGGCCCAGCCCGGCCCTGCTGTCACAGCTTCCATTCGCACTCGAACTTACCTATGCACGAGATTTCAATGGATCAAGCATCGCCGAGCGCAGCATTAATGAGATCAAAAAACTTGGTATTGGCTCTGCTGAACAACATCAGGCCTGGCGCAGTCAGATGCAGGCCATCTTCCCCAATGTCCGATCAGGAGATCGGATCCGGGGCGTCCATCGACCCGGATCGGGAGCAAGCTTTACGCTCAACGATAAGCCGATTGGCAGCATTGATGACGCAGAATTCGCCAGAGCGTTTTTTGCCATCTGGCTAGACCCGAAAACATCGGAGCCCTCACTCAGAAAAGAGCTTCTGGGGCTGAACGCTTCTCAGCGTCCTTGATGCCAGGCATCGGTCAGTCACTGCGATACGGCCTGCCGAGCTTTACGCTCGCATTCGCGGCCCTGCCGCTCTATCTGCTGACACCGGCACTCTATGCGCAACAATTTGGATTAAGCCTGGCACTCATTGGGGTGCTGCTGATGCTCACGCGGCTCACCGATGCGATCGCGGACCCATTTATTGGCCGATGGATCGACCAGAGCATCCAGTCCTTATGGTGGTGGATGTCAGCCGGCCTGATCGTGATGGCACTCGGCCTAGGGCTTCTCACTCATCCAACCCTGGTGCTTGACGGATCAGAGCAATCAACGCTTCAATTTTCACTCTGGCTCGTGGGCTGCACACTGATTGTTTCGCTTGCCAACAGCGCCGCAACACTTGCCCATCAGAGCTGGGCGGTCGCGTGGACGGCTGATGTCGCCGGCCAATCACGGCTGATTGGTGCCCGTGAACTCTGCGGGCTGGTCGGCGTCATCAGTGCCGCCGCAATTGCGGGACAACAATCCGGCGGACTGCTGGGCATCGTGGCCGTCATCAGTGCGATTGTTGCAATTGCTGCAAGCTTTGGACTGCGCCTGATCGGCCACCGATCATCCCCCGCCTCTACCCGGCCACAGGTGGCATGGTCCACGCTGTTGCGACAAGCCAAGCTTCGCGAACTGCTGGGCACCATGGGCATTAACGCCCTGGCCAATGCAATTCCACCAACCCTGATTCTTTTTTTTCTTCAGGACTATCTCGGGGCAAGTGCCAACCAAGCAAGTGGTCTGCTGGCAGCCTATTTCGTTGCCGCTGCCGCAGCAGTTCCCTTCTGGTCATGGGCTGCCCATCGCTTTCAGGCCACGGTGGTGTGGATCATCGCCATGTCGATCGCAGTGGTGGCCTTTACGTGGACGCTGACACTTGATCAGGATGGTCTGATGGCGTTTGCAGCCATCTGCCTGATCACAGGAGCGGTGCTGGGCGCCGAACTCGTCTGCCCACCCATTTTGCTCGGACGCAGAATCGATCATGAGGGCCATCGTGGCGCGCTTGAAGCCAGCTACTTCGGCCTGTGGAATCTTGTGATTAAACTTGCCCTGGCGCTCGCTGCAGGCCTCACCCTGCCGATTTTGTCGGGCCTGGACTATCAGCCCGGCATCAGCAGCCCTGACAATAATCTCCGCGCCCTGCAGTGGGCCTATGCAGGTATTCCAATTGCATTGAAATGTATTGCGATTGCAGCACTGTGGCGCTTTCACGATGAATCAACGCCACACCCGACCTTAAGGAGTCATGGATGAATTTCACTCGTCTTCAGTCCTCTGTTTTTCACTGGCGCACTGGCCTGTCGCTGATGCTCACCGGCCTTGTGTTGGCGCTGATCACAGGCTGTGCTGGGCCAGACCCATCGCGCTATGCTGACCAGAGACCGGTCCTTGATCTAAAGGCCTATTTCAATGGCGAGATCAAAGGATGGGGCATGGTCCAAAATCGATTTGGTCAGGTGGATCGTCGATTCGTCGTCACGATCAAGGCCAGCTGGAGTGGGGACGAAGGCGTACTGGATGAATCCTTTGTCTGGTCAGATGGCGAGCTTCAGCGACGCGTCTGGAAATTAAAAGCGATCGGCCCGAATCGCTACATCGGAACCGCTGAAGATGTGGATGGCCAGGCCATAGGGGAGATCAGCGGCAACGCGCTACGTTGGCGTTACACCCTGCGCGTCCCATTTCGTGGCAACAATATCCATCTGGATTTCGATGACTGGATGATTCTGATTGATGATCGGGTCATGCTGAATCGGGCAGTCTTTAGCAAATGGGGTATTCGGATGGGCGAAGTCACGCTCTCGTTTAGCAAATAGATTTTGATCACTCGGCATGTCCGCAAATCCTAAAATTACCGACTGGTCAGGCCGCATCGTCTGGGTGGTTGGCGCATCCTCCGGCATTGGCCGGGCCTTGGCCGAAGCCCTCAGCGCTCGGGGTGCGCGGGTCATTGCCAGTGCGCGTCGCAGTGAAGCCCTGCTCAGCCTCAGGCCCGCCTGTGCCCGATACCTAACGCTTGATGTGGGCCGCGCGTCAGATCTGCAGGCCGCCATCAAGACGCTTGAAGAAGAGCATCTGCTGCCTGATGTTGTGTTTTGGGTGGCGGGCGTTTATCACCCCATGGCCTGCGAGGCGCTTGAACTCGATGGTGTGCGCGAGACGTTTGAGGTCAACACACTGGCAGCCTATGTCGGCTTAAAGCACATGCTCCAGGCGTGGGCCCAAACGCCCGGCCAGCCCCGTCACTGGAGCTGGGTCTCGAGTGTGGCAGGCTATCGTGGCCTGCCTCAAGCAGCGGCCTACGGCGCCAGCAAAGCAGCGCTGACCTATCTTGCTGAAGTCAGCCATCTGGAATTGCGATCCAAAGCCGTTGCCGTATCGGTCGTTCAGCCGGGTTTTGTCGAGACACGGCTGACTGCCAAAAATGACTTCGCCATGCCCGCCATCATCACACCAGAGGCTGCCGCATCGGCAACACTTCAAGGCCTCGCCCGAGGCCAGTTTGAAATTCACTACCCCAAGCGCTTTACCTTATGGCTGAAGCTGCTGCGACTGCTGCCTTATGGGCTGTATTTCCGCCTTATGCGAAGCGCCCTACCCAAATCGTCATCACATGGAAATTCATGATGGATACCGCAGCTTTTATTGCCGCAGCCGAATCACTCAGTCACCAAGACCTCGATCGGCTTTTGGAGTTCTATGCTGACGACTGTGAGTTCACCGATCCTTTTCAAACTGTGCGCGGCAAAACGGCAATCCGGCAGGTCTACTCAGAGATGTTCACTCATCTTCATGGGCCAAGATTTCGTGATCTGCGTCTGATGGGCGCCGCGACGCCAGGATCCAGTGAAGTGGTGATTGGCTGGACATTTGAGTTTGCCATTCGCCCAGGCAAGCCACCGCAACAGCTCCGTGGCTGCAGCCGGCTGTGCTTAAACACCCTCGGAAAGATCCAGGACCATACTGACTACTGGGATGGCTCCCGGCTCATGCAGGCATTTCCAGTCGTCGGGCCGGTGATTGCTTGGCTGCGGCGAAAAATCGCCCACCCCAGCAGCCGTTGACCTTACAATCAGGCGTCTTTTTTTGTCCAACGACTATGCGCACACCCCAGGCCTCTGAGATGCTCTACCCAGAATTGTTCCGGGCATTCGAGCGCGTCCGCTGGGACCTGGAACGAGATATCCAGTGGACTGCGTTTGACCCGAAGCGGCTATCGGAAGAGCAGGCCCAGACCATCAAAATGAATGCCATCACCGAGTGGGCGGCCCTTCCCGCCACCGAAATGTTTCTTCGTGATAACCGACACGACAGCGATTTCTCAGCATTCATGTCGATTTGGTTCTACGAGGAGCAGAAGCACTCCCTTGTTTTGATGGAATATCTCCGGCGCTTTCGGCCCGAACTGCTGCCCTCCGAAGAGGAACTCCACGCGGTGCGATTTGAGTTTGATCCCGCACCAGCACTCGAGACCCTGATGCTGCATTTCTGTGGTGAGATTCGCTTGAACCATTGGTACCGCTGTGCAGCCGAGTGGCATACCGAGCCCGTGATTCGCCAAATTTACGAGACCATAGCCAAAGATGAGGCCCGCCACGGCGGCGCCTACCTACGCTACATGAAAAAAGCTCTGGTCACGACCGGCGATGCGGCACGAAATGCATTCGCGAAAATCGGTGTCCTGATGGCCAGTGCCCGAAGAACCTCCCAGGCACTGCACCCGACCAATCTGCACGTCAATCAGGCACTCTTTCCCAACGATACCGTCCAGAGCCGAACGCCTGCGCCCGGATGGCTTGAACGTTGGCTCGATCAGCAGATCCGCTTCGATGCCGTGTGGGAAGGTAGGGTTGCGGAACGGATCCTGCACAATCTATCGCTGCTCTTTGATCAGACCTTCAGCTCAGTCCAGGAACTGAACCGTTATCGAAAATCATTGACGGCCTGAGCGCTGTGAATTCGGCACCCGAATTCGAATTCAAACTCACACCGCCGCAGGATTTGAAAGCGCGAGCGGCCCACCTGCCACGGCCCATCGTATTTACAAATGGTGTCTTCGATCTGCTTCATCGCGGCCATGTCACTTACCTTGCCCAAGCACGGGCCCTAGGACGCTCGTTGATCGTGGCCTTAAATGATGATGCGTCGACACGGCGATTGAATAAAGCGCCGGATCGGCCCATTCATGACCTGGCAGATCGAACGGCCGTCATCGCCGCGCTTGAGTCGGTGAGTCTTGTGACCTGGTTTTCCGATGACACCCCTTTGGCGCTCATTGAGTCGCTGAGCCCCGATGTGCTGGCCAAAGGCGGGGACTGGCCAGTCGAACAGATTGTCGGCGGACAGTGGGTCCTCGCCCACGGTGGAAAGGTGGTCTCAATCGACTTTGACCATGAGCGCTCCACCACGGCAACACTTGAAAAAATTCGCAAGCCAACCGGCTAAACCGTAGAAGGGTTTACGGCCTTCCCGAATCGCTGCCCCACAGAGCCAGTAAGCCCAAAAACGCGAGATCCTGCCGCACGCTGATGGGCGGCAATCGGGCTGCGCCAGCAAAGGCGTTCGCATACGCCAGCCAACGCTGTGTATCTCCGCCATGCAGCCAGATTGCAGAGACCCGATAACGCTCAATGAGCTGCCCCATCAAAGCGGTCTGCGCAAGACCAAGGCCCTGCTCAATTGCCGACTGTGAGTCCCGAGGGACCTGTGAGGCATCCGAGATCTCTTGCGGCAGGCTGTAATCCAGCTGCCGTGTTCCCGCGCGAAGGCTCTCCTGCATCAAGCGAATTCCTGGCAAGATCCAGCCGCCTTGAAATACGGTGTGCGTCTTCTCTTGCTGCAACAAAAGATCAATTGTTGTTGCGGTGCCTGCGCTCACCACCATGTGAACCTCGCCCACCGCCATCACACCAAGGGCTGCTAGCCCTGCACCGCAGACCCATCGATCGGTGCCGAGCTGCGCCGCCTCGCGATAGGCACTGTCATAACGATGCAAGCCGCCGAAAAGCGTAACGCGAGGCTTGCTGGTCCAAGATGGCGGCGCCTCTGTGCCCGCAAACTCTCGATAGGCGGCCGCAATCATTTCGCGAATTGCTGCTGGCCCAACTGAGCTCCAGGACATACCGATTACCGATGGTGAAGCCCAACCAAGTTTTTCACTCTGCTCTCGCCAGGTGCGTACCAAAGACGCAACGCTCGCATCGGCATTGCATGTGCGCAGAATTGGTCCCATCTGCCAGCTGCGATCGTTTACTCTTCCCCCGGCGCTCAACACCGCAGGGGCTGCGACCAGGCGATGCTTGATGGCGGAATTGCCCGCATCCACCATCACTATCATCGATTCGCCCACGACTTACGCTCCTTGAGGAGAGGGCATCGCCGCCCGCAAAGAGAGTTCACCAACCTCAATTAATCGCACAACACCATTCATTTCTAGTCGCAACGCGCCAGTGTGGGCCACGCCCCGGTTGCAGCCATCCGCAAGCGTCCCTCCGCTGAGAGGATGCACCACGACAACTTGTTGATTGGCATAGATGTCGCGTCGATGAAATTCATCCACCCACAGGCTCGCATCATGAGGCCCCATTTGCTGGCATAGGCCCTCAACCGCTGCCGAGAGACTGGACACGAGTGCCTCAATCGCTGGTTGATGCACGCCCAGATCATCAAGCGCAATCACCGGACGATTGATATTCGGTGAAGACGGCCATGAGCAATTAATCCCGATTCCCGCAATCAGCCACCATACGCCCTGAATTTGGTGCCTTGAGACCAGTACGCCACCCAGCTTTCTGCCCCTGGCCATAATGTCATTCGGCCATTTCACACCCAAATCAGTCTTTTTGAGTTTAAAAAATCGCTCAAGCGTAAGCACAACGACGAGACTGAGCCGAAGCGGCCAGGCGGGATGCGAGGGCGCTGGCGATGCCGAAAAGGGCTCCGGCCAGGCCAATGACAACGCCAACCCGCCCGGACTATCCACCCACTGCCGTCCGTGGCTGCCCATGCCCTGGGTCTGCGCCGTTGTCCAGAGCCCAAAGGGCATCCGATCCTGACCCGAGAGACCGGCCAGCCGACGCAGCAGTTCCCGCTGAGTTGAATCGATGGTCGTAAGCCGTTCACAGGGCCACATTCTTGGCATCATAGCTGCATGTTTCGGCGTCTCCCATGCGCGTAGGACGCGCCACCTCCCTTTCGATCGCGGCCCTGCTCTATGCGGTCGGCCTGGCCTTGATCACGCTATCGCCCCTCACCGATTGGCACTTCGTTCCTGAAGCACCCTGGAGGTTTCTCGACCAGCCATGGCCAAAATACTGGACCGGCTTTGATGTGCTGGTCAACGTGTTGGCCTACATTCCACTGGGGCTATTGGCCAGTCGGGCCATTCTGGTTCGCTTTGGCGGCTCTGCCTGGGGCCCGCTCGCCTCCTTTGTGATGTCGGGCCTTGCCTGCATTCTCATTTCCATTTTGCTGGAAGGCCTACAGACTTATCTGCCATCACGACGGCCCTCTATTCTTGATGTCGTCTCGAATGCGACTGGCGCAATGATGGGTGCCTTTATCGCAAGCGCTTACGCGCAAAGCATCGCGCGGCTACAGATCACCGAGACCAGGCCCATCGAAGTGGGCGGCCTCGCTCTTCTCGGCCTCTGGCTCATTGCCCAGGCAGCGCCCCAGCCCATCTGGCTCGCCTTAGGCGATATCGGACTGGCCGATGAGCTGCGACGCGCAGCCGCCTGGCTCACCGGCATGTCCGCAGCAAGCCCTTCAGTTACACGAGAAGTTTTTGCGGCCCAGAGAATTCTTGCTGAGGCACTGTGTGTCGGATCTGCAATCACGAGCTGTGCATTGCTCGTCCACCTCACCATGTTGGAATCATCGCGATGGTTCGTCCGGTATCGCCCCGAGTATTGGCCGCGAACGCTGCTGACGATCGTGCTGGCGACACTAGCGGTACGTGCGGTATGGATCTGGCTGCTCTCCCCGGGGGCGCTATCCGGCTGGCTGACCGCGGGCGCCCAGGCCGGTGTGGTGCTTGCCCTATTAAGCGCCTATGGCCTCGCTGGTGCTCGGCTCAGCCATCAGCGTCTTGCGGCCGTCTGCGGCCTAGCGGTGACGCTGATGCTTGCAAACACCCTTCCCGAAAATGAATTTTTAACCAGCGGCATCGCCGATTGGTCCCGGGGGCGATGGCTTAATCTGCAGCTGCTGGCAAACCTCTCAGCGGTGGTGTGGCCGTTTCTTGCCCTGGGCTGGCTGAGACTCGTCCTGTCTCGGCGCACTGTCAGAGCGCTTGAGCGGGCCTTCGGGGACACGCCCCGTCCGGCGATGCCCTCGGATCGGTCCATATAAAATCCAGCTATGTCGCACTACAAAAAACATGTTTTTTTCTGCATTAATCAGCGTGATAACAACGCCGAATGCTGTGCCCAATGTGGGGCCTCAGAACTTCAAGCCTACGCAAAACAAAAAATAAAGAACCTGAAAAAAAATGGCCCTGGGAAAATCCGCATCAATCGGGCTGGCTGTCTCGATCGATGTGACGAAGGACCGGTGATGGTGATCTATCCAGAGGGCATCTGGTATCGCTACGTCGATCAACAAGATATCGATGAAATTATCGATAGCCACCTCCTCCATGATCGCCACGTTGAGCGGCTCAAAATTTGAACTCGGCAACCGAGCGATTCCTGATTCCCGGACCCACCGGGAACATTGAGGCCGCACTGGATCGGCCGGCCCATGGGCAGCCGATCAAGGGGCTGGCCGTAGTGGCCCACCCCCACCCGCTGTTCGGTGGAACGCTCGACAACAAAGTTGCCCAGACTATCGCCCGCGCATTTGTGAGTGAATCCATGATCGTGTTGCGTCCAAATTTTCGCGGTGTACAAAAGAGCGCTGGAGTGCACGACCACGGCATGGGCGAAGTCAACGACCTCTGGGCCGCCTGGGAATGGTTACTGAATCAATTTCCGGAAGTCCGCGAAGGGCGCTGGATGGGCGGCTTCTCATTTGGAGCGGTCATGGCCACACACGTCGCACAGCAGTGGCCCACACATTTAGTAGCGGCCGGCCAGCCCGCCCTCAATCGGGTGATTCTGGTTGGACTCGGAATCGCGCCCGATCGCAGGCCTGCTGCGGATATCGGCCCAACCGCACGCTTGATTCACGGGGAACTTGATGAGGTGGTCGCACTCAAAACCGTTCTCGATTGGGCGGCCCCACAGCAGCATCCTGTGCTTGTCATGCCAGCAGCTGGGCATTTTTTTCACGGCCAGCTGCCATTTCTAAAAGACTGCATCCTGCGCTGTCTACGAGACTAAATACGATGAGCTCTCGACTCATTCCGCTTCTCGCCAGCCTCCTCTCGATCATCCTCAGCCTGGCCGCCTCCCCGGGGTATGGCCAGTCGTGGCCGACGGCACCAAAAATTGCCGCGCCCAGCTGGATGCTGATCGATGCCACCACGGGGCAAACGCTCGCATCATCGAATCCGGAGAGCCGGTTCAGTCCGGCCTCGATGGCCAAAATGATGACGGCCTATCTCACATTCACCGCCCTTCGGGATCGCAAAATTCGCCTGGATCAAGGCGTTGCCTCTCCCGCCGAGGCCGAAGTGCCGCAAGGGTCGCGCATGTTTTTGTTACCCGGAAAAAATGTCACCGTCAGCGAACTGCTACAAGGCCTGATTACCCTCGGTGCCCATGATGCAGCCATTGCCTTGGCCAAAGCGATTGCAACAACCGAATCGGCCTTTGTCGAGTCCATGAATAAAACCGCACAACGACTTGGCATGGCCAATACGCGGTTCGCCAACTCAACGGGCGTCCCCCATCCTGAAAATTACAGCACCGTTGCCGATATGGTGCGCCTGGCCAATAGTCTGGTTCAGGAATTTCCTGAGCATCTGCGCGAATTCGGACGCCGCGAATTGACCTACAACAACATTCGACAGGTCAGCCGTAATCGACTGTTGTGGCTGGACAACTCGGTGGATGGGCTGATGACCGGCCGCAGCGAAACCGAAGGGTTCGCTATTGCAGTCACCGCCCACCGGCCGCAGCCGCTTGGCACGCGGGAGCGGCTTCAACGTCGCCTGATTGCGGTGATTGCCGGAGCAGCCTCTGAGGAGGTGCGGGCCCAAGAGGGCCTAAAACTGTTGAACTTTGGCTTTCAGCAATTCGATATCTTGCGATTATTCAAAGCCGATGAGTCAAGCGAAATGATCCCAGTTTATAAAGGCACCATAGGGTCCGCCCGCCTGCACTTCCCACGTGACGTTCTGGTCGCTGTCCCTCGGGGCAAAGCCGAGTCCATTCGCACTCAGGTGGAACGGCCCACCGCACTGTTGGCGCCAGTTGCCCTGGGCCAGCCAGTGGGCAGGCTTCGAATCTGGTACGGGAACACCGAAATTCATCAGGTGCCCATCAGCGCCGCCGAGTCGGTGAAACCAGCGGGCCTGCTGGGCCGAGCAATTGATGCAATGCGCCTGTGGTGGAGGGCGCTCTCAACGGAGGTTTGAAAACGATGATTGATGGAATTCATGGCAATCCTACGGTCTATCTGAACGGGAGTTGGCTGCCGCTGTCTGACGCAAAAGTCTCGGTGCTGGATCGTGGGTTTATCTTCGGCGATGGGGTCTACGAAGTACTGCCGGTCTACGGAGGAAAGCCATTTCGCTTTCAATCTCACCTCTCGAGACTGCTTCGTAGTCTAGCCGCCATCCGAATTCAGGCTCCGATGCCAGAGCATCAATGGGCGTCTCTTTTCACTGAGCTCATCGCACGCGGTGAGGGGGAAGATCAGTTTATTTATCTGCAAGTCACTCGGGGCGTCGCAAAACGAGATCATGCCTTTCCTGGTCCCGAAGTCCGGCCAACCGTCTTCGCGATGTCCTCACCATTTCAACGGCCGGCCCAGACAGTTCGGGATTCAGGCGTCGCTGTAGTCTCGCTGCCCGATGAACGATGGCTTCACTGCGACATCAAATCCATCGCTTTGCTCGGCAATGTATTGGCCCGCCAGGCGGCAGTCGATCGGGGTGCGATTGAAGCGGTAATGTTTCGCGATGGATTTCTCACCGAAGGATCCGCGAGCAACATCTGGATGGTCAAAGACGGTGCCCTGCATGCGCCCCTAAAGAACCACTTAATCCTTGAGGGCATTCGATACGGATTGCTACAAGAACTCGCCGAACGATTACAAATTCCAGTACAAATTCGACGTATCCGACAGCAGGAGGTCGCCCAAGCAGATGAGCTCATGATGACTTCCGCCACAAAAGAGGTGCTGCCCATCGTGCGCCTCGATGACCAGCCCATTGGCCATCTCCAGCATCGTGGCAGCCCTGGGCCTGTCTACAAAAAAATCAGGCAAGCTTACGATGCCCTGATCGACGAACTGCGACTGGCTCGGTCATGACTACGGCCCAAGAGTCATTGATTCATTACCCCTGCAGCTTTCCCATCAAAATCATGGGGCCCTGCGTTGATGGTTTTGCTGAATCGATCTGCGAAGTCGTCCGGTCCCATGCGCCTGACTTTGATCCCGCCCTGCTGGAGATGCGGCCAAGCCGCAACGGTAACTATCTCGGCCTCACCGTCACCATTAATGCGCAATCCCGCGAACAGTTGGATCGACTCTATCAGGCCCTGACCCATCATCCGATGGTCAAGGTTGTGCTGTAGGCCGCCAATGGCTGCGCCGATGTTGCGCCGATGTTTTCGCGCGGCCGACTACGGCAGCATTCTGCAGTCGATGCGGGATTTCACAGCCACGCGCGATGAAACGAGTGCAGATCAGCTCTGGCAGGTAGAACACACCGCGGTCTTCACGCTCGGTCAGGCTGGCCAGCTCCATCATGTTTTAGATGCAGGAACCATTCCGGTTGTTCGAACGGAGCGTGGCGGCCAGGTAACTTTTCATGGGCCAGGCCAGGCGGTGATCTACCCCCTGATCGATTTGCGGCGTCGTGGAATTCTGGTCCGGGATATGGTGAATCTTCTGGAGCAGGCGATGATTGATACCTTGGCTGATTTCGAGATCACCAACGCCTGCCGAAAACCTGGGGCGCCTGGCGTTTATGTTGCCCATGGCAATGGGCTTGCAAAAATTGGGGCGGTTGGGCTGAAGGTGTCGCGGGGCCGCTGCATGCACGGCATCGCACTAAATGTCGATATGGATCTGCAGCCCTTTCGCCGTATCAATCCCTGTGGCATGGCCGGACTTCAGACGACTGACATGGCTACAATGGGAGCTCGTGCCGACTGGCAATCCGTTGCCGATTTGCTGTGCAGTCGTATCGAGAAAACGCTTCCTCAAACCCTGGTGATGCCATCGTGAGCACCTACGACCCAACAAAAAAACAAAAGGGCGCTGAAAAGACCTCCCGCATTCCGATTAAGGTCGTAGCGGCAGCACCGCTGCCCAAGCCAGATTGGATTCGCGTAAAGGCCGCCAGTGCCAGCACACGCTTTTTAGAAATCAAAAATATCCTGCGCGAGCACAATCTATACACGGTCTGCGAAGAGGCCTCCTGTCCCAATATCGGGGAATGTTTCGGCAAGGGCACTGCCACCTTCATGATCATGGGCGATAAATGCACACGACGCTGCCCATTTTGCGATGTTGGCCATGGACGGCCGGATCCGCTTGATGTCCATGAGCCTAAAAATCTTGCCAAGACTATCGCTGCGCTGAAGCTTCGCTACGTCGTGATCACCAGCGTGGATCGTGATGATCTCCGCGATGGGGGTGCCCAGCATTTTGTGGAATGCATTCAAGAAGTGCGCCAGCAATCGCCTCAGACCCAGATTGAGGTCCTGGTGCCAGATTTTCGTGGCCGTCTTGATCGGGCCCTTGAAATTCTGAAGGCGGCCCCTCCCGATGTCATGAATCACAATCTTGAGACCGTGCCGCGACTGTACAAGGAAGCGCGGCCGGGGTCTGACTATCAACACTCGCTCACGTTACTGAAGCAGTTTAAGCAAGAGGTGCCGGGCATTCCCACCAAGAGCGGCCTCATGGTGGGCCTGGGAGAGACCGACGAAGAGATTCTTGACGTCATGAGCGACATGCGTGCCCACGACATCGACATGCTCACCATCGGCCAATATCTCGCGCCCTCGGTAAGCCATCTGCCAGTTCGCCGCTATGTGCATCCCGATACGTTCAAGATGTTCGAGGACCAGGCCAAAGACATGGGTTTTACCCATGCGGCCGTAGGCGCCCTGGTGCGGTCGTCCTACCATGCCGACCAGCAGGCCCATCAGGCAGGATTTTTTCAGCCGGCTTAGCCCAGCTCGCGTGCAATAATTTTTCGAAGTTCAGAAAAATTAGGCTCGCCAACGTAACGCTTGATGATTTTTCCGTCTCGATCTACCAGAAATGTGGTGGGCGTTACCGCGACATCGCCGTAAGCCTTGGCCCAGGCGCCATCCTGATCATGAATTACAAGAAAAGGTAGGCCCCGATCCCGAACAAAGCTCACAATGTAATCGGGTCGGTCGTAACTCATGGCCACAGCAATGGTCTGATAGCCGCGCGCCTGAAATTCCTGATGTACCGCGGTGAGATCGGGCATCTCTTTGACACAGGTTACACAGCTTGTCGCCCAGAAATTCACGAGATAGGGCCTGCCCTTGAGGGCCTCAGGGCCCACGACCGCTCCCGCGATGGTCTTGCCGCTGATTGACGGGGCGGGCTGGGCCCGCAGCATCATGGCCGCACCGATCGCGACTGCAAGCAGGATGAGCAACGCGGCCAGCAGCGGAAGGCGCGACTTTTTTGCCGACGTGGGCGGCGATGCGAAGAGATGTGTTTTCATGAGTGGCATTATAAAAACATGAGCATCATTGATCTCCACATAGAGGGCATGACCTGCAGCGCCTGCTCGAGTCGTATCGAGCGCGTGCTGTCCCGACTTCCGGGCGTGACTGCCGAGGTCAGTCTGCTTGAGCATCGGGCGCGAATCACTGGCCTATCGCTTGACGATGCGATCGCCGCAGTCCGCAGGGCAGGCTACGATGCGCGGCCATTGGGCCCAAGTCTCACCCGCCAGAGACTGTCCACCTGGCCGCGTTCACCAGACCAGGATCATGTCCCGCAAGGGATTGAGGCATTTCGCCTCATATTTTCGCTAGTCGCCTTGGCCATCATGCTCATTGAAATGGCCAGCATGCTCAGCGGCCATCACGGCTGGGTGCCAGCGCCGGTCCAGTTTGCATTAGCGCTGGTGATGCAGACGGTTGTGGCGTGGCCGTTTTATCAGAGTGCACTGCGGGCGGCCCGCGCAGGCAGTGCAAATATGGAAACCCTGATCAGTATTGGCTCGCTGGCTGCTTTTTTCGGGTCGGTTTCAGTAATGGCGGGCGGACTGCCGCAAGAAGAAGGCCATGGGGCCCTGTATTTTGAGACCTCAATCATTGTGATTGCGATGGTTCGAATCGGTAAAACACTTGAGCAGCGCGCCCGAGGCCAGGCCCTGTCCGCCATTGAAAAACTCACCCGCCTCGATCCAGCTGAAATTGCGGTACGAGAACCCGAGACCGGCCAGTGGGTCCAGCTGCCGCCTGAGGCAATCCGCCAGGGCCGCCAGATTCGACTGCTGCCCAATCAGGCCATCAGCCTTGACGCGGTCATCACTGAGGGCGATACCGAGATTGATGAGAGCAGCATGACCGGTGAGAGCATGCCAGTGGTAAAGCATGTCGGCGACGCCATTTACGCCGGATGCACCAACCTCAGCGGCACCATCACGGCAACCGTCAGCTGCGATTTTTCGCAATCCCGTCGGGCACAGCTCGGAGAAAAAATGCTTTCCGCGTTGGCCTCACGGGCTCCGATTGGTGCGCTGGCAGACCGCATCGCTGCAGTCTTTGTTCCGATGGTGCTCATCTTGGCCGGCCTCACTTTTCTGGGCCATTTATTTTTCGATCGGCCCGCCTCAGCGGCCGTCAGTAGCGCGATTGCAGTCCTGGTCGTCGCCTGCCCCTGCGCACTGGGACTGGCCACGCCCGCCGCGATCGCCGCAGGCCTGGCCAGGGCAGCGCAGATGGGGTGGTTTTTTCAAAATGCGCGAGCCCTGCAGCAGGCTTCTCGGATACATCGCGTCGTTTTTGACAAAACCGGGACACTTACTTCGGGCCGGCCCTTTCTGATTGGCTTTGCAGACTCAGAATCAGAGACCCGGTTGGCCGAGGACTCACATGAAAAGCCTTGGCCAGATTGGCTCGCGGCAGCCTGCGCAGCCGAACAGGGCGTTGAACATCCGCTTGCCGGCAGCCTGCTGTCGTATGCGGCCGGCAGGCCAATGCCCCGCTGCAGTGATGTGCATTACGTTGCGGGGGGCGGAGTCCGCGCCCGCGTTGAGAGTGGGCCGTTTGTGGGAAAGTCGATTCGGGTTGGAAGTTCGTCGTGGATTTCCCCGTCCACACCGCCGCAATCAGTCCTGGCCCTCCATACCGATGTCAGTGCGGTTGATGTCGCAATTGATGACCAGTGGAGTGGCCGAATCTGGATCAGCGATCGGCCCCGACACGACGCTGCAGATGGACTTGCCAGCCTAAAGAAAATGGGAATTCAGGTGTCGATCATGAGCGGTGATCGCGAGGCGGCCGTGCAACGCATCGCCCAGAGTCTTGGCGGCATTGAGTTCCTTGCCCAGCTGGGGCCGCAAGAGAAAGCCGCCCGGCTCGATGCCTGGCGACAATCGGGCGATGGCGTGGCCATGGTTGGCGATGGACTTAACGATGCATCGGCCATGGCCCATGCTGATCTGGGAATTGCCATGGCATCCGGCGCAACACTCACAGTAAAAAGCGCCGATTTAACACTCTCAACTGCGGCGCCAATTCGTGACTGTGCTGCAAGCCTTGCGCTTGCAAAGGATGTCCTGCGCAGAGTAAAAGAAAATCTCATGTTTGCTTTTGTTTTCAATATCGCTGCCGTTCCAATGGCAGCCCTCGGCATGCTCTCTCCTGTCATCGCAGGCAGCGCGATGGCGCTGAGCTCGGCGGCTGTGATTGGCAATGCAGTCCGGCTGCTGCGGTGGAAAAAGCCGGCTTTTAGTTCTTGATCCAAGGCGGGAGTTGCGAATGACTGAATTTCGAATCGATGGGATGACCTGTGGTGGCTGCGAGCAATCCGTGAAAAAAATAATTCTCAGCGTTGATGGTGTCGATCAGGCCGACGTCGCCCGAGCCGAAGGCAACGCCCGGGTCATCTGGCGGCCCACGCTTTCCGTCGATGAGCGTGAGGCCGCGGCCCGTCAGATTTGTGATTCGGTCAGTGCCGCCGGATTTGACTGCACGATTCGCTAACGAATCGGTGTCACCACCGCACCGGTTTCAGCCGCCGGCGCCGCTGCGCTGGGCGCCGCGGGTGTTGCCGGCGAGGCCGAGAGTGGCCGCGCCGAAGGTGGCGGCGCAGAAACAGGTGCCGTATTTCCAACACCGCCGGTCTGCAGCTGAATTCTTGCCAGCTCCTCCTCGGAAATGACCTCGAACGCACGAATCACTCGGCGGACACCCGTCACACGCGAAGCAATGTCAGTCGCCCGCTTTGCCTCGCGATCCGTCACAACGCCCATCAGATAGACGGTGCTGGCATCGGTATAGACCTTAATTACATTTGCCTGAACATCTTTGGCCTCAAGCAATGAGGCTTTCACGCGAGCGGTGAGCACTGTGTCCACACCAAAGGCCCGCACCGAGGGAGCGGGCCCGATGGCCACCTCATTAATCACCGACCGAACGTTGTCGATAGACTGAACCAACTGGACCGCCTCAGCGCGGGCTTGTTCATTGGGAACATAACCTGTCAGCAACGCGATGCGATTAAAGCTAGTCACCGTGAGTGAAATCTGTTCTGACTTCAAGCGCTCGCGAAAGCGGTTAAAGGCCTTAATCTCAATGGCCGTGTCCTCAGCCTGGGCCCCGGCCGTGCGTCGATCCGTAATGGCAAGCGCACCCGCCACCATGCTGGTCGCCACCACGGGAAAACAGCCGGTCAACAGCGTCGCGCCAGATCCCAAAGCGACAGCGATCACTGCAGTTCGCACAAACATCGACGTAGAAAATTTTGGGCTCATCAGTTGTTCTCCTCGGCACATCAGTCCTCATTATAGAGGCCCCGAAACGCCAAAAGCACCCCGAATCCACTCGACCGCCTGCCCATCCAGCGTCACGACATCAAAGCGACTGGCGGGCTCATCACTCGCAAACTGCATCTGTATCCAGCAGTATGCGGCTCGAATCAGGCGTTGTTGTTTTTTTCGCGCTATGGTCGACGCTGCACCTCCGTAGCGCGAGGGGCTGCGAAATCGAACCTCCACAAAAACAATGGTCTCGCGGTCCTGCATGATGAGATCAAGCTCACCGACACGAAAGCGAACGTTGCGAGCCAGAAGCCTCAGTCCGTTGTCCTGCAGCAGGCCAAGTGCCCGCTGCTCGGCCACGCGGCCCCGACGCTGACGTTCGAAAGCCATCAATTGTGGGTGAGAATACGGGGATGCAGCAGTCTTCATTTCCGCCAGGATTGTATGTAGCGGCGACTCCAATCGGCCATCTGTCCGATATCTCCGAGCGGGTCCGACAAGCCCTCGCGGAATGTGACCTGCTTTATGCAGAGGACACCCGCCGGGCCCAGATGCTGCTGACTGCCCTCGGACTACATCGGCCGAGATCAAGTATTCGCGCACTGCACGGCCACAATGAGAAGTCTGCACTGCATGCGGCGATAAAGGAGCTCGATGCGGAAAAGTCCATTGTCTTGATTTCTGATGCTGGAACACCGGCCATCTCCGATCCCGGCAGCTTTCTCGTCCGGGCTGCATGGGAGTCGGGCCTGCCCGTTGTCGCACTGCCCGGCCCAAGCGCAGTCATCAGCGCTTTGAGCATTTCCGGTTTTGTCCGCTGGCCGATGAGCTTTTGGGGGTTCGCGCCCACCAAGGCGGGCGCCCGCCGCAGCTGGCTATCGCAGATCCTCGAAGCACGTGGAATTGCGGTGATATTCGAGGCGCCCCACCGGGCAGCGGCTTGTCTTGTCGATTGCGCAGCGGTTTTCGGGCCCGAGACCCTGATGCTACATGCCCGCGAGATGACCAAGCAGTTTGAGACCCTGTTGCGCGGAACAATCGCTGAGGTAGCAATTGAACTAGAGGCCCTACAGCAACGAGACCCTGGTTCATCCAAAGGTGAGCTGGTCTGGGTTTTTGATCTGGGTGATCGGCCGCTTAAAAATCCGGCCGAGGTACCGCTGCACGAGTGGGCAAAAATACTTTGTGCCGAGATGACACCTGCCCGGGCAGCCAAGTGCTTAATGAAGCTTGCCCATGTCTCGCGCGAGGCAGCGTATCAGGCCGTGCTAAACGCACAAAAAACTTAACGCTTGGTCTTGCGCTCCTGAGCAATCAGGAAATCAACGATTTGCAGTGCACGTGTATGGCTGCCACCCACCATTGCAGGCGACGTCACATAACGGCCATTAATGCCAAAGGTCGGCACTCCCTCGACCCGATAGCCAGCGACCAGGGCATTGGCACGCTTTTGTTGGGTCTGCACGCCGAACGAATTCCATGCGGCCTCAAACTTCGGCAGATCCAGTCCCTGACGCTTTGCCCAGTCAAGGACTTCGGGCAAGCCCGTCAACGGATTATTCCGTTGATGGATCTCCTCAAAGACTTTCGCCGTCAGGGCGTCGGCACGGCCAAGGGCCTCCAGGGTGTAGAAGATCTTTTGATGGGTATCTCCACGAAACGCGACATGAATCCGTTTAAAGGCAACGTCCTGACCTAGGGAGGGCTTCCAGCGGCCCAAGTGAGGCTCCAGCTGATAGCAATGCGGACATGCATACCAAAAAAATTCGAGGACCTCGATTTTTCCCGGGCTTGATGTTGGCACCGACTCGCGCAAGACTCGATAGTCAATGCCCTCGTCGGGCGCGCTAGCCTGTGCAAAGACGCGTGGCAGGCCGGCTGAGGCAAGAACGGCGGCGCATGCGGCCGCCTGAGCAAAAGTTCTTCGATTCATCTTCTTTTTTCCCTAACGCATATTGACGCGGATCACAGTCGAGTCGATTCCGTTTTCCAACACCCTCACCCTTGCCTTGTTGAGATCCTCTAGCGAGCCATAGGGGCCAAGCCGAACCCGGTGCAAGGTCTGGCCGTCTTTTTCCGTGTTACTCACACGGGCCTCAAATCCAAGAATCGCCATGCGCGCCCGCATCTGCTCTGCGTCCTCGATTGCCCGAAAAGCGCCCACCTGAATCAAATAGGCCATGCCCGTGGGCGAGACTGTTTTTGTTTCAATTCCTGCCTCAGCAGCAGATTCAACTTCACCGGAATCCTTCGCGTTTAGACCTTTATTCGGATCAATCGGTTCCTCGGACTCTGCACGCTGGGTGGCGGCCTTCGATTTATCGGCGCTGCGGGTCCCAACGCGATCCACAAACGGCAACGAAGACTGCGTGATGTAAAGCGCAATCAGCGCGGCCGCAACCAGGCCGGTTGCCAGGCCGGTCATGAACGGGCTGAGGCGAAATCCGCTTTGCTTGGGCTGTCGTAGTCTTGAGTTCGGGACTGCACTTGGACGCATGGAAAAAGACTCTACCACTACATCCTTGTAGGTGCTGAGACGCCAAGAAGGCCCAATCCAAGCCGCAGCACTTGCCCGGTCGCTGCCACCAATAAGAGCCGAGCCTCACGCAACGCCGGATCATCGACCAGCACACGTTCACTGTTGTAGAAGCCATGAAAATCTCCCGCCAGATCACGCATATAAAACGCCATCAAGTGGGGAGAAAGCTCTTGCGCACAGTAATCAATCACCGCGGGAAATTCCGCCAATCGATTCAGTAGGCCCTGCTCCTTGGGCGCACAAAGCCGGCCCAAAATCTCTTGGGCCTGGTCGCCGGTCTGCTCAAGGACAGTGCCGAAAACCTGATGCGAGTCAGTCTGAGCCTGCTGAAGCACACTGCAGCATCGGGCGTGTGCATACTGAACGTAGTACACCGGATTGTCTTCCGAGCGCGACAGCGCAAGATCAACATCGAAAACAAATTCACTATCGGCTTTTCTTGAGACCAGGAAAAATCGCACCGCATCCCGTCCGCGCTGCTCATCGACGGCGATCGGCTGATCAAGCGGGTTGTCAATTTCACCTGACCATGTAATCAAATCACGTAACGTCACATAACTGCCGGCGCGTTTTGAGATCTTGACCTCCTGGCCGCCGCGCATCACGGTCACCATCTTGTGCAAGACATAATCTGGAAAACCCTGGGCAATACCCATTCCAAGGGCCTGCAAGCCGGCCCGCACGCGGGCGATTGTGCCGTGGTGATCGGAGCCCTGGATATTGATCGCACGAGAAAATCCCCGTTCCCATTTGGTGATGTGATAGGCAACGTCGGGAACAAAATAGGTATAGCCCCCATCGGATTTGCGCATCACTCGATCTTTGTCGTCACCAAAAGATGTCGATCGCAACCATAAGGCGCCCTCGTGCTCATAGGTATGGCCACTGGCCACCAAGGCAGACACTGCCCGATCCACGCGGCCGTCGGCATACAGTGATGACTCTAGGTAATAACGATCAAAGGCGACCCCAAAGGCCCGCAGATCCAAGTCCTGCTCATGCCGAAGATAGGTCACTGCGAATCGACGTATCGTATCGAGCTGCTCGAGATCACCCGATGAAGTAACGGGCTCGCCATCAAAGGCTGAGACTGTCTTTTTTTGGCAATAGGCCTGTGCAATCTCGTCAATGTAAGCTCCACGATAGCCATCCGCAGGAAATGCCGGATCATCGTGGGCAATTCCGCGAGCACGGGCCTGAACTGAAACGGCCAGATTATGAATCTGGGCGCCCGCATCGTTGTAATAAAACTCGCGCGAGACCCGATAGCCACTGGCCGCAAGCACGCAGGCCAGCGAATCCCCGAGTGCGGCCTGCCGGCCATGGCCCACATGCAGCGGGCCCGTCGGATTGGCCGATACAAACTCAATTAAAACTTGGGGCGCATCCGCACGAATTGGTTTAGATCCAAATGACTGCGGATTTCGGGCGATCTCAGCGAGTACCAAGGCGCGGGCAGCGGGCCGAAGTCGCAGATTGATAAAACCGGGGCCCGCAACTGAAATCTCCTCGCAAACCGCCTGCAGCCGCTGATCGTCCCGCAGACTGTCGGCGAGGGTCTGGCCGATTTTCGCCGGCGGCATGGCCAACGGCTTTGCAAGCCGCAAGGCAATATTGCTTGCAATATCCCCATGTTCGGCCTGGCGGGGCTTATCAAGGCTCTCTTCGACCGTGGCCCGATCAAACTCAAGCGGCCGACCCAGGCTCATCGCCAGCCGATGGAGGCTGTCGAGCAAGGCGGCTGCGAGTTGTTCGCGTTGAGACTTGAGCATTCAGATTAAAGGTGGCGCGTCTGGCAGGAATCGAACCTGCGACCCTTGCCTTCGGAGGGCAATACTCTATCCACTGAGCTACAGACGCCGAGACTGGGCCCCGAAATCAGGGAATCTCCGCTAACTCAGGGCAACAAAGGCCCCGATTCTACCTGTTGGAAGTCATTTGTTGCGGTGCAGTATGATGTCGTCAACGCCACTCCCGATGTCGCCCCAAACAAAAAGAATTGCGACACACTCCCAAAGGCCACTGGCCAACAAGCTCATGCAGCCACGCTCAGAAAAAAACCAAGCAATCCTGGCCGTCAACATCGGCTCGTCATCATTAAAGTTCTCGATACACCCGGTCTCTGCGGGCCCGCATGGCCGTCAGGCGCTCCCGCCCTCTTTTGGCGGCAGCGTTCAGGGCCTTGAGCCCGACGGAAGATTGGTGCTAACAATCTCCAACCCTGACAATCAAGAGCGACAACCAGTATCAGTAAAGAGCGATGAGGATAGCCTGCAGGCGGCCCTTCGGGTATTGAAAGCCCTGATTCAGGACCTCTCCCAGAATGTCTCGATTGCTGCCGTAGCCCACCGCGTCGTCCATGGGGGAGACCGCTTCTCGGAAGCGGTGATGGTGACAGAAGAAGTGCTCAGGTCGTTGCACCATCTCGATCCCCTTGCCCCACTGCATCAGCCCCACAATTTGCGGGGCATTGCGGCATTTTCAAAACAGTTTCCCAATACGCCGCAGATCGCCTGCTTTGACACCGCCTTTCACGCCGATATCACGCCAGTCGAAAAAACTTTTCCGCTCACCCAGGCACTCTACGCCCAAGGGGTCAAGCGTTATGGATTTCATGGGCTCTCCTATCGCTACATCTCCACTCGGCTGATGCGACAAAGTCCAGCGGCGGGCAAACGGCTGCTGATGGCCCATCTTGGAAATGGGTCAAGTCTATGTGCCTGTGTCGGTGGAAAGAGTTTTTCAACGACGATGGGATTTTCGGCAATCGGCGGCCTCATGATGGGCACCCGCTGTGGCGATCTTGACCCTGGCGTAGTGCTCTATCTGGTACAGCAGGGAATGCAGGCCCAGGAGTTGGAAAACTTGTTTTACCGTGAGTCTGGCTTAAAAGGCCTTTCAGGCCTATCGGCCGACATGCGAACGTTGCGGCAAAGTAGCGATGCGCGAGCAGCGTTTGCGATTCAGGTGTATACCCACCGCGTAATTCGTGAGGCGGGCGGTTTAATCGCCGCCATGGGCGGCGTCGATGCAATCGCTTTTGCAGGCGGCATCGGTGAAAACGACAGAATTCTTCGGCATGAACTCTGCCGTGGACTCGAGTTTTTGGGAATTGAGTTGGATGCTGCTGAGAATCAGGCAGCATCAAATCAGCAAATCACGCCAATTCATCGGCCCGGTAGTCAAGTTGAAGTGTGGGTAGTGCCCACAGATGAAGGCATTATTGCCGCCGAAGAAGCGCTGGCGCTACTCTAACCAGCATGTCACTGATCGTTTTATCAGATAGCTGTCTTGCCTTTGGCCACGTGGACCTGCTCTCGCATGCGGACTTCTCTTTGGCTGAGGGCGAACGCATTGGCCTGATAGGCCGCAATGGCACGGGAAAATCCTCGCTTTTAAAGATTCTTGCGGGAACACAGAAGGCGGATTCCGGCTCGCTGCAGCTGCGCCAAGGCCTGCGCATAACGGCGGTGGCACAAGAGCCCTTGCTTGATTCCAACAGCACCATCTTTGATCAGGTGGCAATTGGACTGACCGAGACCGTGGCATTGCGACAAGAGTTTGAGCAGCTCGACCACGGGCGTGATGCGGATCGGTTTGATGCGATTTCTTCACGGCTGGATGCCATCGGTGGCTGGACATGGGAGCAGCGGGTAGATGAGGTCCTGCAGCGCCTGCGGCTTGACCCCAAGGCGATGGTGGCCAGCCTTTCTGGCGGAAACAAAAAACGCGTGGCACTGGCCCAGGCCTTAGTCGCCATGCCTGATGTGCTGCTCTTGGATGAACCGACCAACCACCTGGATATCGATTCGATTCTTTGGCTGGAAGAGCTGTTATTGGCATTTCGAGGTGCCGTGGTGTTTGTGACCCATGACCGGGCATTTCTCAATAATGTCTGCACTGCGATTGCAGAGCTTGATCGTGGTGAGCTGAGACGCTATCCCGGAAACTTCTCTAGCTATCAGACGCAGAAAGAAGAGGAGCTTGCCGCCCAGGCAAAGGCCTTTGTGCGGGCCGATAAGCTGCTGGCCCAAGAAGAGGTCTGGATTCGCAAAGGGGTGGAGGCCCGCCGTACCCGAAGCGTGAGCCGTATTGCCCGACTGGAAAAACTGCGCCTAGCGCGTGCGCAGCGACGCGAGGTGATGGGCAATATCAATTTAAGTATCGCCAGTGGTGAACGCAGCGGCAAGGTCGTGGCCGAGCTCACAGAGGTATGCAAATCGTTCGATCAGCCCGTGATTCAAAATTTTTCCGCAACGATTCTGCGGGGAGACAAGATCGGATTGATCGGCCCCAACGGCGCGGGTAAGACCACACTACTCAAAACAATTCTTGGTGTACTTGGGCCCGATAGCGGCATAGTGAAACTGGGCACCAAGCTTGAAGTTGCCTACTTCGATCAAATGCGGGAGGCCCTTCATTTAGATGCCACGCTGGAAGACTTTATTAGCCCTGGCAGCGAGTGGGTCGAGATCAACGGTGAGCGCAAGCATGTGAAGAGCTATCTGGGAGATTTTCTGTTTGCCCCAGAGCGCGCCCGCTCACCGATTGGGAGTCTTTCGGGGGGCGAGCGCAATCGGCTCTTGCTGGCACGTCTGTTTGCACGGCCGGCCAATGTGCTGGTGTTGGATGAGCCCACCAATGATCTAGATGTTGAGACCCTGGACCTGTTGGAAGAGCTGCTGCAGAACTATTCCGGCACTGTATTTCTGGTGAGTCATGATCGGGCCTTTCTGGATCAGGTGGTAACCAGCACGATTGCCTATGAAGGCCATGCGATGTGGCGGCAGTATGTGGGCGGCTATGAAGATTGGGTTCGGCAGCGGCCTGCGGGCTCGATGCAGCAGTCCGAGGCGCTAAAAAAAGCAGCTGTGCCCGCAGCGAAGCCGGTTTTGGCAGACATCAAGCCTGCCAAGGCACTAAAACTCAACTCCAAGGAAAAACAAGAGCTCGCTGCTATTCCCGATCAGATCACAGGGCTTGAACAGGAGCAGGCTGAAATTGGTGCGCAGCTCGCAGACCCCGAGACCTATAAAACCGATGGATCTAGGGTAGCCCGGCTTCGGGCCCGATTTGCCGAAATTGATTCGCTCAACGAGAAGCTATTGGTGCGCTGGGAAGAACTGCTGGCACGGCAACCCTAGCTCCTGTTTTACTTAAACTTCCACCGGATCCACATCCAGATGGCAGTCTAGCTCTCGATGCTGCGCCATCCATTGCTCCACAACCGCTAGCAGTTGATGCAGTGCTGGCCGTGATCCCGATTCCAAAATGATTTGGCCGCGCCATTTGCCTGCCTGCATTTCTGGATAACGGGCCACTGGCCCATAGGCGGTGACTGGCCAGGAATACTGCGCGGCAAATTGCTGCAGCTCATCGCGCAGACCCTGCAGCAATTTCCTGGTTTTGGTTTCATCTCGATAGGCCGCACGGACGGCAGCCATGTAAGAAAACGGTGGCAGGCTGGCTGCCTCACGATCTGCGAGCTCAGCCTTGGCAAAGCCAGCAACATCCTGCTGTAACAAAAAACGGTAAAGCCGATGCTGCGGGTAGCGGGTTTGAATCAGCACGCGGGCTGCTGCGCCGGACTGCTCATGGCGCCCTGCTCTGCCTGCCACCTGAATGAGCGTCGAAAAAAGCCGTTCGGGCGCCCGAAAATCAGGATTTACCAGCTGCGTGTCCGCGTCGGCGACAATGACCAGCCGCATTCGGGCAAAGTCATGGCCCTTGGCAAGCATCTGAGTGCCCACCACGATATCGACCTCATGACGCTGAATTTTTTCTATCTCTGCGGCCAGAGCCTTACCCTGCCTCACGGTGTCGCGATCAATGCGCAAGATTCGAGCGCCTGGAAATTCGGCTGCGAGGGTGTCTTCTAATCGCTGCACGCCGCGGCCCACAGGCGCTAGATCGGTATCCCCACAGTCGGGACAGAATTTAGGCACTGCGCTCTCTGCGCCACAGTGATGGCATTGCAGACGCCACTTGCTGGCTCTCGATGGCTCGGTCGAGCCGGCGCCGCTGGACTCAGATTTTTTATCAATACGATGCAAAACCGTTGCGATGCTGCAGGCTGCACACTGCGAGGCCCAGCCACAACTTGAGCAAGATAAGACCGGTGCATAACCGCGTCGATTTAAAAATACCAGGATCTGGCCGGACTGCGCCAAGACCTGAGCAATCGCCTGCCGACTCTGATGGGACAGGCCCTCTCGGGCAGGATCTTTCAGCGTGTCGATGAGTTCAATCGCCGCAGGCGGCTCACCAGTTGCACGATGCGGCAGACTCAGCAGCTGATACTTTCTTTTATCAAGCTGGGCCCAAGTCTCCATGGCGGGCGTTGCGCTACCCAACACCACAGCGGCCGCCAGTTGTTGTGCCCGCCAAACGGCGAGGTCGCGGGCTGAATAACGCATGCCCTCTTGCTGCTTGTACGAGTGGTCGTGCTCTTCATCAACGATGAGTAGGGCTAGATAAGGCATCGGCGTCATGATCGAAAGCCGAGTTCCAATAACCAGCCGAGCCTGGCCGCTTGCCGCCAACAGCCACAGCCTGGCGCGCTCACGCTCTGAGACCTCACTGTGCAAGACCGCAATTTCGATTCCTGGCAGGGCAGCAGCAAACCGCGCGACGAGCTGCGGCGTCAGGCCAATCTCTGGAACCATCACCAGCACCTGGTGTTGCGGATCAGCCGTAATGCAGCGATGGGCCGCTTCAGTGTAGACACGGGTCTTGCCTGATCCGGTGACCCCATGCAGTACATGGACACCGGGCCGATCTATCGCCCCAAGTGCCAATAATTGCTCAGCATTAAGCTGCGGATCGTTAGCCGTGTTGTTATGGGGCGCAGCTTGAGCAAGTTGATCGACTGACTTCGAGAGCAGCCGATCCAAATGAGAGGGCCCGGATTCTTTCTTGGGAGTCAGATTTTTTAGGTCCCGCAGCCACTTCGGGACAAGGCCCACTGCGATCTGCCCAAAAGGCTTTCGGTAGTACCGGGCTGCGAAGCTGGCCAGCTCCAGCCACTTCGGATCGGCGGGGACGAGGTTGCGGAAGTGAAGGGCCACCGACTTGAGTCGGTCCGAAGGAATTTCCTGGCTACCCTTCCGGCCCGCGAGATCGTCAAGCCGCCTCGGATCGACCACCAGCCCAAGCACCCGGCGCCTGCCGAGCGGCACTTCTACCCAGTCGCCATGCGAGAGTGAAAACTCACCATCGCGATAGTCCAAAACGCCGGGCAGCGGAGCGTCAACCGCAACCGACACAATCCTGGCAGGGGATGTGGACAACTCTGTGGGCAATTCAGGCTCCAAGCTGTCGCTCGCCTTTCAAGATCTGAAAAAATTCCCAGCAGAAATTAACAAGCAGATAAAATTTATATAAAAATCAATTACTTAGGTTGTCTAATTCAATAAAAATAGAAAAATGCAACCGCAACCATCGATCTTTTTGATCTGTGCATAAAGCGCGATTCTGAGCCGCACAGGCGGGCCAATTCAAGGCCGTCTAACGGAGCTTTTTCGAATAGTTAGCGACCGCTTCCACTAAGCAGGAGACATTCTCAGGGGGGGTGAACTGAGAGATGCCATGGCCCAAATTAAAAATGTGGCCAGCACCTGCAGAGACTGGGCCAAAACTCTCTAAAGTTCGGGCCACCTCAGCCTCGATGTGAGCCGGGGTACCGAGAAGGGTCGCTGGATCAAGGTTTCCTTGCAGAGCGCATCGGCTGCCCACCCGGCTTCGGGCCTGGCCCAAATGCGTGGTCCAGTCTAGGCCGACTGCCTGTGCACCGGTGGCTGCAATCGACTCGAGCCACTGGCCGCCGCCCTTAACAAATACGATCACCGGCGTGGGCTGGCCGTCGGTCTGGCCCTGACGCTGTCGAATCGAAATACTGGCCGCATGCACCCGATCGACGATCGCCTTAATGTGTTTTTGTGAAAAACGCTCAAACTGGGCCTCGGGCAAAAAGCCCCCCCAGCTGTCAAACACCATCACTGCATCGGCGCCCGCCTCAATCTGCATGGTGAGGTAATCGGCGACTGCAACCGATAATTTTTCCAAGAGCTGCTGCAGAGCATCGGGCCGGCTGTACATCCATTTGCGCACGCCAAGAAAATCGTCTGCGCTGCCACCCCCGTTAATCATGTAACAGGCGAGGGTCCAGGGGCTTCCAGAAAATCCTATGAGCGGAACCCGCTGATTCAACGCGCGCTTGATCGTGGAAACCGCATCCGCCACATAACGCAGCTCGACGGTTGGATCGATACGGCCGAGACTGGAAATATCTGAGTCGTTTTCGATGCGCCGCCGAAATTTCGGGCCCTCACCCTGCTCAAAATATAGGCCAAGACCGAGCGCATCCGGGATGGTCAGAATGTCAGAAAAAAGGATTGCAGCATCAAAGCCAAATCGATCAATTGGCTGAAGCGTGACCTCGCAGGCCAGCTCTGGATTTTTACAAAGACTAAGAAAATCCCCGGCCCGCTTGCGGGTGGCATTGTACTCAGGAAGATACCGTCCGGCCTGACGCATTAGCCAGACCGGGGTGCGCTCCGTCGGCTGACGATTGAGCGCGCGAAGAAACAGATCGTTTTGAAAAGCCAATTACTTTTTCTTGCGCAGCCGCTCAATCGCACGAATCTCTGCGATGGCCTCCATCAGCTCAGCCTGGGCCTTGGCGTAATCCATCTCTGCTGCCTTGCTGGCAAGCGCTTCCTCGGCCTTGCGTTTTGCTTCCTGGGCCTTGGCCTCATCGAGGTCTTTGCCACGAATCGCGGTATCTGCCAACACCGTAACGCCCTTGGGCTGAACCTCGAGGATACCGCCAGCCACAAAGACGAGCTCTTCGGTCTCAGGGCCGCCGTTCTGGATGCGGACAGTGCCCGGCTTAATTCGCGTGATCAGTGAAATGTGGCCCGGCAAAATTCCCAGCTCACCAGATTCGCCGGGGAGCGCCACGAATGTCGCGGCACCCGAGAAAATACTCTCGCGGGCGCTAACAACATCAACCTGAAACTGTTTTGACATGGTGAGTCCTGGCTAAAGGTGGTCCGAGATCAAGGAAGGGATTTACTGCAGCGTCTTGGCTTTTTCAAAGACCTCATCAATGCCGCCCACCATATAGAAGGCCTGCTCGGGAATCGCATCACACTCACCATCTACGATCATCTTAAAGCCGCGAATGGTTTCCTTCAGCGTGACGTATTTGCCGGGGGATCCCGTGAACACCTCAGCCACATGGAAGGGTTGCGACAAGAAGCGTTGGATCTTTCGGGCACGGGCTACGGCCTGCTTATCTTCGGGTGAAAGCTCGTCCATTCCGAGAATCGCAATGATGTCGCGCAGCTCTTTATAGCGCTGTAGAGTCGCCTGCACCCGACGAGTCGTCGTGTAGTGGTCATCGCCCACAACGTTCGGATCTACCTGGCGTGATGTGGAATCCAGCGGATCCACGGCAGGATAAATACCCAAAGACGCAATATCGCGAGAAAGCACTACCGTTGCATCTAAGTGCGCGAATGTGGTCGCAGGCGAGGGGTCGGTAAGGTCATCTGCAGGCACATAGACCGCCTGAATCGAGGTAATCGAGCCGACCTTGGTCGACACGATACGTTCCTGCAGCACGCCCATCTCTTCAGCCAATGTCGGCTGATAGCCCACCGCAGACGGCATACGGCCGAGCAGCGCTGACACCTCAGTTCCAGCCAGCGTGTAACGGTAGATGTTATCGACAAAGAACAGGATGTCACGGCCGTCATCGCGGAATCGCTCCGCCATCGTCAGGCCGGTCAGCGCAACGCGCAGGCGGTTGCCAGGGGGCTCATTCATCTGGCCAAAGACCATGCCCACCTTATCCAGCACATTCGATTCCTTCATCTCGTGATAGAAGTCGTTACCCTCGCGAGTGCGCTCACCCACGCCAGCAAAAACCGATAGTCCCGAGTGCTGCTTCGCGATGTTGTTGATTAGCTCCATCATGTTCACGGTCTTACCGACACCGGCGCCGCCGAACAGCCCGATTTTTCCGCCCTTAGCGAATGGGCAGATCAAGTCGATCACCTTGATGCCGGTCTCCAGCAGCTCCACCGAGGGCGATAAATCTGCAAACTTCGGCGCGGGCTGGTGAATCTCGCGATACTCGCTTGTCTTCACGGGGCCCGCCTCATCAATGGGGCGACCCAACACATCCATGATGCGGCCAAGCGTGCCCTCGCCCACCGGCACAGAGATGCCCTTGCCCGTGTTGTTCACCAACATGCCACGGCGCAGGCCGTCAGAGGAGCCCATGGCAATGGTCCGGACCACGCCGTCGCCGATTTGCTGCTGCACCTCGAAGGTCAGGCCTTTTTCAACCAGGGGGTGCTCTGCTGACGCATCCAGCATGAGCGCGTCATAGACCTTGGGCATGCCGTTGGCGGGAAACTGGATGTCCACCACAGCGCCAATGGTCTGAACGATTTTGCCTTGTGCAGTACTCATAGTGTGTTCCTTAAATAAAACTGTTCAACTTTCAATGCATTAGTGCCGCGATCCGCCTTAGACGGCTGCAGCACCGCCAACAATCTCTGACAGCTCTTTGGTAATGCCTGCCTGCCGCGCTTTGTTATAGGTCAGCTGCAGGTCATCAATCACTTTCTTCGCGTTGTCGGAGGCTGCCTTCATCGCCACCATCCGCGCACTCTGCTCACACGACATATTCTCTGCAACCGCCTGGTAAATGACTGACTCCACATAACGCAGCAGCAGATCATCAAGCACCGTTGCAGCATCGGGCTCATAGACGTAATCCCAGTCGTGGCTGGGATCAGTCCGCTCCATACGATCGTCGGTCAGGGGCAGGAGCTGTAAGAGCTGCGGCTCCTGCTTCATCGTATTGACGAACTTGTTGTAGCAGAGGTAAACCGCATCGACCTCACCGCTGGTAAACGCATCCAGCTGGACTTTCAGGGGACCGATCAGCTGCTCGAGATGAGGCGTATCGCCCAAATGGGTCACATGCGACACAATCTTGGCGCCAGCACGCGAGAAAAATCCCAACCCCTTATTGCCGATCGCCACGACCTGGGACTCGATTTTCTGATCCGACCATTCCCGCATCTTCATCAGCACCATCCGCAGCAAATTGGTATTCAATCCGCCACAGAGTCCCTTATCGGTTGTCACAATCACCACACCGACCCGCTTCAGCTCCCCGTGCGGCACGAGAAACGGATGGCGATATTCCGGATTGGCATGGCTTAAGTTCGCACAGATTGTTCGAATCTTTTCGCCATAGGGCCGGCCGGCCCGCATACGCTCCTGTGCCTTACGCATCTTGGAGGCTGCGACCATCTCCATGGCCTTGGTGATCTTGCGCGTGTTTTGCACGCTCTTGATCTTGTTGCGAATCTCTTTCGAGCCGGGCATGAATCTTCCTTAAGAGTTCTTACGAACGCTCACACATAGGCCTTAGAAAGCGCCCGTCTTTTTGAACTGCTCAATCGCGGCACGCAGTTCGGCCTCGTCTTCCTTCGACATGTCCTTATTCTTCTCCAGCCGCTCGACTAAGCCAGCGTGCTTGGTCCGAATAAAGTCGCGCAGCGATTTTTCAAAGCTTGCCAGCTGCTTGATGTCGACGCCCTCCATGAATCCGTTGTTCACGGCAAACAGTGTGAGCGCCATTTCCCAGACTGCCATCGGCTGATACTGAGGCTGCTTCATGACCTCGGTCACGATCCGACCGTGCTCAAGCTGCTTGCGGGTCGCCTCATCGAGGTCTGAAGCAAACTGGGCAAAGGCTGCCAGCTCACGATACTGGGCAAGGGCCAAACGCACGCCTGCTCCTGTGTCTTTACGCTTCATGATCTTGGTCTGCGCGGCGCCACCCACACGCGATACTGAAATGCCCGCGTTAATTGCTGGGCGAATACCCGCGTTAAACAAGTCGGTTTCAAGAAAGATCTGGCCATCCGTAATCGAAATTAC
>JAGWWC010000054.1 GCA_018970545.1 Betaproteobacteria bacterium | reverse complement strand
CGGGACGCCGGGGGCTTGCGGGCGGCTACCGAGGAAAACTGCTGCTTAAAGAGCTCCACCAGCTGGCTGTAGCCGCTGCCCTGAAAGGTCTTCACCAAAAGCACGCCCTCGGGCTTCAGGTGCCGGGCGGAGAACTCCAGGGCCAGCTCACAGACATGCATCACGCGGGCAGCATCGGCCGACTCGACTCCCGACAAATTCGGGGCCATATCCGAGAGCACGATGTCCACCTGCTCGCCCAAAAGGCGGTCGGAAAGCTGCTGCGCGACCGCCTCCTCACGAAAATCGCCCTCGATGAATTCCACATCCGCGATCGGCTCCATGGGCAGCAAATCCAGCGCGATGATCCGGCCCTTAACCTGCCGGCCCCTGCCCTCTGCCCCCTTCACCGTCAGCAGTTCGCGGGCCACCTGCGACCAGCTGCCTGGGGCACTGCCTAAGTCCACCACCACCATGCCCGGCCGAATCAGCCGGTCACGCTCATGAATCCCCAGTAGCTTAAACGCCGCACGCGACCGATAGCCCTTGGCCTGCGCCTGCCGCACAAAGGGGTCGGTGAGATGCATGTGCATCCATTGAGGATTGAATTTATTTTTTGCCATGAACCGACCATCTCCACGATGGCCCAGATGCGGCCTGCGCCGACTAAAGGTAACGGACGTCGAGGATCTCGACCTGCCGCGCCCCACCGGGGGCATGCACGACGGCGACATCACCGACCGATTTGCCAATCAGGGCCCGCGCAATCGGGCTGGAGATCGAAATCTTGTTCTCTTTGAGATCGGCCTCATCTTCGCCCACGATCTGATAACTCATGCGCTGATCGGATTCGATATCCGCTAGGTCTACGGTCGTACCAAAGACCACGCGGCCATCTTTTTCAATTTGGCTGGGATCGATGATTTGGGCCTGAGAGAGTTTTGACTCCAGCTCGGCAATTCGGCCCTCGATGAAGCCCTGGCGCTCTTTTGCAGCATCGTATTCGGCATTCTCAGACAGATCGCCCTGGGCCCGGGCCTCGGCAATCGCAGTGATCACGGCAGGCCGCTCTTTGTGCTTTAGTCGGGTCAGCTCTTCTTTGAGAAGCTCTGCGCCGCGAACAGTTAACGGGGTCGTGCTCATAGTCAACGCCTTTTACTTTTGGGCAATCTGCCGATGCATTGCCTGCACATCAATTACAGTCAACGAGGCATCGAGCAGGTGACGGATGCCTTCGACGGCGGCCTGGGCACCCGCGATTGTGGTGTAGGTGGTGACACGTGCCGCCAAGGCGGTGGTGCGAATCGAGCGCGAATCTGCAATTGCTGTGCGCTTTTCCTCCACCGTATTCACGACAAACTGTACATCACCATTTTTGATCATGTCCACAACATGAGGCCGGCCCTCGGTCACTTTATTGACCGTGGCGACCTCGATGCCAGCTGCGGCAATCGCAGCGGCCGTGCCACGGGTGGCCACCAGCCTAAATCCGAGCTCGGCGAGCATTTTTGCAATCCCAACTACGACCGGCTTGTCGCTATTTTTAACACTGATAAAGGCACAGCCTGAAGTCGGTAGTTTCACGCCTGCACCCATTTGCGACTTCACGAAAGCCTCGGCAAAGGTCTTGCCTACCCCCATCACTTCACCGGTCGATTTCATCTCCGGCCCAAGGATAGTGTCGACTCCCGGGAATTTCACAAATGGAAAGACCGCCTCTTTTACTGAGAAGTAAGGCGGCGCGACTTCCGCGCCAATCCCTTGGTCATCCAACGAACGGCCCAGCATCGCCCGCGCTGCCACCTTCGCTAAAGGAATACCGGTGGCTTTTGACACATAGGGTACGGTCCGAGAGGCGCGAGGATTGACTTCCAATACAAAGACATTGCCGTTTTGAATCGCAAACTGCACATTCATGAGGCCCACGACATTTAAGGCCCGCGACATCAGCGCGGTCTGCCGCTTTAATTCTTCAATCAATTCTTTGGAAAGCGAATATGGCGGCAGGCTGCAGGCCGAATCTCCGGAGTGCACGCCCGCCTGCTCGATATGCTCCATCACGCCGCCAATGAAGACCCGCTTGCCATCGGAGAGGCAGTCGACATCCACTTCAATTGCATCGTTTAAGAATCGATCCAAAAGTACAGGCGAATCATTGGAGACTTTTACGGCTTCACGCATATAGCGCTCTAAGTCACGCTGCTCATGCACGATCTCCATGGCGCGCCCACCCAATACATAGCTGGGCCGCACCACCAAGGGGTAGCCGATTTCCTGGGCCAAACGAATGGCCTCTTCTTCGTTACGGGCCGTGCGATTCGGTGGCTGACGCAGCTCAAGCCGAACCAGCAGCTTTTGGAATCGCTCACGATCCTCAGCGATATCAATCGATTCCGGTGATGTCCCCACAATTGGAACGCCCGCGGCCTCCAGGGCCTTGGCAAGCTTTAATGGCGTCTGGCCGCCGTACTGCACGATCACGCCGATGGGCTTTTCTTTGTCAACAATCTCTAGGACATCCTCAAGGGTCAAGGGCTCAAAGTAAAGCCGATCTGAAGTGTCGTAATCGGTAGAGACGGTCTCAGGATTACAGTTGACCATGATGGTCTCAAAGCCGTCTTCCCGCAGGGCCATCGCCGCATGTACGCAGCAGTAATCGAATTCAATGCCCTGGCCGATGCGGTTCGGTCCACCACCCAGCACCATGACTTTTTTCCGATCCGTCGGATTGGCCTCGCACTCTTCTTCGTAAGTCGAATAAAAATACGATGTTGACGTGGCGAATTCTGCCGCACAGGTATCCACCCTCTTGTACACCGGCCGAACATTGAGGCTGTGGCGCAGTTTGCGGATTTCCGCCTCGGTGGTCTCCAGCAAATAGGCCAGCCGGCGATCTGAAAAGCCCTTCCGCTTGAGGCCCCGCAGGGACTCTGCATCCAAATCCGCGGGGGTCATCTTATCTAACGCCAGCTCGAGATCCACAATCTCTTTGATCTGCACCAAAAACCAAGGATCGATTCGCGTCAGCTGATGGACCTCATCGACGCCAAATCCCTGCGCAAAGGCATCGCCGACATACCAGATCCGCTCAGGGCCTGGCTCGCCGAGCTCTTCTTCGATCCGCTCGCGATCCGTGGTTTTTTGATTCAGGCCATCGACACCCACTTCCAATCCCCGCAGGGCTTTTTGGAAAGACTCCTGAAAGGTCCGGCCCATGGCCATGACCTCGCCCACCGACTTCATTTGAGTGGTGAGATGGGCATCAGCAGAGGGGAATTTTTCGAATGCAAAACGGGGCACTTTGGTGACAACATAATCAATCGTTGGCTCAAAGGAGGCCGGCGTCGCGCCACCGGTGATGTCATTTTTCAGTTCATCCAATGTGTAACCGACTGCGAGTTTGGCGGCGACTTTGGCAATCGGAAAGCCCGTGGCTTTCGAGGCCAGGGCCGAGGAACGCGAGACCCGGGGGTTCATCTCGATCACAATCAAACGGCCATTGGCGGGATTGACGGCAAACTGCACGTTGGAGCCGCCCGTGTCCACACCGATCTCGCGAAGAATCGCAATCGATGCATCCCGCATCACCTGATATTCCTTATCGGTCAGCGTTTGGGCCGGTGCCACCGTGATCGAGTCACCGGTATGAATGCCCATCGGATCGAGGTTCTCAATCGAGCAGACGATGATGCAGTTATCTGCACGATCACGGACCACTTCCATCTCGAACTCTTTCCAGCCGATGAGCGACTCTTCGATCAAGAGCTCGTGGGTAGGCGATGCCTCGATGCCCCGCTTACAGATGGTTTCAAATTCCTCAGCGTTATACGCAATGCCACCGCCCGTGCCGCCCAAGGTAAAGCTGGGCCGAATCACCAGCGGAAAGCCACTGCTGCCCGTGAGCTGGCTGATTTGTTTTTGAACCGCCCAGGCCTCCTCCAGCGTGTGGGCGATGCCCGACTTTGCAGAGTCCAGGCCAATCTGGGTCATGGCCTCTTTAAACTTCAGTCGATCTTCGGCTTTTTCGATGGCCTCTTTTTTGGCGCCAATAAGCTCAACGCCAAACTTCTGAAGCACGCCCTCGCGATGCAAATCGAGCGCACAGTTCAGCGCGGTCTGACCGCCCATCGTGGGCAGCAGCACATCGGGCCGCTCGACTTCGATAATTTTGGCAACCGTCTGCCAGGTGATCGGCTCGATATAGGTGACATCGGCGGTCTCTGGATCGGTCATGATGGTCGCGGGGTTACTGTTGACCAGGATGACTTTGTAGCCCTCTTCTTTTAGGGCCTTGCAGGCCTGGGCACCCGAGTAATCAAATTCGCAGGCCTGGCCAATCACAATTGGTCCGGCGCCGATGATCATGACGCTGCGAATGTCGGTCCGTTTAGGCATTGCGGCCTCCGGAGTGTTGCTGCATCAGTGTGGCGAAGTGATCAAACAGCGGGCCGATGTCGTGAGGGCCGGGGCTGGCTTCAGGATGGCCCTGAAAACAAAAGGCTGGCACATCCGTGCGGGCCAATCCCTGAATGGAGCGATCAAAGAGCGATACGTGAGTAATGCGCAGGTGGCTGGGCAGATGATCAGGGTCTACGGCAAAGCCATGGTTCTGGGAGGTAATAAAGACCCGCTTTGAATCTAACTCCTGCACGGGATGATTGGCACCATGGTGGCCGAATTTCATCTTCAGTGTTTTCGCGCCTGAGGCCAGGGCCATGATCTGATGGCCTAGGCAGATGCCAAACACCGGCAGCTTTTTTTTCATTGCGGCCTGGGCTGCAGCAATCGCGTAATCGCAGGGCTCGGGATCACCGGGGCCATTGGAGAGAAACAGGCCATCGGGCCGCAATGCTTCAATTTCCTCAAAACGGGTCTGGGCCGGCATCACTGTGACGCGGCAGCCCCGATCGGCCAGCATGCGCAAAATATTGCGCTTCACACCAAAATCGAGTGCGACCACATGAAAGCGGGCTGGGCCCATCGGCGCATGGCCAATGCCCAACGACCAACTGCCCTCGGTCCATGCATAGGATTGGGTGGTGGAAACAACCTTTGCCAAGTCCATGCCCACCAGCCCAGGAAATTCGCGGGCGGCCGCAATCGCGCGGGCGGCATCCAGCGTCTCGCCTGGTGCTGCGGCCAGCAGCGCGCCATTCTGGGCGCCTTTTTCTCTTAAGACTCGGGTTAAGCATCGGGTGTCGATACCGGCAATGCCCACCACACCCGATTTTTGAAGGGTCTCCGAGAGCGAGGCCTGCGCGCGAAAATTGGATACCAGCAAGGGCAGATCGCGAATGACCAGGCCTGCCACATGCAGTCGGCCTGATTCATCGTCCTCAGCGTTGGTGCCGACATTGCCGATATGGGGATAAGTCAGCGTCACAATCTGACGGCTGTAACTCGGATCAGTAAGAATTTCCTGATAGCCGGTCATGGAGGTATTGAAAACCACCTCACCGGCCGAAAGGCCTGCGGCACCAATAGATTGGCCTTGGAACAGCGTGCCGTCGGCGAGCGCAAGAAGGGCCGGCGCCACGTTGGAAGACTGGCGAAACAAGAGTTGTACCCCCGGAATTTTGTGAATTATACGGCCGATCCCGAGCGAGCCGAAATTCACTGGCAAAGCGGCTTGGCCGCTGCGTTACGTTGTCCCTGAGGCAAAGACGGTCAGGGTCGTGACAAAGCCCGCAAGCCATGCCAGGGTTCTGAGCGAGGACTTATCCATGACATAAAAACCGATATACAAAATTCGGCTGGTAAGAAAAAACATCGCGAGAAAATCCAACTTACTCGGATCGGCCTTGGTCACCAGGGCAATCGCCATGGCAATACCAAACCAGGTGAAAGCCTCCCAGCTGTTGGCCTGCGCAGCATTGGCGCGACGGCGATAGCCCTCTTGTCGAGCAAGCCAATCGCGGGGCCCGCGATTGTCATAGTCCGATGCGCCCGCCTTTGAAATTCCCGCACACACGATCGGCAAAATACCCGCAATCATCAGACACCACAGTGCAATGCTCATAGCTTTCTCCGCTCTCGAACCGCCTGGGCAATCGTACCCAGGTCAATGTATTCCAGCTCTCCGCCAACTGGCACGCCGCGCGCCAAGCGCGAGACTTTCTTTTGATCAGCCAGGCCCTTGGCTTTGAGCATGCTCTCAATGGCATGGGCCGTTGCCTCGCCCTCCGGGGTGAAATTAGTGGCAATCACCACTTCTTTTACCTCGTCTGCAGCGATTCGCGCCAGCAGCCGATCCATATGAATTTCTTTCGGGCCCACGCCTTCGAGTGGTGAGATTCTGCCCATCAGCACGAAATACAAACCCCGCCAGGCGTGGCTTTGCTCTACCGCCAATAAATCTGAAGGCGACTCCACCACACAGAGCTGACTGCGATCGCGGCCAGCATGGGTGCAGATGCTGCAGACTTCTTCTTCAGTGAAGGTGTTGCACTCGCGGCAGTGGCGAATCGCACGCACCGCATTCAGAAGCGACTGGCCCAACAACTCTGCCCCCACACGATCATGCTGCAAGAGATGCAGGGCCATCCGCTGCGCGGTTTTGGGGCCCACTCCGGGAAGCCGGCGAAGGGCCTCGGCAAGCGACTCCAGCGCGTGTGGATTGGCAGGCAGGGCACTCACATGCAGTGCTGCTTAAAAAAGCTTCATGCCGGGTGGAAGCGGCAGGCCAGCTGTGACGGCAGACAGTCGCTGCTGTGAAACTGCTTCCGCTTTGGCTGACGCATCGTTTATCGCCTCGGCCAACAGGTCCTGAAGGGTCTCCCGATCATCTGCATCCGCAGACATCAGACTCGGATCGATCTGCACGGCTTTGACCTCGTGCTTGCAGTTCATGGTGATTTTCACCAAGCCCGCACCCGATTGGCCCTCCACCATCTCCTGGCTCAGGCTGTCCTGGACCTGCTTCATTTTTTCCTGCATCTGCTGAGCCTGACGCATCAGTCCCGCAATCTGACCTTTCATCATCCTGGACTTCCTTTTCTGGTTGAACGAATGGACCCCGGCACAATCTTGCCGCCAAAATCATTCAGGATTGATTGCACCATCGGGTCGGCATGAATTTGCGCCTCGGCATTTGCCTGAGCCTGAGCGGCCTCGTCCGCATCCTCGGCCGCCGCGGTCAGTGTCTCGGCCTCGCCGAGTTCAACATCAATTTTGCAGGGCTTGCCGAAGTGCGCCGCCAGCGCCTCCTGGGCTTTGCTCACCGCCGAAGACTCAGTGAGTGCTGGAATCGCCACCCGAAACTGTAGCCGCACGCTGCGGCCGAGATCCTCAAATGCAACGAGTTTTGCCTGCTGAACAAATTGCCGCGCCAGGCCCGAGACCGCAAGCGAGCGCGAAACCGCGGGCCACTGCTGTGCAGTCAGTGACGCTGCCGGCAGCGCCGCGGGTGCTGGTGAGGGTGCGGCTGTAGGTGTAGGTGCGGATTCGGACGTGGATGCCGATGCGGTGCCAGGTGATGCCCGACGTTGTGCAGGCGCCGCCACCGTCCGGGGGGATACGCTCGCAACTGCCATCGCGGCGGGCTGAAATGCAAAGAGCCGCAGCAGCGTCATCTCCAATCCAGTGCGTTCATCGGGTGCAAGCGGCAGATCTCTTCTGCCGAGAGTCACGATCTGATAACTGAGCTGCAGTGTCTCAGGGGACTGCTGCTGTGCGAGCGCCTCGATCGCCCCACTGGGATCATCGCGAGATTCAATCTTTAAGGCTGCCAGGGCGCTGGCCTGATGAAAACACCGGGCCATATCAGCAAGCAAGGCATCCGCTGATGCGCCTGAGGTCTGTAATTCTTCAAGAGTTGTAAATGCAGCCTGCGGATCATTGCGGGCGATGTCATGCATGAAGCGGCCCAATAACTCACGCTGGACCAATCCCAGCATGGCCCGGACGGCAGGCTCCGTGATGTGTCCGCCCCCATAGGCGATTGCCTGATCCGTCAGCGAAAGCCCGTCCCGCACGCTGCCCTGTGCCGCCACAGAAAGCCAGGTCAGGGCCTGAGGCTCAGCGCTGATTTTTTCTTCATCTAAGACCCAGGCCAGATGCTGCTGCAAAAGCTCGGGCGGCACATTTTTAAGGTTGAACTGCAGGCAGCGCGAGAGCACGGTGACCGGAATCTTCTGCGGATCAGTCGTTGCCAGCAAAAACTTTACATCCGGTGGCGGCTCCTCCAGTGTCTTTAACATCGCGTTAAAGGCGTGATTCGACAGCATGTGGACTTCATCGATCACGTAGACCTTAAAGCGGCCAGTGGTCGGGGCGAATTGGGCCTGCTCAAGCAATTGCTGAATCTCACCCACCCCGCGATTGGAGGCGGCATCAATCTCGATGTAATCCACAAACCGGCCGCCATCGATCTGACTGCAGGCGCTACAAACCCCACAGGGGTTCGCACTCACACCGGTTTCACAATTCAATGCCTTGGCAATAATCCGGGCTAAAGTGGTCTTGCCGGTCCCGCGGGTGCCGGTGAGCAAGTAGGCATGGTGCAGTCGCTGGGCATTGAGTGCATGGGCAAGGGCCTTGACCACATGATCCTGGCCCACCACCTGCGAAAACGATTTCGGCCGCCACTTTCTGGCCAGCACTGCCGATGGCGATTGCAGCCCTGCAGCCCCAGGCTGCGGCAAATCTTCAGAGGAAAACAGGGCGTTAGTCATTCATCAGTGTGCGTCAAAGGGGGCGAGCCGGACCCCCGGCACTTGAGAAATTCAGCCTTGGCTGCTTCGTTCCCGACCTGACCAGTTATGCCGACTCCCAA
>JAGWWC010000009.1 GCA_018970545.1 Betaproteobacteria bacterium | reverse complement strand
TCGCGTGGCGGGTCGAGATCCTCAATGCGGACATACCAATCTTGGCCATTGGCCCGCGCATCCAGCCAGCTTGCCAGCGCCGTCACCAGCGATCCGAGGTGAAGTGGCCCGGTCGGCGATGGGGCAAAGCGGCTTTTTGCGCGCATGGTTCGAGAGACCTATCGGGCGCCGATAATTTCTTTGAAGCTTTCTCTAGCTGCCTGCAGGGTCTGGGCAATCGGCTCTCCCGCATGGGCGATCGATAAAAAGCCTGCCTCGAAGGCCGATGGCGCGAGATACACCCCGCGTTTGAGCATGGCGTGAAAAAAGCGATTGAATTGATCACGATTGGATTGGTTGACATCTTCAAACGTGACCGGTGGCGATTTACTGAAATAGATTCCGAACATGCCCCCCACGCTGTCCGCGCAGAAGTTTTCCTCCCCGGACTCATGGGCAATCGACTGCAGGTCCTGCATCAGCTGTGCGGTCATGGCGGTGAGCTGATCAAAAAATCCCGGCGCACTGATGAGCCTGAGCGTCGCTAAACCAGCAGCCACAGCGACTGGATTGCCCGACAGAGTGCCGGCCTGATAGACCGGGCCAAGCGGGGCGACGCATTGCATGATGTCTTTGCGGCCACCGAATGCGCCCATCGGCATGCCACCGCCAATGACTTTACCCAGCGTAGTGAGATCCGGCCGAATGCCGCTTAGGCCTTGAACACCTTGCGGCCCAACACGAAACCCTGTCATTACCTCATCGAAAATTAACACTGCACCATGGGCATCACATGCTGCTCGCAGTGCTTCAAGAAAACCCTCGCGGGGTTTTACGAGATTCATATTGCCGGCAATAGGCTCCACGATGACCCCCGCGATCTGCGGGCCGTGTTCGGCAAAGCAGGCCTGTATCCCCTCGATATCGTTGTAATCCAGCACCAAGGTTTCCTCTGCAAAACTCTTTGGCACGCCCGCGGAAGTTGGATTGCCAAATGTCAAAAGCCCCGAGCCGGCCTTGACCAATAGGCTGTCGACATGGCCGTGGTAGCAGCCCTCGAACTTAATAATTTTGGATCGGCCCGTGTAGCCTCGCGCGACCCGAATTGCTGACATGGTGGCCTCCGTGCCCGAGGAGGTCAGTCGCATCATCTCCATCGACGGCAGATGACTGCGAATCCACTCAGCGATTTCAACCTCGGCTGCCGTCGGCGCACCAAAGGACAGCCCATCGGCAGCGGCCTTTTGGACCGCCGCAATGACCTCAGGATGGGCATGGCCCACGATGGCAGGGCCCCAAGAGCAGATGTAGTCCACGTAGCGATTGCCATCGGCATCCCAGCCGTAGGCGCCCTGGGCCTTCGCAAAAAATCGCGGTGTGCCTCCCACTGAGCGAAACGCCCGGACCGGCGAATTCACGCCGCCAGGAATCATGATCTGCGCCTGCGCGAACAGCGCCTCGCTGGTTTTAATACTCTGTTGCATGGCAGCCGTCCCCATCGGCGTGGTCGCCGAATTCTCCCTGCCGCTATTTTATGTCGATCGGGCCCCGCTTTGACGATGCTGGTACAGTCTCGCCAAAGGAATTAGTGAATTCATGAAAACCTATATGTGTTTAATCTGCGGCTGGATCTACGATGAAGCCAAGGGCTGGCCCGACGACGGCATTGCGCCGGGCACAAAATGGGAAGACATCCCGATCACTTGGGCCTGCCCCGAGTGCGGCGCCCAGAAGTCGGATTTTGAAATGGTGGAAATTTAGGCCTTCTTCTTCACGACAGAGAATCGCATCAGGGTTTTCTGTCGGGCCTGGTCATGATCGACGACTGGCATGGGATAAGTCTTGCCCAAGACAATTCCTGCAGCCTGAAGTGTCAGCGCGGGGGCTGTCCAGGGTGCATGAATGTGACGGTCATCCAGTGCGGCGATCTCCGGCACATAGCGGCGAATAAAGGCAGCGCGCTCATCAAAGCGTTCGCTCTGACTGACCGGATTAAAAATTCGGAAATAGGGCTGCGCGTCGCATCCGGTCGATGCTGCCCACTGCCAGCCACCATTGTTGGCTGACAGATCATAGTCATTGAGCTTCCAGGCAAAGTAGCGCTCCCCGCGCCGCCAGTCGATTCCAAGATCTTTCGTCAGAAAAGAGGCGACGACCATTCGCAGTCGATTGTGCATATAGCCAGTGGCATTTAACTGACGCATGCCTGCATCCACAAGAGGATAGCCAGTCTGGCCCGCACACCACGCGGCGAATAACGCATCAGCCTCTGGCCCCTCGGCCCACTGAATCGCATCGTATTCGGCTTTAAAGCTACGCGTCACGACATGCGGATGGTGGTGCAGGATCTGCATGTAGAAGTCCCGCCAAATCAGCTCTGATAGCCAGGTTGCGGCACCTTCAGAATTCTTTGACACGGTCTGAGACTGCATTGCAAATCGCACGAGTTCACGAATCGAAATCGTGCCAAAGCGCAGATGCACCGACAGATACGAGGGCCCTTTGGCACCGGGAAAATCACGGGCTGTTTTGTATGCGCCGATACGCGGCTTAAATTTGTTGAGCAGAATCTGCGCGCCCGTTTCGGCCAGCGGAATTTTTAATTCATGAAGATTACCTGCAGAAAATCCGAGCGCCTTCAGTGTTGGGCCCGCCTGCTGCAGGACCTTGGGCAACGTCGTTTTCGGCCGTAGCCGACGGGCCAGTCCCGACCCAATGCCGTCGAGATTGGCGGATCCTGCACCGGTGGCGCGGCCTGCAGCATCGTCCGGAGTGAATCGTTTTAGCCAGGCGTTTTTATAGGGCGTAAAGACCGAGAAGGGCGTGCCAGCCGCAGTCAGAACCTCGCGACGCTCAAAGATGCATTGGTCTTTCACCGAGATGGCCGCAATTCCCTTTTGCTGTAGCCGTTGGCGAACTACCTGATCACGCTGCAGTGCTTCGGGCTCATCGTCATGAGCAAAGCAGATTCGGCTGGCCCCGAGCTGCTCGGCCAATTCGGGAATCAATTGACGTGGATCGCCATCAGCAATGATGAGGTGGCTGCCCGCGGACTCCAGTCGTTGACCGATTTCGGTGACGGCTGCATGAATGAAGGCGACCCGACGATCTTCCAGCAGTGTTGGCCCACCGGCACCTGGCAATGCGGACAGGATGGTGCGATCAAAAATAAACACCAGCTGAAGACTTTCCGTATGTTGAAGTGCGGCTGCTATTGCGGCGTGGTCTTCAAGCCGAAGATCCCGTCGAAGCCACACCAGTGTGCAGGGCTGTGATTTGTGATCAGACAAGGTTAGAATTTCCTTATGGGCCATCAGTCTCTCTTTCACCATTATCTCGTGGCGATGCCCAGCCTGACGGATCCTCAATTCAATGGCACGGTGGTTTATCTTGCTGAGCATACGCCGAAGGGCGCCATGGGCCTGGTCGTCAACCGCCCATCTGATATGACCCTCTCCGTGCTTTTTGATCGTATCGATCTCTCGCCGCCTGAGCGTGAGGGCATCTCGGTGCATCGTGCCGGCCAGGGCTATGGGCCCATTGGCCAGGAGCCAGTCTTTCTCGGGGGCCCAGTGCAGACCGATCGTGGCTTCGTGCTACATGAGCCCGTCGGCAAATGGAATTCCACTCTGGTGCTCAACGATGTCACCGGCCTGACGTCCTCCCGCGACATCCTAGAGGCAGCTGCCCGCGGCCGCGGTCCTCAGCGCATGCTGGTCTCGCTCGGCTATGCCGGCTGGGGTGAGGGCCAACTGGATCAAGAACTCGCAGCCAATGCCTGGCTTACCGTGCCAGCCACCGATACCTCCCTGATGTTTGATATCCCAGCTGAGGAGCGCTTTGCATATGCCTTCCGGCTTTTGGGCGTTGATCCGCTGCATTTTTCGGGGGCCGCCGGGCATGCATGACCCGGCCCGTGGGGGTCTTACCCTCATGGCCTTTGATTTTGGTGAGCGTCGTATCGGAGTGGCCATTGGCAACACCCTCACGGGCGGCGCCCGCCCCCTGGCGGTGATTGACGCGCAGCGCCGCGATCTGCGTTTTCAAGCGCTTGCGGATCTGATTACCGAGTGGGAACCACAGCGACTGGTCGTGGGACTGCCGCGCTATCCCGATGGCAACCCACACCCGTTTGCGCGGCGCTGCGAGCGCTTTGCCCATCAACTGCAGGGCCGCTTTGGCCTGCCGGTAGAACTCACCGATGAGCGCTGGACCTCTGCCCTTGCGCCGGGCCGCGACCGGATTGACGCCGAGGCAGCAGCAATCCTCCTGCAGGGCGTTTTAGATACACTGTCGGCTCATGCCCCGGTCCATTCAAATCAATGAAAGCGGTGAGCTGGTCCATCTGCTCACCACGGAGGGCATTCCGAAGGCATTAATGCTGCGTATCCTGGATCGCGCCAAGGCTTTTCTGGACCCCAAAAACCCGAAAGAAGTCGTCAACGCGCCACTGCTCGATGGCAAGAGCGTGTTCAATCTGTTTTTCGAAAACTCCACGCGTACACGCACCACCTTTGAGATCGCTGCCAAGCGGCTGTCGGCCGATGTCGTGAATCTAAATGTGCAGGCATCGAGCACCGCAAAGGGCGAGTCACTGCTGGATACGATTGATAATCTTGCAGCCATGAAGGCCGATATGTTTGTCGTTCGTCATGGCCAAAGCGGTGCACCGACCCTGATTGCCAAACACATCAACAAAGTCGCGCCCCACATTCGCATCATGAACGCTGGAGATGGCCGGCATGCTCACCCGACACAGGCCCTCTTGGATGCGTTTACCATCCGCCACTTCAAAGGCGACTTTCAGCACCTTCGCGTGGCGATTGTGGGCGATATCCTTCACTCACGCGTGGCCCGCTCCAATATCCATGCGCTGACCACGCTTGGGGTTCCGGAGATTCGTGCCATCGGTCCGCGGACCTTGCTGCCCTCGGGATTAAAAGAGCTCGGCCTGCAGGTCTACACGGACCTCTCTGAGGGTCTGCGTGATGTCGATGTCATTCTGACATTGCGCCTGCAAAACGAGCGGATGCGGGGTGCGATGCTGCCGAGTACTCAGGAATATTTTAAAAATTATGGCTTAACGGCTGATCGGCTCTCCGTGGCAAAGCCTGATGCGATTGTCATGCATCCTGGTCCGATGAATCGTGGCGTTGAGATTGATTCGGCAGTCGCAGATGGCAGTCAGTCGGTCATCCTTTCGCAGGTCACCTTTGGTATTGCGGTGCGAATGGCAGTCATGAGCATGCTCGCAGAGGCCCGTCACTGATGGCCGCCGCACAGCGACGCCTGTCTTTGTCTGCAAGCCTGCCAAGATTGCGGATTGTTGGCGGCCGCCTCTTGGATCCGGCGAGCAAGGCCGATCGGCCGATGGACCTCTGGATTGATGATGGCAGCCTGGTCGCGATCACGCCGCCCGGGGAGTGCCTTGCAGGTTTTTCTCCCGATCAAGAGATTGATGCGAAGGGCCTCGTGATTTGCCCTGGCTTGATTGATTTGTGTGCACGACTGCGTGAACCAGGGTTTGAGTACAAGGCCACGCTCGAGTCGGAGATGCGCGCGGCCATTGCGGGTGGCGTGACTCGGCTGGTCTGCCCGCCCGATACCGATCCGCCTTTAGATGAGCCTGGTCTTGTGGAGATGCTCAAGCATCGTGCCCGCAATCTGATTCAGGCCCATGTGCATCCACTGGGAGCGCTTACTGTTGGACTAAAAGGGGAGCAGATCACCGAGATGGCGGAACTCTCGGAGGCCGGATGCGTTGGTTTTTCGCAGGGGCCGATTCCGATCGTGAACACCCAGATCTTTTTCCGCGCCTTGCAATACGCCAGCACGTTTCAATATCCCGTCTGGTTTTATCCGATGGATCCATGGATTGGCCGAAGCGGCGTGGCCCATTCGGGCCCCGTGTCTGGCCGGCTTGGGCTGCCGGGCATTCCGGTGGCCAATGAAACCATCGCCCTTCAGACTGTTTTTGAGTTGATGCGCGCAACGGGTGCCCAGGTCCATGTGTGCCGGCTGTCTTCAGCTGCCGGAGTTGATCTCGTACGGCAGGCCAAGCGTGAAGGACTGGCGATTACTGCTGATGTTGCAATTCATCATCTGCATTTAATTGATGTCGACCTGGCTGACTTTGATGGCAACTATCGTGTGCTGCCGCCATTTCGAAGCCAGCGTGATCGTGATGCCCTTCGGGCGGGGGTTCTGGATGGCACGATTGATGTGATCTGCTCGGATCATGCCCCAGTTGATGACGATGCCAAGCAGCTACCGTTCGGCGAGGCCGAGCCTGGCGTTACCGCCCTTGAGTTGCTGCTGCCGCTGACGTTGAAATGGGCACGGGAATCAAAACTTCCCCTCATCGAGGCCATGCGTCGGCTGACGGTCAATCCCGCCGCGGTTTTGGGCCGCGATGCAGGCCATCTCTCGGTGGGTGGCCAGGCGGATATTTGTATCTTTGATCCCGAGGATCACTGGACGGTATCGGCATCCCAGCTTTTTTCTCAGGGGTCGAATACGCCATACCTCGGCCTTGAGCTGCAGGGCCGCGTGCAGTCCGTGCTGGTGGATGGGCGCTGTGTTTTTGAGCGTTCCAATGGCGGATTTGGTCCTTCATCCCGTTAAGCGATACGAATGATTCGACTGATTCTGCGGGCCGGCCTGCTGCTGCTGATGCTGGTGATCGGACTGATGACGCTCTTTTCGCTGTATCGCCTCCTTCCCCTTGGCCAACGCTGCTGGCTGCGCAAGATCTGGTCGCGACTGCTGCTGAGCGCCTGCGGCGTAGCGTTGGACATCCAGCCCAACGCCTATCGCATCAGCAAAACTCCCATGCTGGTGGTGATGAATCATGTCTCCTGGCTGGACATCTTTGTGCTGAATTCAGTGATGCCAGCCACTTTCATTGCGAAGTCGGAAATTCGCCAGTGGCCGCTCGTCGGATGGCTACTGCAGGGCGCTGATACGCTCTTTATTGAGCGCTCAAGCCGTCATGCCGTGCGGCATGTCAATCACCGCATCATTGAGCGGCTCAATCGTGGCGAGCATGTCGCTTTTTTTCCAGAGAGCACCACCTCGGATGGGCGAGGGGTGCTGCCATTTCATTCCAGTTTGTTTGCGATGGCGGTGGTACGGACCCGGCAAGATGATGGCCCACGCATTGTCCAGCCCCCCACCGTGCAGCCCGCTGCGTTACGTTATTTTCAGGGCAATCAGCTCTCGTTAATTCCCGCTTATATTGGTGAGCAGACCTTCATGGAGTCACTGCTGCAGATCCTATCGGCGCGGGGCCTGAAGGCGAGACTTCAGCTGCTCGATCCCATGCTGCCGCCGGGGCCTGAGATCACACGGCAAATGCTGGCGCAGATGGCCCACACACGCATCGCATCTGCCGTTGGAGCCTCAGATGATTCAGTCTTCATCGCCAGCGCCCTCGAGGCTTGACTGCAAGTAGAGGCGACGATCCTCTAAACGAATGCCGACCAGCTGACGGCCCCAGACACATCCCGCATCCAGTCCAATTAGATTCGGCTGAACCATCAGACCAAGTGTTGACCAGTGTCCGAAGATAACCGTCTGCTTTTCAGTCTTTCGGTTTGGCATCTCAAACCATGGCGTTAGGCCTACGGCCTGTTCAGGTGCGACCTTGGTTTTAAATTCCGGAATGCCGCCTGCGGTGAAATAACGCAGCCGTGTCAACACACTCAGAGCAGCCCGCATGCGTTTCTGGCCGGCGAGTCCGTCGGCCCAGTGTGGCCGACCTCCATTGACCATCTCGTGCAGAAACTCCCGCCAATGTGCACTTTTTAGTCGTGCGCTCACCGCACCTGCAAGCGTCAACGTTTTGTGAAGCGTCCAGTGCGGTAAGAGGCCAGCATGGACCATCAGTACATTGCCATCGGCATGGGCCAACGGCCGTCTGCGTAGCCAGTCAATTAGGTCATCGCGATCAGGGGCCCGCAGGACCTCATTTAGGGTGTCCAATGGCTGGGCTTTTCGCACACCTGCAGCAAGTGCCAGCAAATGCAAATCGTGATTGCCCAGTACACAGATGACATTGCTGCCGGCATGCCGAAGCCGTCGTAACGTTTTCAGCGATCGTGGCCCCCGATTGATTAAGTCACCAACCAACCAGAGCTGATCCCGGCGCGGATGGATCGGCATCTGGGCGATCAGGGCCTCTAGGCTGTCCCAGCAGCCTTGCACATCGCCAACGACATATCGCGCCATAGATCTGAAATTCGTGCTTAGGGTTCTTTAAAATACGGGTCAAATTGTCGCATTTCTAAAAAAGGAGTTTTCTGTGCAGCCTGCCGCCTCGATTTTCAAAGCCTATGACATCCGCGGCATTGTGGGCGAAACCCTGACGGAGCCGGTGGTGGAGTCGATCGGACTGGCCCTCGGGATGATGATGGCGCAGGCAGGCAAACTGGCTTGTGTGGTGGGCCGGGATGGCCGCCACTCGGGGCCGGCATTGGTCGATGCTTTGGCCAAGGGATTAATGGCCAGTGGCATCGATGTCATTGATGTCGGCCAGGTGCCAACACCAGTGGTCTACTTCGGCACGGTGAGCACCGGCTGCGGCTGCGGTGTAGCTGTTACGGGCAGCCACAATCCACCGCAATACAACGGACTGAAGATGATGGTGGCGGGGGCCACGCTTTGGGGCGAGGAGATTCAGCGCATTCGGCAGCTCATCGTGTCGGGCCAGGCCCGACACTTCGCTGATGCAATTGCAGCCAATCAGCGCGGCCGCCGGATTGCTTCAGCAACCACTGTCCAGGAGTATCTCAACGCGATCATTGCCGATGTGCATTTGTCTCGTAAGATGTCGATCGCAGTCGATGCGGGCAATGGCGTTGCGGGGGGCATTGGCCCGGGCCTGCTGGAGCGCCTGGGCTGCCGTGTGCATCCACTCTTTTGTGAGGTGGATGGAAGCTTTCCGAATCATCATCCTGATCCCGCGCACGTGGAGAATCTGCAGGATCTCATCCGTTGTGTTCAATCCACCGATGCCGAGTTGGGTCTGGCATTTGATGGCGATGGCGATCGGCTGGGCCTGGTGACCAAATCGGGAAAGATCATTTGGCCAGATCGGCAGCTGATGCTGTATGCCGCCGATGTGTTGGCAGCCCGGCCGGGGGGAGAAATTATTTTTGATGTGAAGTGCACTCGACACTTAGCATCGTGGATACGGCAGCACGGTGGTAGGCCATTGATGTGGAAGACTGGCCATTCACTGATCAAGGCCAAACTCAAAGAGACGGCCGCGCCACTTGCGGGTGAGATGAGTGGGCACATATTCTTTAACGATCGCTGGTACGGATTCGATGATGCGCTGTATACGGCAGCACGGCTGCTCGAGATTGTTTCGAGAGCTGAAAATCCTTCTGCAGTGCTGGAGGCCCTGCCCGAGTCACCCTCGACACCAGAGTTGCAGCTGGCCACCGCCGAGGGTGAAAATTTCACGGTGATCGAGCGGCTGCGCGCTGAGGGTCGGTTTCCCAGTGCCAGAGAGCGCATCACCATCGATGGGCTGCGGGTCGAATATGACGATGGATTTGGCCTGGCCCGTCCATCCAACACCACTCCGGTGATTGTGATGCGATTTGAAGCGGATAGTGACTTGGCCCTGGCCCGCATTCAGGCTGAGTTTCGCGACAATTTCAGCCGGCTGATGCCGACGGCGAGGCTACCGTTTTAATTCGGGATCATCGAGCGGCATTGGCAGCCGAGGACAGCGCGGCAGTGCGTCGCGTTTTGTTGGTAAAAACCAGTTCGATGGGCGATATCGTGCACATGCTGTGCGCGGTTCGCGAGGCCCAGCAGCTGCTGCCCGAGATCCGATTCGATTGGATTTGCGAAGAGGCATTTATCGAGCTGCCCGGCCTGCTGGCCAACGTCGATCGGGTCATCCCCGTTGCAACCCGTCGCTGGAGAAGATCCCTGCTTGCGGCGACCACTCGGCGGGAGATCCGTAGTTTTCTCGCCAGCTGTCGGGAGCGGACCTATGACACAGTGATTGATGCCCAGGGCCTGCTGAAGACCGCCTGGATTACGGCAGCGATACGTTGCCCGAGGCCGGCGCGTTTTGGTTTTGATTGGCCCACTAGCCGTGAGCCGCTCTCCAGCCTCGCAGTGGGAAGCGGTATTCACGCGCCCATGCACTGGCATGCAATTGAGCGCCTGCGTGCGCTCGTCGGCCAGGCGCTGGGCTACCAGCCGACTGGCCCGATTACGGCGCTCGAAACTCACAGGCCGCTCGGTAATTCGGTAATGTTTTTTCATGGCACCACTCGGCAAGAGAAGTCATGGCCGATGCAAGAATGGATCACCTTGGGCCGTGCACTGAATCAGCAGGGCCTTCACGTGCAGCTGGCCTGGGGAACGCCGCAGGAGCAGCAGGTGGCAGAGACGCTCACGAGGGCGATTGGTGGCCGTACACAGCTGCTGCCGAAATCATCCTTGGCCCAGCTCGCGCAGCTGCTTCGATCCGCACGGGCTGCGGTGGGTGTGGATAGCGGCTTGATGCATCTTGCGGTAGCGCTTGGAACGCCAACCGTTGCTGTGATGTCAGCCTCGCACCTTGAGCGATTTTCGGCTTCCCGATTTGCACCGAATTGGGCAGCCCACGCTCGTGTGATGACCAGGACCTCGGGCACGGAGTCGATCCCGGCCCAGCAGGTCTTAGCGGCATGTCTCGATTTGGGACTCATTCAATGATCGAGTCCTTCGCCCGCTGGGGCTATACCGCCATCAGCCTGCTGATCGTGCCGGTCCTCGTCTTGCATCTGCTATGGCGGGGACTTCGGCAGCCGGGTTATTGGCAGCATTGGCCGGAGCGTTTTTTGGGTAGCGCGCCCGCGACTTTTGAGAAATGGAGCACGGCTCCGATCGGCAGAGGGTATCTGCTGTGGATTCATGCCGTTTCGGTGGGCGAGACGCGCGCTGCAGAGCCGCTGATTCGGCGCTGGCTCGATCAGACTGCGGCACACCGAGTTCTCCTCACTCACACCACACCGACTGGACGGATGACCGGCGCCGCGTTGTTTGCAGATTTTTTGTCAGCAGAGTCGCCACGGATTTTGCAGTGTTATCTGCCCTATGACCTGCGGTGGGCCAACAATCGATTTCTGGGGTGGGCGCAGCCCAGACTCGGCGTGTTGATGGAGACGGAACTCTGGCCCAATCTGCTGGCGGCCACGCGTGACCGCCAGATTCCAATGGCACTGATCAATGCACGGCTTTCGCCCCGATCGGCACGACGTCTGCTCAGGCTGCGATGGTTATCGTGGCCTGCGGTTGCGGGACTTGCTGGCATCGCAGCGCAGACCGAGCGCGATGCGGAGGGCTTTCGGCGGCTACTTGCGCTGACGTCATCGACACGGCAGTCTCGCCATCAGCCCAGGATTGCAGTGCTCGGCAATATGAAATTTGATTTGAGTATTCCGCCGGCGTTGCTTGAGCAGGGGCGCAGTTGGCGAGAGGCGTTCACTCAGAATCCGTGGTTACGCGTTTCGCCTGCCAGCCGCATCTGGGCGGCCGTGAGCACCCGCGACGATGAGGAGGATCAGATCTTGCAGGCGTGGCTAGAGGGAAGGGCTCGGCATCAACTGACCGACGAGGATCTCCTTCTGATTGTGCCGCGACATCCACAACGTTTTGATCGGGTTGCCCAGAGTGTGAGCGCGAAGGGGTTGCGAGTCTGCCGCCGGTCCGCGCAGTGGACGTTTCCTCCGGATGAAATGCTGGATGCCGCTTCGCCCGCTATTTTGCTGGGTGACTCGCTCGGCGAAATGTTTGCCTACCTGCAGATGTCGGATCTGGTGTTGATCGGCGGCAGCTTGCCGCCGCTGGGAGGCCAGAATCCTTTGGAGGCCTGCGCACTGGGTCGGCCAATATTTTTCGGGCCCCACATGTTCAATTTTCACGAGATCGCTCGAGCTTTGAAGTCGTGCGGTGCGGGCCTTGAGATTGAGAATCTCGACGACTGGATTACCCAGGGACGGCGCTGCCTCGACGATCCACACGAATTGCGGCAGCGGGCTGATGCAGCGATTGCGTTTTCAATTGCTCATCGCGGCGCTGCCGACCGCTGTCTCGAATTCTTAAAGACTATTTCGCAAGCAGGCCATTGACATCATCGATGTCACGGTCGGCGAGAGAGCCGGCTGCCGCCTTCAGCCGCAGGCTATTGAGCAGAGTGTCGTAGCGGGCCTTCGACAGGTCACGCTGGGTGGTGAAGAGCTGCTGCTGGGCGTTGAGCACATCGATATTGATCCGAACACCAACTTCATAGCCCAGCAGGTTGGATTCGAGCGCCAGGCGGCTCGATTTTTCAGCGGCCTCAAAGGCCTTTACCTGCGAGAGTCCCGCCAACACCCCAAGAAATGCGGTTCGGGTTGTCTGCTCAGCAGTTCGCCGCTCATTTTCCAAATCGAAGCTGGCTTTGTCGCGCAGGGCGATCGCCTCTCTGGCCCGATGGATCGGAATGCCGCCATTGAAGATTGGAATCGAGAGCTCAAGCGAGACGGTATCGGTCTCGGCCCGAGGAAACACATTGGAAGACAGCGTGAAGGGATCGACCCGGCGTTTCTGGGCGACCAAGTCGAGGGTCGGGACGTTATCTGCTGAAGTGATTCGAGTTACCTCGTAGCGTGCAATCTCGGCAGCCGACTGGGCGGCCTGGACTCGCAGGTTTGCGGAGCGCGACTGTTCGATCCACTTGGCAACATCGAGTGGCTCCGGACTCTGTAGGTTCACGTCACTGCGCAGACCCAGTAGCCGCTCTGGCAAGGGCTTGCCCACCAATATCGATAGCCCACTGCGTTTGACTTCGAGATCATTTCTGGCGGCAATTTGCTTTGCGGTCGCCAAATCAAAGCGGGCCTGGGCCTCCTGCTGATCGGTAATCGTGGCGGTGCCGACTTCGAAATTGCGTTTGGCGGACTCCAGCTGCTGGCCGATGGCTTTTAATTCCGCATCAACGCTCGCTAGGCTGTCTTGGGCCACCAACACATCAAAATAAGCCTGAGTGACGCGTAGGAGTGCATCGATTCTGGCTTGTGTGAAGTTGGCTTCACCGGCGCGCGACCGTTCTTTTTCTTGATTGAACACGGCAAGCCGCTCTAACCTGAAGATCGGCTGGGTGAGTGACACGACATAAGTCGTTCCGGAACGCCCAGAGTAACTGATCGCGCTGGCTGATGGCGTTGTGCCCGCCTTGTCGGCCACATTAAAATCGGTTCGGCTTCTTGATACTGTTGCTGTGGCGGATGGCAAGAGCAGTCCCCTGCCCTGGCCCGCTCGCGTGGCGTCTGCTTCGGCCTTTTTCTTTGCCGCGAGGAAGGCGGCGTCATGATTCAGGGCCTCTTTTGCGGCCGAGGAAAGATCAAGGCCGAAGGCCGAACTGACCCCGATGGCCAGCAGTGCTGCGGCGGCAGACTGAAATTTAAAATCTAAAGTGCGGAATTTTTGCTGCATCTTCGAGCGGTTTCGTGACGGTTTCAAAAAGCACAGCTTGCCTAAGGCTGCTGGCTGGCGAGCTGCCGGTCGGTTTAATGCGCTCCACCAGTATCGCCTGCATCACGGGCACGGAGCCCACGATGGCCACCATTCGGCCGCCTGGGTTGAGCTGCCGGAGCAGATGGTCTGGAATTTTTTCCACCGCTCCAGACAAGACGATGGCGTCAAACATGCTGCGCGACCAGCGAGAATCCTCCGCCAAGCCATTGGCCTGGAGCACCTCGGCATTAGAAATCCCGGCCTCTGACAGGCTTTGTCGTGCCATTAACGCCAGGCTTTCGTATTTCTCCACCGAAATGACCTCAGCGGCCTGACGTGCCATGAGGGCCGCCATGTATCCCGACCCGGCTCCGATTTCGAGCACACGATCGCTGGGCAGCAGGCTGAGCTCTTGAAGCAGTCTGGCCTCGACTTTAGGTGCGAGCATGACTTGGCCGTGGGCCAGGGGCAGCTCCATGTCGACAAAGGCCAGATGGCGGTGGGAGCGGGGTACAAAGCGCTCCCGGGGCAGCTCGGCCAGCAGAGTCAGGATATTGGGATCCAGAACATTCCAAGGCCGAATCTGCTGCTCGATCATCTTCGAGCGGGCGTTCTCAACGTTGGTAAAGTCGGGATTCATGCTGGACTCCAGGAAGACCCTGAGTCTAGCATCAGGCGCCGCGAAGGGGTGTCCCCGGGTTGTGGATGATGACGCTGCGTACCGCCATATCAATGGCCTCGCGGATGTAGGCCTGTTCATCAATGGGTGAGATGCTGTGGTTTTGGAGCGCCTGCCGCCACAAGGCGAGCCACGACAGCGGTGCCAGCAGGACTTTGATCCGCTCCCGACTGACTTCGCCCTGGACTTCGCCCCGCTCGATTCCGCGCGCCAGCAAGGCGGTGAGCTGTTCGTGTACCGGGCCCATCACCTCGCGCAGGTAGGTCTCGGCAAGATGCGGAAAATTATTCGATTCGGCCAGCACGATACGGGCAATCAGGTAAAGCTTGGACTCGAGAAACTGCTGCCAGCCCCAATGCAGGAACTCGCGCAGTACAACTTCCGTGCTCTGCGATATGTCGTCTTTTCGATTGCGAATGACTTCGATCCATGGCGCTGCCCGTTCACGAATCACCGCCTCAAAGAGATCTTGCTTGCTGGAGAAATAGAGATAGACAGTCCCTTTCGAGATACCGGCCTTGGCGGCGACATCATCGAGCCGGGTCTGGGAATAGCCAAACTCACCAAAGAGATTCAGGGCCGCGTTGATGAGCTCTTGCGGCCGCGCATCTTTACGACGCTTCCAGCGAGGGCCCTGTTTTTCCTGAACGATATCGATTACAGCTTCTTCTTGCATCCGGCGTATTGTAATCAGAGTGCATAATGCCAATGCACTACTGTCCCCAAATTTATGGAACTCCAACTCGACTTTTTGCGCGACCTTCCACTGTTGGTGAAGGCCCTGATCATGGGAATCGTCGAGGGACTGACCGAGTTTCTCCCTGTCTCCTCGACCGGCCATCTGATCTTGTTTGGTGCGCTTTTGGGCTTTGATGATGCGCGCGCCAAGGTTTTTGATCTTGCGATTCAAGCCGGCGCGATGGTGGCAGTAATCTGGAATTACCGCGACCGCTTTATCGGTATCGCAGTCCGCGAATTTCCCGTGGCTTTGGGGAAACTCCCTAGTGCACTCCGAGGCGGGCAAGACTTTCGGCGGTGGTGGGTGGATCCCCGATGGCGGCTCTCTCGCCACTTGCTCATTGCGTTTATTCCTGCGGCGATGCTGGGGCTGGCCTTCGGCGGAGCGATCAAGAGCCTGCTTTTCTTCCCGGTGCCGGTGGCGATCGTGTTGATTTTAGGAGGATTCGTTATTTTTGCTGTTGAGCGTTGGTGCCGCGACCATCCAGAGCGAGTTCGAATTCACGATTGCGCTGATTTGACCAACGGGGATGCCTTGAAACTGGGCATCGCCCAGGCAGTCGCCCTCATTCCTGGCACCAGCCGTTCGGGTGCAACGATTATCGGCGGCATGATGTTGGGGTTGTCGCGCAAAACTGCGACTGAGTTTTCCTTTTTTCTCGCAGTGCCGACATTAATTGCTGCGGGAGCCTATGATTTGCTCCGAAATCGAGATTTATTTCAGCTGACTGACTTACCCATGTTTGGGGTTGGCCTGCTGTCGGCCTACATCACCGCCTTATTGGTCATTCGCTGGCTGATTCGATGGGTCAGCCAGCACAGTTTTAATAGCTTTGCGATCTATCGCATTTTCGCCGGCGTTTTTGTGCTGAGTGCCATTTATATTTTTTGAAAAAGTAGGTCCGCCACGGGGTGCCCAAGCCGCAGGCCGCGGGCCTCGAATTTTGTTTGGGGCCGCCAAGCAGGCTTCGGGGAAAATCCCGCTGCCGCTTGATTCTTGAGGCGTGGCTGGGCCGAGCAGACCGCGAGCATTTGGTCTGCGTATTCAGGCCAATCCGTAGCCAAGTGAATCAAGCCACCAGTGCGGAGTCGGCTCACCAACAACTCAAGAAAAGGCGCCTGAATCAGCCGTCGTTTGTGGTGGCGTTTTTTTGGCCAAGGATCAGGAAAATAAATATGCACTGCGTCGAGATTGTTTTCCGTCAGCATATGCTCAAGGACCTCAACCGCATCCCATTCCACAATACGTATGTTCGCAAGCTGATTCTGATCAATTTTTGCGAGTAGGGCCCCAACGCCCGGCCGATAGACATCGACTGCAAGGATGTTCCATTCAGGATGCTGGCGGGCGATGAGGGCAGTCGTCTCCCCCATTCCAAATCCAATCTCCAATACGCTGGGCCCCGCGCGCCCAAAAACTTCTTGAAAATCAATCGCTTCTTTTCGGAAGGTCAGGCCCCACTTCGGAAGCAAGCGCTCCCGAGTGGTGCGTTGCGACTGGGTGATGTGCCCGCTTCGCATGACAAAAGAGCGGATTCGCTGGGGAAATTCGTCTTGCATGTTCTTTTGTTTTTGGTATCGTGACGACAGCGGGTGGGAATTCCCTAGGCAGTCTGATCCGAAGAAAGCTGAGTATGACTTGCTTTCTGCCTTCACGCCCCTGCTACACTAGTCCTTCGTTTCAACAATTTGAGTGAGATTACAACCACCATGAATAAAGCAGAACTCGTTGAAGCGGTTGCAAGCGCCACGGATTCATCGAAGGCTTCGGTCGACGAAGTCTTAAATGCAACGATTGCAACCATCATCAAAACGGTCACCAAGGGAGACTCCGTACAGCTGGTTGGTTTTGGAACTTTTGGTTCTGGAAAGCGTGCCGCCCGCACTGGCCGTAACCCCCGCACCGGAGAAACCATCAAGATCGCCGCCGCCCGCACCGTGAAATTCACCGCTGGTAAGGCCTTCAAAGACGCGGTGAATAAGAAAAAATAAGGTCCAGTTGATGGCCTGAGAAACCCGGCTGAGGCCGGGTTTTTTTATTGATCTTTTGGCCCTCAGCCTGCCGGTTGATCGTGGCGGGTGGTCACGCGAAGCGAGAAGTCAACCGCCTTCACGTCTTTGGTGATGCTGCCCACCGAAATGCGGTCAACGCCTGTTGCTGCGACCGCGCGGATCGACTCCAGGCTGATCCCGCCTGAGGCCTCCAGCAGCGCCTGCCCCTGGCTAATCGCCACGGCTTCGCCCATAGCCTGGAGCGAGAAGTTATCAATCAGGATGCTTCTGGCGCCAGCATCGAGTGCCTGGCGCAACTCATCGAGCGATTCGACCTCGATCTGAATGGCGATTCCTGCATTCAGGTCCTGGGCCGCCCGCAGTGCGGCCTGGATTCCCCCGGCGGCGAGAATATGGTTTTCTTTAATCAGGATGCCGTCCCAAAGTGCGAGCCGCTGATTTTCGCCGCCGCCAACCCGGACCGCATATTTCTGGGCCTGGCGCAGACCAGGTACCGTTTTTCTCGTATCGAGCACCACGCAGCCTCGCGGGTTCGGGCTAGCATCTGCAATCGCATCGGCAAATGCGCGGGTCTGGGTTGCCGTGGCCGACAGCAGTTGCAAGAAATTCATCGCGGGTCGCTCTGCGGTCAATAATGCCCGCGCATTGGCCGTTATTTCGCAGACGACTGTATCGGCGGGCATACGGGCACCTTCTTGGAAGAGCCAACGAATGCTGGCGGCGGGGTCAAGCTGCAGAATACAGCCCGCAAACCACTCCTGCCCGCAGAGAGTGGCTGCTTCGCGTACCCGCAGCGTCGCCTCGGCCCGAGTGTTGGGGGCGATTAGCTGCGCAGTCCAATCGCAGGGCCCAATGTCTTCTTGGAGTGCGTCCTGGATATTGCGCTGACGCGCCTGCGCCAAGCTCTCTGGGCTCATGCGGCTCCGAGATGTGGCACGAGACCCTGCCTGAGGGAACCCGATCGCTGTTGTGTAAATTCCAGCATGCGGTCGATGCAGCGGTGGGCCTGCCGCTGAATCTCAGGTGCCACCTGAATTTCTCCGCTCCCCTGAGTGAGGCATTGCAGGATTCCTCTCAGGCCATTCATAGCCATCCAAGGACATTGAGCACAGCTCTTGCAGGTGGCGCTTTCGCCAGCGGTGGGGGCCTCAATCAGATGTTTGCCGGGTGCGAGCTGCCGCATGCGATGGAATAGGCCTTTATCTGTGGCAACGATGTACGTGGCCGCATCACCTTCAATGACCGCCTTAAGGAGCGCCGAAGTCGAGCCGACGATATCTGCCTGAGCAATGACGCCTGCTGGCGATTCGGGGTGGACCAGCACGCGGGCATTTGGATGCGTTCGACGGAGCATCGCCAATTCCTCGCTTTTGAACTCGTTATGGACAATGCAGTCACCTTGCCAAAGCACCATATCAGCACCGGTCTGCTCTTCGATGTATCGGCCGAGATGCCGATCGGGTGCCCAAAGAATCTTCTCCCCCCGGTCTTTTAAGTGCTGCACGATTTCCAGGGCGCATGAGCTGGTGACCATCCAGTCGGCCCGCGCTTTCACAGCGGCACTGGTGTTGGCGTAGACCACCACTGTTCGATCAGGGTGAGCGTCACAAAACGTCGAGAATTCATCTGCTGGGCAGCCGAGATCCAGAGAGCAGGTGGCCCCAAGATCCGGCATCAGGACGGTTTTTTCCGGGCTCAGGATCTTGGCCGTTTCGCCCATGAAACGGACGCCCGCGACCACCACGGTCTTACCTGAGTGACTACGGCCGAATCGCGCCATCTCCAGAGAGTCAGCAACAAAGCCGCCTGTTTCGAGGGCCAGGTCTTGCAGATCGCCGTCTACGTAATAATGAGCGATTAACACCGCATCGCGATCAATTAATGCTGCTTGGATTTGTTGCTTTAGCGCGAAGCGCTCCGAGGCTTCTATGGCTGGCTGTACCTTCGCCCAGGCTTGTGCGACACAAGATTCTCCCTGAGCATTTTGTAGGGTGAAATCGAAAGAGGTGCTGCGTTGCATAAATTTTTTGAGTCGCTGGTTATCGCTGGGTTTGAGAATTCTGGAGCGGGTGAAGGGGATCGAACCCTCGTCTAAAGCTTGGGAAGCTTTCGTTCTGCCATTGAACTACACCCGCTTGGTATTTTTTCAATGAAGTCATCTTGTTTTTGATAGCATCTCGCTGATCGTTACTCACCGACTCGTCATGCACAAAAGGGCCGACTTATGACTAACCAAGAAAACGCGTGGATTAATCTCCGGCAGTTGATCGAGGTCATCAGTTCTGACCCTGAGTATAAGACCCTGGATGATCGCAGCCAGCGGCTGCTGGAGTGGATTGTGTTGAATTATGCCCCCGGCCAGTCGATGTTTGTACAGTCGGTAGTGGTGAATTCTCAGGTGGCTTCCCCTGCCACGATACACAAATGCCTATCGATCCTGGAGCGTGAGGGATTTATTAGCCTCGAAGTGGATCCCCGCGATACCCGACGACGGATTGTCAGCCCCACCGATCGCGCCCGAAAGCTGCTTGTTCGGCTATCAAAGCGAGTGAATGCTTGGGCCGACTCGCTCGGCACTTGAGCCCAGGAATTGGCCTGCAGCGACTGCTGCGGGGATTCAGATGGATGCTCGGGTTCGCCGGGACGTTCGCGCTGCTGCATTGGCTCACCATGCAGGCCAGTCCAGTTTTTGACGTGGTCCCCGGAAAAATCTCCCTGATCTATTTGCCCGCCTTTGTCCGAATGATTTCGATCATGGTGGCGGGGATTCCTGCCGTAATTGGGATTGGGGCTGGAAGTTTTTTCATGTCGGTGGCCTACCATGGGCTTCCGATCTCTTTTGCCGCAGCCGATGCCGCTGCCGCCTGCTTGGCGATCATATTCGCCCATGCCGTGCTGCGTCAGGCCATGGGCGTTGCACGCGTGCCGATTACGTTCTGGAATCTGCTGGCGTTAACTGGAATTTACTGTGCGTGTAATGCAGTGACGCACGGTATTTTCTGGGGCCTACTTGAGCTGGACTTTCATCTGGCTCCCTGGCAGCTATCGCTGATGATGGCTGGAGATCTTCTGGGAGTAGTCACCATGTTTCTTATGAGTCGAATTGTGATTCGCCGCGCGCGGCAGTTATCGTTTTAAAGATTCAATAATTGCCTGGCTGATTGCGTCAAGGGATGCTGAGTTTGTAGCCACCCCCGGCACACTGCTGAGCGCCGCAGTGGCGGCCTGAGCAATGGATTTTCCGAACACAACACCCCACTGATCAAATGGATTGATGTGCTGAATGGCGGCAAGGCACATTACCCGATACTCCCAGAGCGCAATCAAGGCGCCTAGGGCTTCCCCATTGCAGCGCTCGAGCATCAATAGATTAACGGGATGGCCCCCTGGGCAGCTCTTTTGCGGATCGGGATCTGGCCTGCCGGCAGCGAGGGCCTGGGCCTGAGCGATGAGATTGGCCAGAAGGGCCCGGTGGCTCTCAGTGAATGAGTGATCCGGGGTTTGGACTCCGATTAAGTCGATGGCGACTGGAATCGCCGCCTGGTGCAGCAGCTGAAAAAAAGAATGCTGAGCATTTGTTCCCACATCGCCCCAAAGAATGGGGACCGCCGGCGCCCGCAGTGTCTGGCCGGCCTGATCAACCCCCTTTCCCAGGGATTCCATCCAGAGCTGATTTAGATAAGGCAGCAGTAGGTGCAGTCGGCTGTCATACGCCGAGACCATCAGACTTGTAATCCCCCGCTGATGCAGGTTGTGGGCATCGGTAAGTGCGAGCAGAATCGGCAGATTCTGTTCATCGTGCGCTTGGGCGAAATGGACATCCATCGCCACACCGCCCTTTAGAAAATCATCAACTGCGGCGTTGCCCAATACGGCGCGCGCCGTAATCGATACCGGGCCCCAGATTGAGTAGCGGCCGCCAACACTTTCGTCAAACCAGAGAATGCGCTCGGCAGCGATTCCCCATGCGATTGCTTTGTCGGGATAAGCCGTGACCGCGAAGAAATTTTCTTTCGGCTGTGCGATGCCCGCACTGGCCATCCAGGTTTGACAGATCTCCGCATTGGTCAGGGTCTCAAGTGTTTCGAACGATTTACTCGCCAAGACAATAAGCGTACGGGTAGGATCAAGACGGGCGAGGCAGTTCGCAAGCGCATGGCCATCAATATTTGGCACAAAGTGGGCCTGTATGGTTGGCCTGGGGGTAATGGGTCCGAGGGCGTCAATCAATAAGTGGGGACCGGTATCGCTTCCGCCAATACCGAGGTGAATGATGTCCGTGCACGGTCGGCCACTGGAGGTCTGGGAGGAGCCCACCCGGATCGATTCGGCGAGATGACGCGTCCGTTGATGCTCAGCCGATATTTTCGGCATGAGATCCTGGCCATTTGGCGCAAACTGACCGGGCAGACTTGGGGGTGGAGATGTCAGGCCCGCGATACGCAGTGCCCAGTGGCCTGCCGCCCGACCCTCAGAGCGATTGATTTTCTTGGCGCCAAAAAAATCTGTACGAAATTGCGAAAGCGAGGCGCGAAGTTCAGGCTGCTTCAGCAGTTCTGCCGCTGGGTCATGCCCGGGCGCCTGCCACTGACGTTGGCGGCTTAACCGAAGGTGTGCCCCTTTAATCCAGAGATCAGATGCGTGCATCGCGCCATTGTAGGGTGTAGTGCATCTTCCAGATATGGCTGCATTTTTGACAGCGGCAGGTCAGCACCTTGGTGCTGAGATCTTCGCTAGAACGCTCATCCATGATCTCAATGCGGCCATAGCGATGGCAGTGATTGCAGATGGCCTGACGGCTAACGCTCTCCGCAACAATCAGAATCAAAATAAACTTCAGCCAAGACCATCCCGTGAAACACAGGGCTGCGAAGCTGAGCGCAATCCGAAAGAGTCGATCCGGAAGGTTTTGAATTTCCATCACGCCATCGGTCAGCGCGAGCCCGGCGACGAGACCGATCATGCCAACCCCCAGATAGCCAAAACTTCGCGTCAACTCGTACTCGTGCCAGCGGCGAAAGCCATTCGAATTGATTTGATCGGCCAGCGTTTCGCGTGGCTCGCTTCGGGCCATCTCTGCGCTCCCGCTTTAGCGTTGCCGCAGGCAGTTTTCTCTGCTCAATGCAGCGAGCTCGGCGGGCTTTAAATCGGCCTCCAGCGCCAGCGAGGCCACCTGCTTGTGGCCGTGCAGACGATTGAGAATGCCCTGCATGACAGGATGGTCAGGCTGCAGCGATCGCATCTGGCTGAGGTAAATCGCGCGATGCTCGAGGTGAAGCGCATCGAGTTGTTGACGGACTGTCTGTAAGCAGGCAGTAATTTCGGCAGCTGATTGCGATTGGCTCGCGCAGAGCGCCCGGTTGGCGCTTGCCCAATGAATCCAGGGCTCGCTAAAGCGTTGCTCTTCGATGCAGAAACGCTCCCGCTGTTCGACTGTCTGGGCGATGAAAGGGCGCGGGGGATTCGCTGATACAGCGGTGGATCCAAGCAGTGCAAGCGGCCAGAGTGCACGCATCAGCCGGGCCGTCCAGCATCGTGTCGTGATCATCCCATCACTCTCGAATTTGACTGATGATGACCAGCCCCCTTGGCGGGGAATCCTGAGTGATGAACGGCGATAGATTGACGGGCTTTCCCTTGATGGTCATTCGGGCCTTGTCGGGCTGGCCAAAGACCACCGCTGCGGTAGCGCTCGAGGGAAATTCGATGCGCTGCCCGGGCTCTAATTTGATATTGGTTTTTTCGCCGTTGTTTTTAACAATTTGCACCCAGGTGGACACTTGTACCTCCAGCACGCCGTCGGAGGCGGCAGCTGTATTGGCCACAGCGGATGCGGCACTGCTTGTGCCTGTTGTCGTCAATGGCGTTTGTGCTGCGGCTTTTGGGGCAGGGCTTGTGGGGGCCTGCGGGATCGTTGTTGATGATGGGGTTGCCGTTGCTGATGGTGCCGATGTGTTGGTTGATACAGCCGATGCGCTGTTCGATGGCGTGGATGTTCCGTTGCCGGGCGTAGTTGCGGAATCGGTTGATTTATTTTCACTCGAGGCCGCACTGCCAGTGGCAGATTCGTTCGCCATTGGCGCCGGAACTGCAGCCGGCTCAAGGCTTTCTTTGAGCACACCAATCGTAATCAGTCCGGCAATGGCAAAGGCGACCCAACCCCACGGAAATGTTTTGGATTCACGTTCACTGGGCGGCTCGGAGATTTCCGTTGTTTGTGATTCTGGTGCAACCGCTGTGGATGTCATTGATGACGCCTCTGCTGCTGGTGGTGCATCAGCGGTTACGGCATCAGAGGGTACAGCCTCCGATCTTGTCGCTTCTTGCGCGATTATCTCTGGGACCTCTACGGCAGGGACCTCTACGGCAGGGACCTCTGCGACGGGCGGCTCTCGAGCGGGCAGCGCAATGCCCAAGTAACTGGCGTAGCGCTCTACTGCTTGCAAATAGTAGCCGGTGCTGTAAAACGGCCGCAGGTCTCCCGCCTCAATTGCACGAAGTTGTGAGGGTGAGAGTGCGATCTTAAAGGCCGCCTCGGCCAAGTTATCCCCCCGGCTTTCTCGGGCAGATTTCAACAGCCCACTGATCGCTGCGATGTCAGCTTCGGAGAGTTGGACGTTGGTCATGGTGTGCTGGATCGGCGGTTGGTCTAAGCCCCCCCGAAGAGTACCCCTGCCGCACTCGGGGGACAAGGGTCAATACTGAAAAAAGCCTAGACTGACGGCCTGAGAGTCAGGCAGCCGAGACAGGCCTCCGGCTAACGCCAACCTGCCCGATCGATGATGCGCGCTGCTGCAGGCTGGTGCTTTCCAAAGTCCGAGACCGAGAGCTTTTCTGCCTTAAATTGGCCCAACCGGGTTAACTCAGGGTTACTGATTGGCACATTGCGGACAACAGGCCACTCGTTATTGGAATTGGCCAGCTGGGCCTGGGCAGCCGGTGAGGCAAGGAATTCCAGAAATCGCCTGGCCTCCTCAGGGTGAGGCGCATATCGGGCAATGCCACCCCCGCTGATGTTGATGTGGGTGCCTGAGTTCATCTGATTGGGCCAGACAACACCCAGCCGGGCTGCCGACTCACGTTCCTCCGCCTTTGGAGATTTCAAAAGTCGAACCAAATAGTAGGAATTGGTGAGTGCGACGGTGCATTCACCAGAGATCACGCCTTTGATCTGGTCGGTATCACCACCTCGGGGGGTGCGCGCCAGGTTGGCCACAACACCTTTCGCCCAGGCTTCTGCCTTTTGTTCGCCCTGGTGGGCAATGATGGAGGCAAGCAGTGAAAGCATGTAAGGGTGAGTGCCAGACCGCGTGCAGACCTTGCCCTTTAATACAGGGTTTGCGAGATCCTCGTAGCGCTGGACCTGTTCGGCCTTTAGTTTTGCGGAGTCAAAGACGATCAGGCGGGCCCGAGTGGTGAGCCCGAACCAGAGCTGGTCGGCTTGAAATTCTTGGGGTATCGCGGTTCTCAGGAGCGCGGAGTTGGCAGGCTGAAGCAGCCCTTCGTTTTGTGCCTTCCAGAGCCGGGCGGCATCGGCCAGAAGAATGACATCGGCGGGCGAGGCCTTGCCCTCACTTTTGAGTCGTTCAAGCAGCGCCTCATCGCCTGCCTGAATCTGATTGACCTTGATTCCTGTCTGGCGGGTAAAGCTGTCGTAAAGCTCCTGGTCACTCGAGTAGTGTCGCGAGGAGTAGAGATTGACTGCGCGCTCTTTCTGTTGGGCCCGGACCGCGGGGCTTTGTAGCCACAAGAGCGTGAGCAAGGTCGCCATCATGGCGCCGCCCAGGACACGCCGGCCAAGATCGAGACTGACTGTCATTTCGTTTCTCCTTCGCTTTTTAGGGGCCGGCACCGCAGGGCGGACCTGCCACTGCGATTACAGAGTACAGAATGAAACAATATTAATGCGAATCATTCGCGTTTGCAAATCAGAAGGGGAAGTGCCTGTCCTAAACAGACTGTCAGTTTTCTTTGACATTTAAATGTGTCAGCGTAAAATGACATCCAGACCCATCGCGGGTTTGACGGCGTTGGATTCTCCGGCCGTCGTTGTCATGACAGCCCCCGTGCGGGTTCAGCACGAAGAAGAGGTCTTTCAAAGGAGAAATGCTATGGCAGACCCAAACAAAGTATGGCCCACAGGCCTTACTGAAGCTGAATCAGAGGAGATTCACCGCAATCTGATTCAGGGTACGCAGATTTTCGGGATGATCGCAGTACTCGCACATCTGCTGGCTTATATCTATTCACCCTGGTTGCATTAAAAGGAGCGGATCATGATTTACGGAAAAATCTGGTGCGTGGTCAAGCCGTCGGTTGGGATCCCCCTGTTCCTGTCCGCTGTTGCGATTGGCTCATTTGCAGTCCATGTCGCACTCGTGACAAACACCACATGGGTAAAAGACTTCCTGCAAGGTGGTCAAAAAACGGTGGCGGCGCAGCCGGCCGTCAAGAAGTAGCGCAGCCACTCCCTCGGCTTCGCTACAAAAGGGTTCCGGAGTTCATGGCTTCGGGACCCTTTTCTTTTGTTATGCGCTGTCATGGAAGCAGTATTTGAAGCCCTTGCCTAAAATGCACAAATCGTGAATCGCTTTAGCCGATCGCTCGTTCAGACCTGGACCTCTATGGGGTCAAGGTTTCTTCCTTTTGCAGATGCGGCGACTCCTGATTTGCCGCTATCAAGACTGCTGAGGCTGTCGCTGTTTCAAATCTCGGTGGGCATGGCGCTGGTACTGCTCATCGGAACCTTAAATCGCGTCATGATTGTTGAACTGAAGGTGCCAGCCTCGATCGTATCGATCATGGTGGCGTTGCCCATCGTGTTCGCGCCGCTGCGTGCTTTAATCGGCTTTAAATCGGATATTCATCGCTCCGAACTCGGCTGGCGTCGGGTGCCTTTTCTCTGGATGGGTACGATGCTGCAGTTCGGTGGTTTCGCTGTGATGCCGTTTGCGCTCTTGGTCCTGGCTGGTGCGGGTCAGGCAGCGCATGCGCCGATCTGGGTGGGGCATCTGGGCGCGGCCATCGCATTTTTGTTGGTCGGTGCAGGCCTGCACACGGTGCAGACTGTTGGGCTTGCGCTTGCAACTGACCTGGTTCCGCAGGAATCACAGCCTAAGGTGGTGGGCCTCATGTATGTCACGTTATTGGCGGGCATGGTCGTGAGCGCCTTGGCCTTTGGTGCGTTGCTTGAAGATTACAGTCCAGGCCGACTCATTCAAGTGATTCAGGGCGCAGCGGTGCTGACCATCATTCTGAACGTGACCGCCATGTGGAAGCAGGAGGCCAGAGATCGTAATCGCAAGCGTTCTGCGATTCCCGATCCGTCGTTTATGGATTCGTGGCGGACTTTTACACAAGGACCAGCAGCGCTTCGGCGTCTTACTGTAGTCGGCCTGGGCACTATGGCGTTCACAATGGAGGATGTTTTACTTGAGCCCTACGGCGGCGAAGTTCTTGGCTTAAGTGTCAGCGCCACGACGCTGCTGACTGCAACACTGGCCATCGGAAGTTTGATTGGATTTTGGTTTGCTTCTCGGGTCTTGGGCCGCGGTGCAGATCCCTACCGAATGGCCGGTGCAGGAGCACTGGTGGGCGTACCGGCGTTTCTCGCAGTGATTGCGGCGGCACCCGCCCAGTCCGCGCCGATCTTTACCGCCGGCACGTTTCTGATCGGACTCGGGGCGGGGCTTTTCGGCCATGGAACGCTTACGGCCACCATGCAAAGCGCCCCAAAAGAGCAGGTCGGCCTGGCTCTGGGGGCCTGGGGGGCCGTGCAGGCGACTGCGGCAGGACTCGCCATGGCGATCGGGGGAGTGGTGCGGGATTTGGTGGTGGCGATGGGGGATGTAAGCTCCTTTCTCGGCAGGGAATTCGCCGGTGCCGCGACGGGATATGTCGTTGTGTATATCATTGAGCTCATCCTGCTTGTGGCCACACTGGTGTGTATGGCCCCGCTTGTGAAAAAAAAGAAATGCCAGGGAGTCCACTGAATAATCAGCCCCACGAGCTGATGCCCTCTGAGAAAGGTTGGTAAGACATGGAAGTTTGGCAAGTAATTTTGGTGATCTGGGCGGCAGTTGCGGTGACATTGGTTGCGAATCATTTCAACCGCGGCAGTAAGTAAGCCCTAGCCCGGCGAGCAACCCGACAGGCCCCGAATTCGGGGCCTGTTTTTTTGGGGGGCCAAGAACCACACTGCGCGAGGCCTAAAAATAGCCACGATGGGCTGATAGTCGCGCAATGGAACATTTAGCCTCGCGTTCATCGTCGTTAAATACGTTGCGCCCGCAATCCTCATCCGGGCCGCAGGACGCTGTTCGGGCGCTTTTTCTTCAGGCCGGCATTGAGTTTAACGGCCGCCAGCCATTTGATATCGAGGTTCGGAATTCGCGTGTCTTTTCGGTGATTGCAAACAGCGGATCGTTGGGCTTTGGAGAGTCCTATATGGCGGGTGATTGGGAGTGCGCGCAGCTCGATGAGATGGCCTGCCGGCTGCTGGCCGCGCGGCTCGATCAAAAACCATTCGGAGCCGCACAACTCAAATTGTTCGCCCATCGGCTGCGATTGCGCCATTTTGGGTTTTGGGCGCTTTGGCCGTCGGCTGGTTGAATTACGCAATCCTTAGATTAATTCAAACGTTTTTAAGCCGAAGAAAGCTTCAGGCCTATGACGCCTCAGCCTGATTATTTTCGGGTGATTTGATGCTTTAGCCATCCAGAGGCGCTCACCAGGATAAGTCCGACGATGACAAAAGCTGCGCCAATAATGAAACTGATTTCCAGCTGCTCCCCCAGCAGACTGACTCCGAGTGCTACCCCAAAAATTGGCGTGAGAAAGGAAAACACTCCCAGCTGTGATGCACTGTAGTGCTTGAGCAGCCAAAACCAGGCGAGATAGCTTGCAAAGCAGACAACGAGCGATTGAAAAATCAGACTGCCCCATGTGAGTGCAGTGAATTCAATAGTGGTTTGTTCGAGCAAAAATGCTGCTGCTGTCAGTAGAAAAAAAGCTCCAGCCAGCTGATACAGCAGTGTTTGTGCTGCGGAAACCTGTGCGAGTCTTGAGCAGCGGACGGCCACTGTAGTGGCGGCCCATGCGATTCCGGCGCCAATCGAGAGAAGATCTCCGTAAAGTAGGTCGGTACTGCTGATATTTTGCTCGATGTAATTTGGTCTTAAAAGAAAAGCGATTGCGACTCCTGTGAACGCGAGTCCGATCCCAAACCATTGAGCTCGACTTAGCCGCTCACTGGGCATGAGCAGATGCAGTCCAAGGGCAGCAAAAATTGGTGCGGTGTACAACAGAACCGTCATATGGGAGGCCGATGTATAGCGAAGACCCTCGCCGATGAGAAAAAATTCAAGAGCAAATAATCCTGCCACGAGGAGGCCAGGTCGCCATGTGCCATCTTGAATGGAAAGTCCCTCGCGCCGAATGAACATGAGGAACACCACGAGAACAGCGGCTACGCCAGAGCGAAGCGCAATCTGCATTAACGGTGAGATATCTGTCGCCGCCATCTTCAGTATGACCTGGGCTAGCCCCCAGATTAGGCACAACACCACCATTAGTCCGCTTGCGCCCGCATCGAGCGGGTTCCGATGACTTGTCATCACCTTAAATCACACCCGGTCCGTGGAGTTGGGCTTGACTCTGTCCAATAGACTCAGTCACGCTTTTACACTTTGCATTTTTCTTTTTGGAGAACAACATGGCTGATTCAAGCCCCCAGTTTATCGAGACCGCAATGAAATCAGCGGCTCAGAATATGATGGAAGTATCCGCCGCATCCATGAAGGGTATCGAAAAAATGGCGCAGCTGCATTTAAAGATTGCTCGTGATGCAACCCAGCATGGTGCGGAGAGTGCCAAAGCCCTGACCATGTCAAAAAACCCGCAGGATCTGGCAAAGGTGCAAGCCGATTGGTTAAATTTCTCGCTAGAGAGCATGACTGCCCTAGGGAGTGCGCTTTGTGGCATCGGAATTGAAACTGCCAAGGCCTGGTCCAGGGTGAGCGAAGCACAGATGAGCGATTTGGGCGAGCGCGTTCACAATGCCATTGAGCAGTTTTCAAAATATGCGCCAGCCGGATCCGAGAGTGGTGTGGCGCTGGCTCGGTCAGCGTGGAATGTTGCGGGACAAGCCTATCAGACCGCGACCAAGGCGACCCGACAGGCAATTGCGGTGGCTGAGCAAAACGTGGAATCTGCAGGAAAGGCGGGACTGAATCTCGTGAAATCTGCCTAATGATTTAAGTCTGCGATTTCTTTTTTTCTGGCGGGCTGTACTGACTGCACAGAAGGCCCGCCAACCGCTCCACCGCAGAATTCACCGGAATAATTCTGCTCTCCTGGGGTAGCCGTGGATTGAGAAGATACTGGCCCTCGGCAAAAAACTTTGAATAGATTGAGGCCGATTCAATTTTGAATTGCTGCCGCTTGCAATCGATAATTCGCGTCAACGTCATCGATCGGTACCAGAGCCGCTCATAACGCATTACGCTTTCGTAGTTGGTCACAGTCTGGAATCGGACCGTCGCATCACCGAGTGGCCGAATGGACTGCAGATCAATATAAATTTCGTAGTTTGGCCCCTTATCGAAGGCGGACCATTGCCCAGCGATTGCTGGCGCTGCGAGGGCAAACAACATCAGGCTCAGCAAGTGGCGCATCGGCGTTTTTTCTGGCTTTAGATAAATAGGCCAGTCAGTATAAGATGAGTAGGTGAGGGAGGGGAAGATGCTGTCGCAGCGACCAGAGATTGCGGTGGTGGGGGCAGGAGCGGTCGGCTGCTTTTTTGGGGGCCGACTTGCCCAGGCGGGCCACCCAGTGACGCTCATTGGGCGGCCCTCGCATGTCGATGCGATCAACCGCGATGGGCTTTGGATCGACTCACAAGACTCTTGCGGTGCAATACCCGTGAGGGCATCCGTAGCGGTGAGTGATGCGGCCAATGCCGATTTGATCCTTTTAGCCGTGAAATCTGCAGATACCGTTGCCGTCGCCAAGACACTCTCAACCGTCTTGCGTCCCGATGCATTGATCCTGAGCCTACAAAATGGTGTGGATAATTGCGCGCGGCTTCGGCCTTATATTGTGCAAACCGCATTCCCTGCAGTGGTCTATGTTGCGGTAGGCATGCAGGGCCCAGGACGGGTAAAGCACTTCGGCCGCGGCGAGTTGGTGATCGGGGATCCTGAGTCCAGCTCGTCATCTCCATCGGAAGATTCGCTGCGTATGATTGCCAGGGTATTTGAGTCTGCTGGAATCCCCTGCGCTGTATCACCGGAGATCAAGCGCGCCCTCTGGAAAAAGTTTCTTGTGAATTGCACTTATAACGGAATATCAGCACTTGGCCAGATTCCCTATGGCAAGATGGTCCAAGTGCCGCAAATTCAATCGCTGATTGAGGCCCTGACTGCGGAATTCATTCAGGTCGCTCAGGCGGAAGGGGTTGATCTGAGTCCCGAGGAGGCCGCCCTTGCAAACCAGACCATTGCGCAGACCATGCCAGGCCAGCGGTCTTCAACTGCTCAGGACCTTGCACGCGGAAAGCCCACCGAGATCGATTATCTTAATGGAGTCGTCGTTGAGATTGCCCACCGGCATGGCATCAGCGTACCCACCCATCGAGCGATTCATGGCTTAGTGAAAATGCTCGAGCGACACCCCATGCATGATTCATTACGGCAGGCCTAAATGAGCGCCCCCAAAAGCCCACCCCCGAGGCGTACCGACTTTCGCGCATTTGAGTCGATACAGACCCGCTGGCATGACAATGATGTCTATCAGCACGTCAACAATGTTACTTATTACGCGTTTTTTGATACCGCGGTCAATAAAATTCTTGTGGATCGGGGCGTGCTGAAGATTGCGGATAGCCCCGTAGTTGGACTGGTTGTTGAGACTCAATGCAAGTATTTTTCGCCGATTGCTTTTCCAGATCTAGTGCATGTGGGCGTCTGCACGCGCCATATTGGATCCAGTAGTGTCCGATATGAGATCGGTATTTTTTGTAACGAAGACCGACAAGCGTCAGCAGTAGGGAACTTTGTTCATGTTTATGTCGATCGGCGTAGTCAGCGTCCGGCCCCCATTCCTGAGCCGATACGGCAGGTACTGATCGATCTCTATCGGACCGACAGTTTGTAGCGTTATTTGATGCCTTCGTAACGCGTACAGCTCCAGCCGAGACTGTCAGAGGCTCCGCGCAGGTTGAGTCGGCCATCCATTGGGTTGAATTCGATTTCGTTTTCTTGATTTTTATCGCGATAGCGACGCAGCGGGCCAGCCTCCTCTTTAAAGCCAAATATGCGCCCTCGGTAAGTCAGTGAGGTTGGCGTAATCTTGAGTTCGAATGTTTCTGCAATGTTGAGATCTTGTTTGCAGTGATACTCCTGGGTTCGGGCAACACATCCCGCCATCAGCAATATTGCCAATACCGCCAAAAGACGCATGATCAGGAGTCCGCCGGCTGCCCGAGGATGACGACAGGCCAGCCGTTGGGGCGCACAGAGGAGATTGTTGCACTGCAGTCTTGCTGATGCAGAGCGGCCAGGCTATTTTGATGCGCAGCCAGTGGGTCAAAGGGGATATTCATGTGTCGATGGGTTGCCTATGCAGGTCCAGATATTTTCTTAGAAGATCTCATTTTCCATCAGGAAAACTCCATCATCCATCAGAGTCTTTCAGCGAAACATTCCGAGTGGGTTACCAACGGTGACGGCTTCGGCGTGGCTTGGTATGGAAAACGCACCGCCCCAGGGCTTTTCAAGGATATCCTGCCAGCCTGGAATGACAGCAACCTTCGCTCGCTTGCCTCTCAAATTCAGTCCCGGCTATTTTTCGCGCATGTGCGGGCCTCCACGGGGACTGCTGTAACGCGCACCAATTGCCATCCCTTTACTTACAAGAATTGGGCATTAATGCACAATGGAAAAATTGGGGGGTGGTCATCCTGCCGTAAAGAAATTGAGTCTTTGATTCACCATGATCTTTATCATCATCGGCAGGGCACCACTGATAGTGAGGCACTCTTTCTTGTCGCGTTAAGCAGCGGCTTGATTGATGATCCGCGTCGAGCAATAGAGCAGGCCTGTGGGCAAGTGCTTAGTGTGATGCAGCGCTCTGGCGTTGATGAGCCGCTTCGCCTATCGCTGGCCGTTACCGATGGGCAGGAGGTCTGGGCTTTTCGGTTCTCCAGTGATGGGCATTCACCGACACTGTTTTATGGCACGCCCCAGACCCGAGGTGAAAGCACTGATGCTGACATGATTCACACCATCGCTTCCGAGCCCTCGGATTCTCAGGCTCATCACTGGCATGCGGTTTCTGAATCGAGCGGCGTCCACTGGAAGTCAGGCAGGATCACTGCTTTTTCTCTGCAGCTTTAAATCATGTTGCGGCCTGCTTATAGGAACCTGGCGAGCTCTCGAATATCTTCCTCCATCATCTCTCGTACCTCGATGGCCACAATCCGGCCGCGGCGATCAATGACAAAAACCTGCGGCAGGCCTTGGCGCTGGCGATAAATCGCGGTCCAGGCCTCGGTGGCCATGGCGGCTTTAAAAGCGTAGCCCCCTTTTTTCATATAAGCCAGTGCAGCGTCTTTGGTTTTATCAAGACTAATTGTGATGACTTCGAGACCGAGGGACTGATGCTCGCGATAGAAGCGATCCAAAAGCGGGTTTTGTCGCGCACAAAAAGGGCACCAGGATGCCCAGAATTCAACGACGAGGAGATTGCCCTGCAGGCGTTGCCAGTCCACTGGACTGCCATCGAGCAGGGTCAGCGCTGGCGGTTGAAACTGCTGGCCAATCGCGAGTGGGATTTTCTGGGCAATGGCTGCTGGGCAAAGCGCCGCCAGGATTACGCTGGCGACTGCCTGCCGGCGATGGGTACGATGCCTACTTTCCGTGTGCGGGCTTTGGTCGGAGGGGCTGCCCATATGAAAAAATCAAATTATTGATTCGTTAGAAATGATTATAAAACCATGATTCGATCATTGAGCTTTATTTTAGGGCTGCTGAACCGCTGGGCCATCGCTATTCTTAGCATGGCTGGCCTCGCGCTATCGCTGACGGGCGCTTCGCCGGCAGTCGCAACAACACAATCAAAAGATCTAATGCGGCCAGCGGCTGCGGCTAGCGGGTTTTCCGTTCGACTACTTGCTGATGGGCTTGCGCACCCGTGGGGGCTGGCGTGGCTGCCCTCGGGTGAGATCTTGATTACAGAGCGCGAGGGAAATCTGCGAAAATTATCGCGTGATTTTTCGCGACTCTCGCCCCCGATAGCGGGCCTGCCCAACACCCTGGTGGTCGAGGGCCAGGGCGGCCTGCTGGACATCGCGGTTCACCCGGAATTTACGAAAAACGGCTGGATTTACCTCTCCTACACAGAGGGTCCGAGGGCTGCGGGAAGCGGGACCGCACTTATCCGCGCGCGTATAAAAGAGGATCGTCTGATCGACAGCGAGCGGCTTTTTTCTATGCAGCCGAAATCTCGTGGTGGGCGGCACTTTGGGGGCCGCATCGTGTTTGATCGTCAGGCAATGCTGTATCTCACCCTTGGTGACCGTGGTGAAGAGGAACGCGCCCAGAGGTCCAATGACCATGCTGGCTCGGTGATACGGCTTCACGATGACGGGCGAATTCCGGCTGACAACCCGTTTCGCGGCCGTCCGGGCCTCATGGCCGAAGCCTTCAGCCGAGGAAATCGCAACATTCAAGGGGCTGCGATCCATCCAGTGACCGGTGAGTTGTGGGCCCACGAGCACGGGCCGCAGGGCGGTGATGAGGTCAATATCATTCGTAGCGGCCGCAATTACGGCTGGCCGACCATCACCTACGGCGCTAACTATGTGACGGGCACTCGCATCGGAGAAGGCACCCAGAAAGCGGGAATGGAGCAGCCCTTGCATGTCTGGACACCATCGATTGCGCCATCAGGGATGGCTTTTTATTTCGGAAAAGCATTTCCTCAGTGGAACGGCAGCCTGTTCGTGGGCGCCCTTCGGGGCCAGTCGCTGGTGCGTCTTGTGCTTGATGGCGAGCGAATTGTTGCTGAGGAGCGGCTTTTGGTGAATCAGATTGGCCGTATTCGCGATGTACGCATCGGGCCAGACGGATTGATTTATTTGCTCACCGATGCGCCGGACGGAAAACTTTTTCGCCTAGAGCCACGATAGGCTGCTGTGAGCAGCGGCAGATTGATTCGCGGCGCCTACTTCGATCGCGAAGGATTCTTTGCGGTATACGGTTCGCTGATTGAGCCTTCTAGGGTGTAGCCTGTGACGGCAAGGCCTGTATCCACCCGTGCTTCACGAAGCATTCCCTGGACCCAGACTGTGTCCATTGAGGCGAGCTTGGATATCGGTGTTTTCAATCTCACCAGAATGATCTGGTTTGCCGGTGGCGGTGGTAGGTGAATGCAGGCCCCGAAATAAGGTACGAGAAGAAATTCTGAGATCTGTTTGCGGTTTGCATCTAGCGAGACAACATATCCCGCAATACGGATGGCGGAGTTGATGTGGGTTGGATCAATCGGTGCGTTGTCCCATTTCTTTCGAAGCTGCTGCATGGCCTCGTTGGCCTGCTCCGAGCCATCGACTAAAAATCCCAGGCGACCTACTGCCGCCATCTGAAGCTTGATCTCGTTGGCCCAGTGGGTGGGCAGGAGATCATCCCAGGTGATGGTTTTAACGGAGGCTGCGGGCTGGGCGGAGGCAGACAAGGCCTGCAGGCTGACAAAGGCAGCGACAAAAATCAGCGATAAAAAGTGGTGAAATCTTTCGGTCATGGCCGGATCATGGATGACTTATACGGAGGGGGGATGCAGGCCATCATGCAGCGAGTAACGCATTGCCTTTAAGGCCGGCAACAGGCTCGCCAAAAGAGTGAGCCCAAGCACTGAGCCAAGAGCAAGCCAGCCCTGTGAATCAAGCGGCCGCAATTGCAGAAATATCCCAAATTCTTGGGCGGCCCAGGGACCGAGTATCGCAATCATAATTTGCAGCATTATCCAGCCGATCGCAATTCCTGCGAGGCTGACCCACAAAGACTCAAGGAGAATCAGCCTTGTGATTCCCGCTGGACTGAGCCCCAGCGCCCGAAGCACGGCAAATTCTTTGCGCCGTGATGCAATCGAGAGCAGCAGTGTTGCGCAAATTCCCAGTAGCGCAGAGGCGAGAACAAGCCAGCCGAGGACCGATAACGTGGCCTCAATTACGCCGAAGGCCTGCCAGAGCTCATCAAGGGTCACGCCCGGCAAAATGGCCATGAGCGTGCCCGCTCCCAGCGATTCGATTGCGCGCCGGGCAGAAAAGACCTGGGTCCTTGACTCAAGGCCGATTAAGACTGCTGTGACTTGTGAGGGCTCAAGCCGCAAGGGGTCCGAGGGTATCGCCGAAGCCGCCTGCTTGGGCTTTGAGCCGAATTCCCAGCCGATGTGCATGGCCTCAAAGCCCGCTAGTGAGATCAGCACCGATCGGTCAATTGGCGACCCTGTTCTGCGTAGCACGCCGGTTATGGAAAAAGGCGTGTCGGAATGATCTTCAGCCAAGTTGTCGTTGGCCCCGTGTGTAAGGGTAATACTGCTACCAACGGACAGCCCCGACTTTGCGGCAACCTCAGCGCCAATCACGACATCGAAAAGCTTCGCAAAGGGGCCGCCACTTGAAAATCCCAGGCCCGATGGCCCACCCACTTTAGAAAAAAACATGGGCGTTGTGCCCACCACCGGAAACCCCCGAAAGTGATCGCCCAACTGAAGCGGCACTGCCCATGCCACTGAGGGCAGCTTGACGATGGCGTCCACATGGCCATAAGACATGCTGCGGACCGGCTGCCCCAAATGAAACACTGAGTACAGCAGCAGGTTGCTGGGGCTGGTTCGGGATCCGGCGATCAGGTCCACACCGCTAATGGCATTGGAAAAGCTGTCGCGGGCATCTTCTCGCAGTTGCATGACAGCAAGCACCATAGCCACCGAAACAGCAATTGCTGTGACCAATAGTGAAAGCGGCCCTCTGCGCGCCCAGGCACTGCGGCCTGCGAGCGTGAGGCTGCTGAAACCCCAAGCGCTCATGCCGTTTTTCTCTTGGCCTGGTTCACCATTGTGAGATTGATTGCGCGATCGAAAAATTGATTCAACGCGCGTTGGTGGCTCACAAAAATACAGGCCGCACCCGTGAGCTGGACCTGCTCCATCAGCAGATGCATGAATTCCTGCTGTCGGTCTTCGTCAAGGGCCGATGTTGGCTCATCAGCGAGAATTAGATCGGGAGCGCCAATTAAAGCCCGGGCCGCTGCGACCCGCTGCTGCTGGCCAACCGAGAGCTGATGGCTGGGCCGATGCCAGATGGCGGCTGGCAGGCCCAAGGCCTCTAGTAGCCGCATTGCCTGGGCCTGCGCAGAGGTGTCCTGGGCAACACAGCGTTTTTCGCGTCGTGCAAAAAGCTGTGTCGGCAAAAGTACATTTTGCAGCACCGAGAGGTATGGCAGCAGATTGAATTGCTGAAAGATCACGCCCATCTGCGTACCGCGGAGTCGATCGCGGGCAGCAGCAGATTGTCTGAGGAGATCCTCGCCCAACACATTAAACGAGCGGGCATTGGGCCGAATAATTCCTGAGATCAAACTCAATAGACTGGTCTTGCCAATGCCAGATGGCCCCTGAACCAGCAGCCGTTCACCCTGCGCCAGTTGAAATTGCGGGATCTCCAAAATGGGCGGACCGGATGGCCAGGAAAACCGCAGTTCTTCGATGGCGACGATAGATTTCATTGTTTTAAATTAGAGCACACCATGCTGGCGCAAAGAGATTCAAAGAGACAAACGATAGTGCAAATGGTGGTGATTGCGCGATCAACGACGGCTCTACGGCTCGGTGATCAATGGTGGGTTGTGCAGGATTTGAACCTGCGACCAACGGATTAAAAGTCCGCTGCTCTACCGACTGAGCTAACAACCCGCGGGGAAGACGAAAGCGGGACCGCCTTCATCGTGTAAAGCCTGAGATTTTAGCGGATTTCAAGGCCCTATGCATGGCGCTCCAGCCAACGCAGGCCCAGCCATCCCCCGGCGATAATCGCAGCCGTGGCCACCACGCTTCCAAGCGCGAGTAGCGACAGTCCGGTGATGCCCTGGCCGATTGTGCAGCCGAAGGCGGTCACGCCGCCGATCCCCATTAGCGCTGCGCCCATCAGGTGTCGGGCCAGGTCTGCCCGATCGACAAAGCCTTCCCATCGAAATGTTTTGGAGCCGATCGCATGAACCATTGCGCCCAGCACAACGCCGCAGACCGTGGCAATGCTGAACGTCCAGCCCCGTGATGTATCACTCCAGAACATCATCAGATCCAGCCAGTACGCGAGTGGCGCAACAAAGGTCAGCGATTCAATACCCCGGGTATTGGTGGCGAGGAATCGGGCCTCCAGCGTATTGGGATCCTCTTCAATAAATCCGATGTTGCCGGTCGTGATCCATCCGGCAACAACCAGTAAGCCAATCACGATTCCACCCACGATGAGTCGTGGCTGGCGGCGAAGCTCCTGATTCAAAAAAATAAAGCTGAGCAATGCAATAGCAAGTATTGGTGTCACGATGGTGCTGGGCGCACCGAGTAGGCTAGGCAGGTCCTGCCGTGTTGCGAAAGTGATGGTGATCTGCTCAAGCGTGCTGACACGCAGAACACCAAAAATTCCCCGCATGGTCATGTAGGCGAAGATCGCCATCACAACAAATACGACCACTGCTTTGAGGCTTCCGCCGCCGATTCGAACAAGATTTCGGCCGCCGCAGCCCGAAGACAGCACCATGCCAAAACCAAACAGGAGCCCGCCGACCAGATAGGAGAGCCAGAAAAATCGGGGGGCTGTGTAAAACGCGTCCTTTACGACAATGAGGTCTGCCGTAATGAGGGACTGCGTTCCGACGATCGCCACCGCGACGGCCAGCAGCCACATGCGAAGCCGGGATCGATCGCCGCTGGAATACCAGTCCGAGATCGCACCGAGGGTGCAGAAATTACTAAAACGCGATATCCATCCCAGCACTAGGCCGATGGCCAGGCCGCTCAGCACGACGGTCAGTTCCAGTCGATCGAGTTCTTCGGGGTCAATCATCCCCAAAGTTTACTTTGATGGGGCTGCTTTGGGCGCAGGCTTGGCAGCCGTCCCCGGCCGCAATGATTTCAGACGCTCCTTGGCATCAGCTGCAGCGGGAGAGTTGGGATAGGCCTTGATTAGGCCCTCTAAGATTCCTCGGGCGGTGTTCGGATTGCCCGACTCTGCCTGGGCAGCGGCGAGGTTGAGCGTGACCTGCGGCCGGGCGGGATGATTGGGATAGCGGTCCAGAAACTCCTGTCGGGCCGCGATCGCTGCCTTGTAGTTTTTGTCGGCGTAAAAGGCCGAGCCCTTGATCAGCAGCACATCAGCGGATAGGCGCGAATAAGGATAGGCCTGCTGAAACGCATCCGAGGCCGCAATTGTCTTGGCAAACTCACCGGCTTTGAGCGCATCGCGGACTTCATCAAATCGTGTTTTTTCGCCGCGGCTGACTTCGATTGATGTTTTATCAACCGTGACCAAAACCGGTTCGATTTGTTTTAGCCTCTGGTCAAGATCGCCATACAGATCTTTTTGCTGAGATTTTCCGGTATTGAGATTTTGATTGGCTTCCTCGACGGTGCCCCGCAGCCGGGCGACCTCAGACCTCAGCCTTTCGTTTTCGTTTAACAACTGGAGCTGGGTGCGGGAGGAGGCCTGAAGATTACGCTCAAGCTCTGCGATGCGCTCGGCCAGTCTGGATTCGAGGGTCTCCAGGCGGGTTCTCAGATCAATGATGGCCCGGCGTGCTTCATCGTCGGAGAAGATCGCGGCGGCCGGCCCTGTTGCCGAAAAAAGACTGAATCCTACACACAAGAAAATGGCCGCACTCGATACCGAGGCGGCCACTGCTTTAAAAAACATCAAGCGCATTCGCCGATATTATTTAAGGATGAGATCTGCGCGGCGGTTCTCTGTCCATGCGGCCTCATTGGATCCTTTAGCACGCGGCTTTTCTTCACCGTTGCTGACCGCTTCAGCGCGATTACCGGCAACGCCCATCACACCCAGTGCCTTCGCGACCGCTTCGGCGCGTTTTTGTCCCAGTGCTAAGTTGTACTCGGCAGTGCCACGCTCATCGGCATTGCCTTCGATGACGAGCCGCGCCTTGCTGTCAACTCTTAGGTAGTTGGAGAACGCTGTCAGTGTTGCCTGATACTCAGATTTCACTTCAAAGCGGTCGTAGTCAAAGTAGATGCTGGGTTTTACTTTCTCAAGCGCAGCGCGGGCTGCAGCGATTTCGCGGGCGCGGGCTGCAGCAGCAGGATCTTCCGCGGGTGCTGCTGAGGGTGCCGGGGCTACGGCAGCAGGTTTCTTATCTTCCAGTGGCACCTGCGAGGCGCAGCCTGCCAGGACTGCAATCGACAAGCTGCTTGCGATTAAGCTTGCACGGGACAACCAGTTTAATGGCAAAGCCATAGCTCCTCCTTGAGCGTTATTGTTGTAAGGACAATTTTGACATAGAACTGTCCTTGATCGTCATGTCTTTCTGTACCGGTAAGCCAGAAAGACATGGCTGCGCGTGTTTGACTAAGGCAAACGGCCCCATGCGGGGCCTTTGACCTGGCTGCCTTCTGCAGAAAGCCGGGTTCTTAATTTTCCATCGATTGACACTGCAGAGAGCACATCACGCTCGCCGACACGGCTGCTGTAGATGATCCATTTGCTGTTGGGTGCAAAGCTTGGTGAGTCATCCTTGGGGCCTTCGCTCACGAGGGTCTCGCGTTGTGAGGCGAGTTCCATGACGGCGACACGAAATAATTTTTCGCGTCGTGTAATGTAGGCAAGACTTTTTCCGTCGGGGCTGATTTGAGGCCGGGCATTAAATGGCCCACCGAAAGTGACGCGGCGTGCCTCGCCCCCTTCAACCGAAACCCGATAGACCTGCGCCGATCCGCCGCGATCGGAGGTAAAGAAAATTTCTTTTCCATCCGGAGTAAAAGTGGGCTCGGTATCAATCCCGGAGGATCGCGACAGCCGACGCAGTCCGCTGCCGTCAGCATTCACGATGTAGATTTGCGAGTTGCCATCCCGGGTCAGCACCACGGCAAGACGATTTCCATCCGGTGACCATGCAGGCGCGCTGTTGCTGCCGCGTTCGTTGGCGATGATGGCCCGGCGGCCTGTTGCCAGCGTGTGCACATAGACGATCGGCTTATTGATGCCATTGCGCTCTTCGAAGGAGACATAGGCCAGCCGCGTTCCATCCGGCGACCAGGTCAGAGAAATAATGGGCTCTTTAGAGCGCAGCGCAATTTGGGTGTTCTGACCATCCGCATCGGAGATCACCAGGCTGTAGACCGCGTCATCGCGGCGAACAAACGCGAGCCGGGTAGCAAAGAATCCGGGCTCACCAGTTAGCTTTTCGTAAATAAAATCTGAAATGCGATGGGCAGTGCGCCGTGCCTCTAGCTCGGAGGCGGGTGCAGAAATCGCAAGGCCGCCGAGGCTTGCGTTGCGCGCGGTATCTAGAAGAATAAAGCGTGACTCGAGTCGACTGTCGGCAGACAACGCAGTGCTGCCAATCACCAGCGCCTCGGCGCCCTTCTGACGCCATTCGGGAAACAGCGGCTCCATTGGGCTGCGCTCGTTGAGCGTGGGCTGCGGCACGCCGGCATCCACAATCGCGATAACGCCGCTTCGGGCGAGATTGGCCCGGATCACATCAGTGATGGTGCGCGAGAAGTTTCTTGCGGGCTCGGGTGCATCAAAGGGTGCGACAGCGACCGGAATCTGACGCGAGCCAACCCCGGTGATATCGATCCGCAGCGGTGCCTGGGCCTGGGCAACGCCAGCGATCAGCGAAAGAAGACAACCAAAAGCAGCCGCGATTTTCATATCGCCTGATTATAGTCAGCGGTCTTCTTTTGGACGAAAGGCAAGTTCCAATACCCGCGCGACTGTCCCGTCTTTACGCTTTGGCAGTGGACTTGCAGCCCAGACTGCCCGCTGCACGGCTTCATCCCAGGCGGGGGTGCCACTTGCGCGAATCAGCTTGACCGCCACGACCTCACCGGTGGGCAGCTGATCCACTTGAACAATTGCCTCAGGATTTGTTGCCGACCGATCGGGGTAATTAATCCGCGCTTTAATTCGTGCTTGAATCAGCGATTCGTAATCCGCATCGCGGCCAGTCTTCGATCCAACCTCGGCACCGCCGGCAACCACACCGGTTTTGGTTGTGGCATCTTTGCCTGCGGAACCCGGCTTTGCGTTCGGGTCAATTCCCAGCCGGGCAAGCTCTGCCCGCCGCTGGGCTTCAAGCTGCTCAGCGGCTTTTTTCTCTGCGAGCTTTTTCTCTTGAGCTTTTTTCTGCGCCTCTTGCTGAGCCTTTAGAACATCTGCTTTTGGCGGCTCGAGTTTCTTGGGTTCTTCTTTCTTAGGCTCAGTTTTTTTTGGCTCTTCTTTTTTCTTCAGGGCGATGTCCGCTTTGGTCTCCGGCATCGGAGCAGCGGGAGCAGGCGGTGCCGGCCGCACGACAGGTGCCGGCGGCGTGACCTTGGCGGGAATATCCCGAGGCATTGCGCTCCAGAGCTCTGCCTGCACGATGGGGGTGCGATCCTTCCATTGCAGCGACAGCAACAGTGCTGCCGCCAGTAGACCATGCATCAGCAATGCTGCACTGACGGCGTTTCGGCTCTCGCGTGCCTCGATGGCGAGCATGGCTATTCCTTGCGAAGGTTCAGCCCAACGCGGGTGTATCCCGCCCGCTGCAGTTGATCCATCGCAGCGACCACGTGTTCGTAGCGCACCGCTTTTTCTGCCGAGATGATGATGGGCATATCCGAGGCGGTACCCATTGATTTGACTGCTGCCACGATTTCGTCACGGCCAATCGGTTTTTCTTTTTCTCCCTCGGTATTGCGGCGAAGTGTCGTTGATCCATCTTGGCGAATGGTCACCTCCAGCGCCGCAACGGGGGTCTGGGCCGCCTGGCCCACTTTGGGCAGATCAATGGTGCCGGTCACGATCATCGGCGCAGTCACCATAAAGATAATCAGCAGCACCAGCGTGACGTCGACATAGGGCACGACGTTGATTTCACTCATCATTCGGCGTCTGCCGGATTTGCGAGAGGCGGTTGGGGCACCCATAGCGATGTCTTGGCGCGCGCCTTAGCGGGCAGCCTGACGCTGCAGAATGTTAGAAAACTCTTCGATGAAGCCCTCGAATCGAATACTGAGATGATCGAGATCAGTGGCATAGCGGTTATAGGCCACGACTGCGGGAATTGCGGCAAACAGGCCGATCGCAGTCGCGACCAGGGCCTCGGCAATGCCGGGCGCCACACTGGCCAAGGTCGCCTGCTGAACATTTGCCAGTCCCGTGAAGGCATGCATGATTCCCCAGACCGTGCCAAACAGTCCGATATACGGCGACACAGAGCCCGTCGAGGCCAGAAAGGGCAGATTTCGCTCAAGGCCATCAAGCTCGCGTTGAAAGGCGGCGCGCATCGCGCGGCGTGCACCATCAATCATGGCCGATGGCTCCGTGAGGGTGCCCGACCGTGATTTTAAAAATTCACGCATGCCAGATTCAAAGATTTTCGGCAGCGATCCGGGCAGATCTCCTTTTTCGGTTTTTTTATAAAGGGTCATCAGATCGCCGCCCGACCAGAAGACTTTTTCAAAGTCTTCGGTGTCTTGACGGGCCCGACGCATGGACTGCCATTTCTTAAAAATCACTGTCCAAGAAAGAATTGAAATACTGACCAAGAGCAGCATGACCAGCTGCACCGGCAGGCTCGCCTGGGTGATGAGTGTTAAGACAGAGAGATCGGGGCTCGCAGTCATATCTAAAAAAGCCTCTCATTGTGTTGTTGCGGTGGTG
>JAGWWC010000008.1 GCA_018970545.1 Betaproteobacteria bacterium | reverse complement strand
CGGAGCCGGTGATTTCAACCAGGGCATATTGGAATTCCGGATGGGCATTTAAGGCCTGATTGGCCGGAATCGTCCAGGGTGTGGTGGTCCAGATCACAGCGGCGATTTCGCCCTGAAGCGTTGTTGCTGGGAGCCCAAAGGCCTGAGCGATTGCCTGCTTGGCATCCGAATCCGCCTCGAATGCCACATCAATGGCGGGATCGCCGCGGTCTGCATATTCCACCTCAGCCTCGGCCAGGGCAGAGCCGCAGTCGAAACACCAATTCACAGGCTTTAGACCACGAAAGACAAATCCCTTTTCAAGAATTTTCTTCAGTGCCCGCAGCTCATCGGCCTCGTTTTTTGGGGCCATCGTGGTGTAGGGCGCATCCCATTGGCCCAGCACGCCGAGTCGGATGAAATCTTTTTTCTGTCGCTCAATCTGTTCCGCGGCATAGGCCCGCGATTTCTGCTGGACCTCGCGGGTGGGCAGGGCCTTACCGAATTGCTTTTCAATCTGAATCTCAATCGGCATACCGTGGCAGTCCCATCCGGGCACATAGCGTGCATCAAAGCCCGCCAGGGTCTTCGATTTCACAATCATGTCTTTGAGAATCTTGTTGACCGCATGGCCGATGTGAATATCGCCATTGGCGTAAGGCGGGCCATCGTGAAGCACAAAGAGTGGCCGGCCAGCAGTGCGGGCCCGAATCCGCCGATAGACGCCTGCGGTCTGCCACTGTGCGACCCACTGGGGCTCGCGCTTGGGCAGATCGCCGCGCATCGGAAAGCTGGTCTTCGGTAAGTTCAGAGTGCTGTCTTGCGATCCGGATTCGGCGGGAGAATTTTTTTCAGACATAGCGCGGGAATTAGTGGACATGTTGGCTGAAGTACTGCCGGGCCTGCTGGGCATCAAGATGCATCTGCTCGGTCATGGACTGCAGGCTCTCAAATCGGGCCTCATCACGGAGTTTTTCATGAATGGTGACCTGCACGATTTTTCCGTAGGCATCGCCAGACCAATCAAAGAGATGAACCTCCAAGAGCAGTCGGCCTGACTGCTCAATGGTCGGCCGGTGGCCCAGGCTGGCAACACCAGCAATGGGTGCATCCGCCAGGCCGCTCACACTGACCACGAAAACACCTGAGAGCAGCAGGCCGCGCGGCACTGGAATATTAAGGGTCGGATAGCCAAGATCTCGGCCCAGTTTTTTGCCGTGAATGACATGGCCGGAGAGAAAAACGGGATGACCCATTAAGGCTTCCGCCTCGCGAATCTCGCCACGCGCAAGAAGTGTGCGCAGACGCGAGCTCGAGGCACGCTCGCCACCAGCATGCACTGCATTAATGCAATGGACACGCCAGCCGAACTGGTCTGAGGCCTGCTGCAGCAATTCTAGATTGCCGCGGCGCCGAGCGCCGAATCGAAAATCATCGCCAATCACCAATTCTTTGGCCTGTAGCGATTCAAAAAGAAATTTCTGCATGAAGTCTTCCGCAGACATCGAGGCCAGGGACTGGCCAAAGCGCAGAATCCAGAGCTCATCAATGCCAAGGCCGGCCAGTACGGCGGCCTTGGCCCGCAGGCCTTGAATTTTCCCCGGCGCACTCTGGGGGCTGAAATAGGACCGGGGATGGGGTTCGAAGGTCACCAGCGCGCTCTTTAAACCCTGCTGTCGGGCCAGCGTCACGGTGCGATCAATCAGGGCCTGATGTCCCAGGTGAACGCCGTCGAAATTTCCGATCGTGACCGCGCGGCCCGAGGGCAGCCGGTGGCGAGGGGAAATTCCTTGAAAAATCAGCATGTTATGCGGGCTTTCCGGGCTGAGATCGAAACGATGGATTATAGGGGGCCGCTAGAATCGAGGCCTGATGAAGCGACTAGCGGTGCTGATCTCGGGACGTGGTTCCAACTTGGATGCTCTGCTCAGTGCAATCCAGCGTCATGGCTGGCCGATTGCGGTGGTCGCTGTGATTTCCAACCGGCCGAACGCGCCTGGCCTTGAGATCGCCCGCGCCAAAGGGATTGCGACTGAGGTCCTCGACCATACTCAATTCCAAAATCGCAAGGCCTTTGATGCGGCGCTTGCCCAGAAGCTTGAAACTCAGAGTCCAGACCTAGTGGCGCTGGCGGGATTCATGCGGCTGCTGACCGCCGAATTCTGCGCGCGATTTCGCAATCGGCTGGTCAATATTCATCCCTCACTTCTTCCTGCATTTAAGGGCCTGGAGACACATCAGCAGGCCCTTGATGCGGGGGTCCGAGTCCATGGCTGTACCGTGCACTTGGTGACGGCTGAGCTGGATCATGGACCCATCCTAGCGCAGGCCATCGTGCCGGTACATCCAGACGACACCGCCGAAGTGCTTGCCGCGCGTGTGCTGAAAATGGAGCATGAGATTTATCCGACAGCGATTGCGGCCTGGCTCTCTGGGCAGCTGATGATTCAAGACGATCGGATCATCAATCGGGGTGAGGGCGCGTTTCCAACTGAATTTAGATCATGCCGACTGCATCCCGATCTCGCGTAAGTCGAAAGCCTGCACCAGTGGGACGGCTGGCAACGCTGGCAAAACTCATTGGCAATTTGCTGGAGTTCTCGGCGCCTGCTGATGGCACGCTGTCGCGTTTTTTCAAGTCTCACCCTGAGATGGGCGCCCGCGATCGGCATTTTTATGCAGAAAGTGCCTGGGCGGTGCTGCGCAATCTCAGCTGGTTTGAGCATCTCGCTCATGCGACCGCAAAAGATCGACTCCATTGGCGGCTTGCGATCTTGGGCGTGCTGCAGGCACAGGAGCCGCTTCCTCCGGAAGCCGATCGCGATTCAACTGATCGGATCTGGCGTGAGGGCCTGCCGCAGGCTGAGTCGGGCGAGGCAGATCCGTTTTTGCGCGAGAGTATTCCGAGCTGGATCGCGCAGGCCCTGATTGCTGCGATCGGAGCTCAAGAGGCGCTTGCCTGCGCACGCGCACTTCGTCAGACCGCGCCGCTGGATCTCCGCGTGAATACGATTCGGGCATCGGTGGTCGATGTGCAGGCGATATTAAGTCGTGAAGGCATTTCGGCCCAGCCCTTGGCAGCTCTTGATAGCGCATTGCGAATTGAGGGCAAGCCGGCGCTTCAGCGCAGTCGCGCGTTTCGTGAGGGATTGATTGAAGTCCAGGATTTGGGCAGCCAGATTATTGCGGCACTGGTGGCGGCACGGCGTGGAGAGTTCATTGTTGATTTCTGCGCCGGCGCTGGCGGCAAGACTCTGGCCCTTGGCTCGGCAATGGACAATACCGGAAGGCTGTATGCGCTCGATACCTCTGCGGCTCGCCTAGCGCGATTTAAGCCAAGGCTTGTACGCAGCGGGTTATCGAATGTCTGGCCAATTGCGATTTCGGGCTTAAATGACGATCGCATTAAACGCCTGTCGTCAAAGGCCCATGCCGTTTTGGTGGATGCGCCTTGTAGTGGTCTGGGCACCCTGCGCAGAAACCCCGATTTAAAGTGGCGCATTGGGCCGGAGTCCGTCGCCGCACTTCAGCAGCAACAGGAAGCAATTCTTCGGGCAGCATCACGGCTGGTCAAGCCAGGCGGCCGATTGATTTACGCCACCTGCAGCCTTTTGCCGCCGGAAAATGAAGCGCTGGTGGAGCGATTCTTATCGAGTTGTCCCGAATTTAGTCGGGTGCCTGTCGCCGAGGTCTTGGAGCGTCAGCGGATCCGAATCCCATCGGAATGGCAGCCCTTAAATGCTGCCGGCGATCTTATGCTGTGGCCTCATCGGGCGGGGTCCGACGGATTTTTCGCCGCTTGTATGGTCAGGGCTGGTAGTTGAGGCGGGGGGGTGGGATAATCCCGGGGTTTGCTTAACAGAAGGCTCGTCGGCTGTGGAGTTTTCGGCCTCGGGCATCAAGGGAGATCTTGTTGGACGCCATGACCGCATTTCTGGAACTGCCGGCTGTCGCTGTGCTGTGGGATTTTGTTCGCTACGGCCTTACGGGCTGGGGTGCTGGCGCCATCGTGCTCTACACGCTGGCGGCCACCCATCTCACGATCATTGGGGTCACCGTCTATTTGCACCGCTGCCAGGCCCATCGTGCCTTGGAGTTGCATCCGCTGATCTCACACCCCCTGCGCTTCTGGCTTTGGATGACCACGGGAATGGTGACCAAGGAATGGGCAGCGATTCATCGTAAGCACCACGCAAAATGCGAAACCGAAGAAGATCCCCACAGCCCGCAGACCCGTGGCATTGATGCAGTGTTATGGCGGGGTGCCGAGCTCTACCGTGTGGCGGCTGCGGATCGCGAGCTGGTGGAACGTTATGGCCACGGCACGCCCGATGACTGGGTGGAACGCCATGTCTACTCTCAGCACAGTGTGCTGGGCGTCTCGCTCATGTTGATCGCGAATGTGATGCTTTTTGGCGTTGTCGGTGCCGCTGTCTGGGCGGTGCAAATGGCCTGGATTCCTTTTCTTGCTGCAGGCGTCATCAATGGAATTGGACACTTCTGGGGTTATCGCAATTTCAAGAGTCCCGATACCAGCAGAAATATTTCGCCCTGGGGTATTCTGATTGGCGGCGAAGAGCTGCATAACAATCACCACACATTTGCCACATCGCCAAAGCTCTCTTCGAAGTGGTATGAGTTCGACATCGGCTGGCTTTACATTCGATGTTTGGCGGCACTTGGCCTGGCCAAGCCGCGCGCGCTGCCCGCTGAAATGTTTCTTGACCCCGCGCGAAATCAGATTGATGCTGACACGATCGAGGCAGTGATTTCACACAAGTATGAGTTGATGGCCATGCTCTCGACATCATTTAAAAAGCATGCCCGTCGTGCCCAATTTCAGCCGGCAGTGGTCGAAAAATGGACCGAGCTTCGAAAAGAGTTCGAGACCATGTGGAGCCTTCGTCATCTGTCGGTCGAGCAGGCGGTGGCGGGCCTGCAATCATGGTGCAATCGCGCTGAGGCCTCCGGCATTGCAGCCCTTGCTGATTTTTCAAAGCGGATTCGAATGGTGAGTCCGCGTCGTACCGCCATCGCCGCCTAGCGGGATTCGTCGCTCCGGTGCACAGTGCGCTAGGAGCTTGCCCTTGTCTCAGAACTGCCCGGTGATTTCGCCGGGCTTTTCTTTTGCTCCGAGGATTTTTTCTTCTCCGGGCCAGCTTTCTTTTTCTCAGGATTTGCTTTTTTCTTCTCTGCGGCTTTGCGCGGCGGTGCTTTTTTCGCCGCAGGCTCAGCCGGCGGGAGGTTGGCAGCCTCGGCCGAAGACAGGATCGTGCGCTTGCCGCGCTCATCGGTCACCACAGTCTGGGTCCGGGCGGGCCGAATCAAAAGCCGCTGCCCGATCACGGGCTCGCCCTCGAGCTGATTGGTGGACTTCAGATCGCTCGCAGTTAAGCCATAGCGCTTTGCAATGTTCGCAAGGTTATCTTTTTTGGTGACCCGGTGATACACCGGCCCCAAGGTTTCTTTTTCAATCACACGCGATCCTGTGAAGCGCGCCAGTGTGGTCTCGATGGCGGGCTCAGGGCTATCGAGTGCCATTGGTGCGAGCAGCACCGTGCCAGGCAGCGGCCGTGCATTTTGCTTTAGGCTATTGGCGCGGATGAGATCCTGCGGGGCGATACCGGCGCGCTTTGCCAAGGTCAGCAGGGTGTCATTTTCTTTGAGCGTGTAGGGCTTCCAGGTCACCAGCGGCAGGCCACGGGCGATATGGTCCTGCAGCTGTTGCTGAAAGCTGGTCGCCCGATCCGCGGGCAAGATGATGCGGTCGGTTCTCGTCACCGTAATTACCGGGCGGTTGAGCGACGGATTGAGCTCGGTGAATTCAGCAATCGTCATGCCGGCAAAGCGGGCCGCCAATGATAAATCGATGGACTGCTCCTTATCGATCACCACAAAAAATGGACGATTCGGGATCACTGGCAGCGTGAGCCCATGTTCATTGGCCCGTGAGAGCACATTGCGAAGGGCAATCAGCTTGGGCACATAGTTCTGCGTTTCTTTGGGCATCTTCAGGCTGGCGTAATCGGAGGGCCTGCCTGCGGCGGCATTGCGCTTGCGGGCGCGCAGGACGGCGTTCTCGCCCCAGTTGTAACTGGCCAGGGCAAGAAACCAGTCGTTGTCTTGCAGTTCATAGAGCCGCTGCAAATAATCAAGCGCTGCTCGGGTGGACTCGATCACATCGCGGCGTTGGTCCATCCACCAGTTCTGCTCAAGGTCGTAGATACGGCCAGTGGAGGGGATGAACTGCCAAAGGCCCGCTGCTTTTGCTTTCGAAAGGGCATTGGGCACAAATGCGCTCTCGACAATGGGCAGCAGCGCAAGCTCGGTCGGCATATTGCGGGCCTCGAGCTCTTCAACAATGTGATACAGATATTTTCCGCCGCGCTCTAAGACGCGCTTTAAGTATTCCGGATTGCGCAAAATCCAACGCTCGTGTTGCTCGACCAATGCCAGCTGCAAGGGCGGCATTGCGAACCCGGCAACGATGCGGTCGGTCAATACGTCGTATCGCGCAGTCTGCGAAGCGGGGGCCTGGCTGAACGCGGCGATCGGGCCAGCCGCAGGCGCAGCGGCCTGGTCATTGCGAGCGGCGGGCCGGGAGGCAGGTGCAGCGGATCCAGGGGGCGGCGATGAGTTCGGCGGCGGGATAGCGGAGACCACGGGGGCTGGTCCCCCAGCGGGAGCGGAGCCGGGTGGGGCGACCACACAGCCGGAAAGCGTAAGCGAGACCGCCAAGAGGGTGAGAAGTCGCATTGGACCGGATTATCCGCGAAAGCTGTCTTTTTGCCGCCGCAACTGGGCAAATGCCTGTGCGTTGGCGCAGAGCAGAAAGGGATTGGTGGCGCGCTCCAGTGCTATGGTGCTCGGCAGCGTGATGCGCTCTTGATCCCGCAGCAAAGCCACATGTGCGAGTCGATCGGTAATTTCTCGGTGATGGGGATAAGCAGCAGACGCAAAACGCAGGTTCGCCAGGGTGTACTCATGGGCGCAATACATCGCTGTCTGCCCTGGAAGGCCCGCAAGCTTTTGCAGTGAAGCCCACATCTGCTCTGCAGTCCCCTCAAACAGTCGTCCACATCCTGCCGCAAAAAGTGTGTCGCCGCAAAAGAGCACGGGGGCGTCGTGATGATCGCCATAAAACGCGATGTGGCCTTGCGTGTGCCCTGGAACATCGATGATCTGAAACGTGCAGCCCAGCTCGCCCAGCACAACGACGTCTCCCTCACGCAGCGGGTCTGTGATGCTCGGGATTGATTCGGCAGCGGGCCCATAGACCCGCAGGCCATTCGGCGTGGAGCTGTGCTGATGGGCAGCATTGAGCGCGGCAATTCCGCCAGTATGGTCGCCGTGGTGATGTGTTACCAAGATGGCCGCAAGCTGGAGCCGATGGCGCCGCAGAAAGTCCAGCACCGGGCGGGCGTCACCTGGATCGACCACCGCAGCAAGGCCCTGTTGGTCATCGGTAATCGCCCAGATATAGTTGTCGGCAAATGCCGCAATCGCCTGAATCATTGTTCAATCCTTTTCAAGACTGGGGCCCATGGAGCGAAACACCCCTGGGCCGGCGTCTCATCCAGGAGGAGCAGGCTTGGCTTGATCGCAGCCTGCAGGACGTGTTTGGATACAACGCGGTCCAGATCGGCCCATTGCCGCTGGACGCCCTCAGGGCCAATCGTATGTCATGCCGGGCCCGGATGGTATGGCCCAAAAGCGGCCATTGCCACCAAGCGGAGGATTCCGATGCTGTGGGCACCATCGCCGCAGTCGCTGGCTCGGCCCATGAACTGCCTTTTTTGACTGAAAGCCTGGATTTATTGGTCCTGCCCCACACGCTGGAGATTGCTCATGATGCCCACCATCTCTTGCGCGAGGCTCAGCGCGTGCTGATCCCCGAGGGCCGGATCGTTATCACGGGCTTTAATCCGATGAGCCCATGGGCATTACGAAAAAGTTCGCGCTCTGTGACGCGTTTTCCGCCCTCTGGCCATTCGTGGATTTCGCTGCCGCGTCTAAAAGATTGGCTGCGACTTCTGAACTTCGATCTCGGTGCGGGTGGAGCCAGCGCTTTTGGAGCCTATGTGCCGCCCTTTGAGTCGGAGCGGTGGCTGAATCGAATGCAATGGATGGATCCCGCTGGCCGTCGCTGGTGGCCCATGGCGGGCGGCGTTTATTTTCTGATGGCCGTCAAGCGTGTGCACCAGATGCAGCTGATCGGACCCAGCTGGCGTGATCGCAAGGCGGTCACAGGGGCTAAAGCGGCAACCGCCTCCTCAGTGCGGCTTCATCGGAACGATTCACCAGAGCAAGAAGCGGCCTCCAATCAATATAGGGGCGGGGCCAGCCATTGAGCAATTCCGCTGAGGTCGTGATCCACACCGATGGCGCTTGCAAGGGCAATCCTGGTCCAGGTGGCTGGGGGGCGTTGCTGGAATACGGCAATCAGGAGAAAGAGATATTCGGTGGAGAGATCAACACCACCAACAATCGAATGGAACTGACAGCGGTTATCGAGGCCTTGCGCTGCCTGAATCGCTCCTGCCGGATTCTGATCGTGACTGATTCCCAGTATGTGCAAAAGGGCGTCCAATCCTGGATGGCCCAGTGGAAGCGCAAACACTGGAAAACCTCGGCCGGCAAGCCTGTTGCGAACAAGGAACTCTGGGAGGCCTTGGATCACGAACTTGCCCGCCACACGGTCGATTGGGAGTGGGTCCGGGGCCATCAGGGCCACTTGGGTAATGAAAGGGCCGATGCACTGGCCAATCGGGGCGTCGAATCCATTACCCTAGCGGCATTGGATCCCTCTTTAGATAAATAATGCCTATTCCAACTTCCGCCCGACGCTGGGTGGTTCCTGCCATTGTGATCGTAGGCCTAGTTGCAGCGAGCCTGGCGGGCATTCAAATGAACACCCAGAGCCAGGTCCCGGCGCCAAAGGCGGCGGGCGGGCCAGTGGTGGTCGAGGCTGAGCCGGTTCGAGTCGCCGAGATTCTTGATGCGGTCACGGCAGTTGGAACGCTCCGCTCCGCGGAGTCGGTGGTGCTGAAATCTGAAATCCCTGGCCGTATCGCGCGCATTATGTTTGCCGATGGCAGTCAGGTGGCCAAGGGGGATGCCTTGATTGTCTTCGATGCATCCGTACAGCAGGCGCTGGTGAATCAGGCACGGGCAGAGCGCGATCTTTCTGCAGCAAAGCTCAAGCGCACCGAGGAGCTCTTCCAGAAAAAATTTCTTTCTGCTGCCGCGCTCGATGATGCCAAGGCCACCGAGGAAATTGCTGCAGCCAAGCTTGCGTTGGCGCAGGCCAATCTCGACAAGATGACCATCCGAGCCCCTTTTGCAGGCCAGATCGGTATTCGACAGGTCAGCGTGGGCGATTACCTGAAAGAGGGCGTCGACTTGGTGAACCTTGAGGATCTCAGTTCGATGAAGGCGGATTTTCGCGTTCCCGAGCAGATCAGCGGACGGCTCGCGGTGGGCCAGACCGTGCAACTGCAGTCGGATGCATTCGCAGGGGCAAGCTTTCCTGCGAAAGTCGTTGCGATTGATCCAGCCGTTGACGCGGCGGGCCGATCACTGCTGCTTCGTGCAGAGCTACGCGACGTCTCTCGTCGCCTAAAGCCCGGCATGTTCGTCAGAGTGCGGCTGGTGTTGGAGTCGCGTCCAAATGCGATCGTGATCCCCGAGGAAGCTTTGGTGACCGCCCAAAATCGGCTGACCGTTTTTAAGGTTGTGGAGGGCAAGGCAGTCGCCACCCCGGTCGTGACTGGATTGCGTTCGCAGCTCGATCAGCGAGCGGTGGTTGAAGTGGTCAAGGGCCTGGCAGCCGATGACGTGGTCGTCACCGCCGGCCAAATTAAAATTCGTGGCAACAATGTGCCGGTAAAAGTCGCTGAGCCGGCTGCCGCGAAGGGCCCGGGCGGTCCGCCAGGCAAGGGCCCTGGGCAGGCGCCAGGACAAGACAAAAAGGGTGCGGAGAGGGCTGAGGAAAAATCAGTCGGCGGCCCGCCCGAGAAATCTGCGGCCAAAAAGGCTCCCTGAGGTGGCTGTCGTGACCGAAAGCGCATGAGACTTCCTGAGATCTGTATTCGACGGCCCGTTTTCGCGACGGTGCTGTCGCTGATCATCGTTTTGGTCGGTGCCGTCTCTTATACCCGGCTGTCGGTTCGCGAATATCCTCGAATCGATACACCAGTCGTCACGGTTGAGACCCGATACTTGGGCGCGTCGGCAGAGGTCATTGAGACCCAGATCACCAAGCCTTTGGAAGACTCCCTGGCGGGCATTGACTCGATTGATGTCATTACTTCGATTTCGCGAGCAGAGCAGTCACAAATTACCGTGACGTTCCGGCTGGAGAAAGATGCGGATTCTGCCGCTGCAGACGTCCGAGATCGAGTCTCGCGCGTGCGCGCCAAGCTGCCCAAATCGGTGGATGAGCCGGTAATCGCCAAAGTCGAAGCAGATGCCAATCCAATCATCTGGCTATCGTTTTCAAGCCCAACTCGATCCGCACTCGAAGTCAGTGATATTGCGAATCGTGTGGTCAAGCCGCGGCTGCAGGTATTGCCAGGTGCAGCCGATGTTCGCATTAACGGCGAGCGCAAATACGCGATGCGAATCTGGATCGATCGAGACCGGCTGGCCGCCTATGGACTGACACCGGCGGACGTCGAGTCCGCGATTGGACAACAGAACGTGGAGCTGCCGGCCGGCCGAGTCGAGAGCCAGCAGCGTGAATTCACCGTGACTGCTCGAACGGACCTGAATCGGCCTGAGGAATTCGGTGCCATCATCGTAAAACAGGTCCGAGGCTATCCGGTTCGAATTCGTGACATTGGCCGGGTGGCTGTCGATGCGGCCAGCGTGCGCAGTAGCGTGCGGTTTAATGGTGAGAGTGCGGTCGCAATTGGCGTGATCCGTCAGGCCACGGCGAACCCCTTGAGCCTTGCCGAGGCGGTGCGCGAGTCTGTTCCGATACTGAATGCCGAGCTGGCGGCTGAGGGTGTTCAGGTCAATGTCAGCTATGACTCCACGGTCTTTATTGACCGCTCCATTGAGGCAGTCTTTAAGACGATCATCGAGGCGATCATCCTCGTGGCGGTCGTGATTTTCTTTTTCCTACACTCGGCCCGGGCCTCATTGATTCCCTTGGTGACCATTCCGGTATCGCTGATCGGCACGTTCACTCTGATGCTGATAGCGGGATTTTCCATCAACACGCTGACCCTGCTGGCGCTGGTCTTGGCGATCGGGCTGGTGGTGGATGACGCTATCGTTGTGCTCGAAAATATCTTTCGCCATATTGAAGAAGGCATGAAGCCGGTTGAGGCCGCTTTTCAGGGCATTCGAGAGATCGGCTTTGCGGTGGTCGCAATGACCTTGACGCTGGCAGCGGTGTACGCCCCGGTTGCATTTACCACCGGCCGTATTGGCAGGCTGTTCGTGGAATTCGCGCTCACTCTTGCGGGCGCCGTGATTGTGTCCGGATTTGTCGCCCTGACCCTGTCGCCGATGATGTGCTCACGGCTACTTCGGCACGAGGAGCGTCGCGGTCCGATCACATCGGCCATCGAACGGTTTTTAGATCGACTCACTGAGGGTTATCGCCGGCTCTTGCAGTGGACCCTGCGTCGCGGCCTTCTGGTTGGGGGCGTATTTGCGGCGGTCGCTGTGCTTTGCGGCGTTTTGTTTGTGAACATGAAGCAGGAGCTCTCGCCGATTGAGGATCGCGGCGTGATCTTCACGGTGATCAGTGGACCGGATGGCGCCTCGCTGGACTACACCGAGAACTATGCAAGAAAAATTGAAGCCATCGGAAAGACCCTTCCGGAGGTGGATCGGGTATTCATCGTCGCCGGCAATCCCACGGTAGACCAGGCCGTCGCATTTCTTCGCACAGTAGATTGGTCCGAGCGGGACCGCAAGACAGTGGAAATGATTCGTCAGGTTCAGCCCCAGATGGCATCAATTCCAGGGGTGCTGGCATTTCCGAACGCGCCTCCCTCTCTGGGTCAGTCCATTCGCGATCGGCCGGTGAGTTTTGTGGTGACTTCCTCCGATTCTTACGACGCGATGGGAAGAACCGTCAGCCTGATTGTGGCTGACGCTATGAAGAACCCGAATTTTCTGGGGGTCGATACCGACCTCCGTCTGAATAAGCCCGAGTTGAGTATTTCGGTGAATCGTGAACGGGCGGCGGACATGGGCGTCTCCGTTGAGGCGATTGGCCGGGCCATTGAGACCATGATGGGGGGCCGCCAGGTCACGCGATTTAAGCGCGCAGGTGATCAATTCGATGTCATCGTGCAAGTCGAGGCGGATGCTCGCAATACGCCTGATGACATCAACAAAATCTTTGTGCGGAATCAGGCCAACCAAATGGTGCCGCTTTCCTCCCTGGTTCGAGTTCAGGAAACGATCGGACCCCGGCAACTGAATCACTTTGGCCAGCGCCGTTCGATCACCGTCAGCGCCAACTTAACACCAGGCTACACCCAAGGAGAGGCGTTAAAGTTTCTGGAAGAGTCGGCCGCCAAGCACTTGACAGCGGGCTATGCCACGGATCTGTCTGGCTCGATGCGGGAGTTTGTTCGGGCCTCGGGCAGCCTTGGCATTACCTTCATTCTCGCTTTACTTTTCATCTACTTGGTTCTAGCGGCCCAGTTTGAGTCTTTCAAAGACCCAGTGATGATCATGCTGACCGTCCCGCTTTCGATGCTCGGGGCATTGGCTGCGCTGCAGGCCACGGGCGGCACCCTGAATGTCTACAGCCAGATCGGATTGATCACGCTTGTTGGGCTGATCACCAAGCACGGTATTTTGATTGTTGAATTTACTAACCAACTCCGAGAGCAGGGCCGTGAAATGCGCGATGCGGTCGTGGAGGCGGCGGTGCTGCGATTGCGGCCGATTCTGATGACCACAGGTGCCATGGTGCTGGGCGCCGTCCCGCTCGCGCTGGCCCGAGGGGCGGGCGCCGAGAGTCGATCCCAGATCGGCTGGGTCATTGTGGGCGGGATGACGCTGGGCACCCTGCTCACTCTTTTTGTATTGCCCTCGGTTGTATTGTTTTTTGATCGTCTTCGCAGCAGGAGGTCCCATGCGCTGGGTCATGCTTGACACGGAGACGACGGGCCTGCGAGTCGAGGAGGGCCATCGGCTGATCGAGATCGGCTGCATTGAGTGTATCGACCGTCGCATCACCGATCGGACCTTTCATGTCACTCTCAACCCCGAACGCGAAATTGACGAAGGCGCCACCTTGGTCCATGGCATGACCTGGGATCAACTCAAAGACAAGCCGTTGTTCTCCGATATTGCGACAGGGCTGATTGAGTTCGTTCAGGGTGCCGAGGTGGTGATTCACAACGCTGAGTTCGATCGCGGATTCCTTGACGAAGAGCTCAAGCGGGCTGGATTGCAGCCGTTTTTGGGATACTGTTCGCGGCTGACGGATTCGCTCAGCCATGCGCGAGAGCTTCATCCGGGCCAGCGCAATTCGTTGGACGCGCTGTGTCAGCGTTACGGTATTGCGAACGATCATCGCGTGCTGCACGGGGCGCTGCTCGATGCCCGCCTTCTCGCCGAAGTCTATCTCGCGATGACCCGCGGACAAGAGGCCCTCTTGATTTCAGCAGAGGATGATGACCAAGCTCGCGAGACGGGGATTGCGCTGGAGTCTTCGGGCCTTATCGTGCGCCGCGCCAATGAGGAAGAGCTACTGGCTCACGAGGCCAGCCTTCTAGAGATCGATCGTGTAAGCGGCGGCAGGCGGCTCTGGCCGCATCAGGCATAATGATTGAGTTGCAGCGTCCGATAATCGGGCGCTGCTTGAGTGCTTCATTCAGTGTTCTGATGTCATGTCGATACCGCACCTGATTCGCGAAGCCCGACTTGCCCAGCAGCTTGATGTTGATGCCTTATGCCGCAAGACAGGGGTTGCCAAAAACCATTTGTTGGACATTGAGGCCGGCAAAGGCTCTTCTTTTCATACTGTGGCGTATTGCAAAAGAGCCGTGATGACGGTCGCTGAAGCGCTCCAGATAACACAGCAGGTCGAGTCCCTCTGGCGAGACGAGGACTGGCAGGCCGTGTCGATGCCGACACGACTGGCAGGCCTGGCGGAGCCCTCGAGTACTTTGCTGCCTGGCGCAAAGCCAGATGGCGAGCCAAATCGTCGCTGGCTTCCAATCGCGGGCATTCTTCTTTTGTTGAGTACGGTCGGCATTGGCCTGCATCGGATGGATGAGGCTGAGGTCGATCGGCCTGTGGCCAAATCGGCTCGATCCGCCGCCCCAGCAAAGGACGGGGCCGGCCCCGCCGCAGAGGCCATCGGCCCATCCTCCGGGGTGGCATCGGCCCCCCAGTCTCCCGACCCGTCTCAGCTGTTGCGGGCCGATGTGGAGCGCGCGATGCAGGACTGGGCGCGGCTCTGGAGTATCCGCAGCGCGCAGGACTATGCGGGCCTTTATTCAAAAGAGTTTGTTGGGGTGGAGGACCATATTCGGATCCGGTCGCAGCGGATGGCCCAGGCGAAATTCATCCAGGTCGAGCTGACGGATCTGTCGTTTCGAGAGACAGGCCCCGGGGAGGTCACGGTGAGATTCCGTCAGCGCTATCGATCGGATAGCCATCAAAGCGAGGACCTGAAAGAGTTGGTCTGGCGCAGATCACCCGCAGGAATTCGAATCTGGTCCGAACGCCTAGTAAACTAGCGGTCATGAAAACAAAGATGTGGGCTGCGGGCCTTGCGTTGACCCTCGGATGGTGCAGTTTTTTTCCAGCGTCTGCCTCCGAAACGACCGAGTTGCTTCGCGATCGCCAGCGCGCCGCCACCGCTCTAAAAGAGAAAAACCCCCAGCGTGCGATCAAGGTATTGGAGCCATGGATCAAAAAACGGCCCGACGACATCGAGTTGGCCAATGACTATGCGCTGGCCCTTGCGCAGATGGGTAAGCTCGATCAGGCCCGCGAGGTGTTGGAAGAAGCCTTAAACAAAAATCCTCAGACCGTTGCGGCGTTCAACAATCTGCGTGAAATTCTCAGTCAGCAGGCGGCAATGTCGTACGCAAAGGCCATGGGCAAAAAGCCGCCCAATACCCAACTGACATTGCGCGGTACATCGCCCGCAGGCGCTGAGCCGCCCGTGGTGTTGGCCCAGGCGGAGCCCCGTCCTGGTGCCTCTGTCGAACCCCCACCAAAGGCTGTTGCAAAATCTTCAGCAGGTGATGCCAAGGCAGAGGCGAAGGCCGAAGCGAAATCAGAAGCGAAGTCCGCCGCAACACAGGATCGTCCGCAAGAAGCAAGAGATCAGCGTCCCGCCACCAAGGCTGAATCTGCGCCTCGGGCGGCCGGTGACGCCAAGCTTGATGAGGCCGCGGTGGCCGCAGCAATCCAGCAGTGGGCCGCGGCCTGGGCGAGCAAAGACTTTAAGCGGTATGTCGCGGCCTACTCAGATCGATTCGAGCCGCAGCAGTTTCCGTCTCGGGCAGCATGGGAGGCCCACCGTCGGCCCCGGGTGACACGGCCCGACTTGGAAGAGGTCAAGGTCAGCGAGATTCGGGTAAAGCTCTTGCCAGGCGGAGATGCGGAAGTTAAATTTCGGCAACGCTATGAGGCAGGAAATCTGAAGTTGAATTCAGTCAAGACAGCGGTGCTGACCCGCGAGGCGGGTGCATGGAAGATCCTCCGGGAGGAGGGTCGCTAATGCGGCTCGTCCTCTCCAGCCTTTTCGCAATTCTCCTCAGCTCACCCTTACTGTCTTCACCGCCGGCGTTGGCCGCCGATGCCGAACTTCGAAAAGCGGCTGAGGCGCTGGTCGCAGGGCGCCTGGAGTCCACTTCCGGTCTTGCTGGCGATGCACTGAAATCCGAGCCCAAATCACGGCTCGCCCACTGGCTTCAGGCCCAGTCCATGATTGCGCTCTCCGGTAAGCCAGTGCAACTGAATGGTGCCGATCGAGATCTTCTGGATGAGGCCCGCGTTCGGCTGGAGGTCACGCCCGATGGGATGTTGCCGAAAAACCTCGTGGTAATGCCACGTTCTGCCGATAAAAACGTGCCGATTCTTGTTGCCGACGCGAGCCGTTCACGGATTTATGTGTTCGTCAGCAAGCAGGGTCGGCCGGTACTCAAAGAAGAGTTTTACACCACGATTGGCTTATGGGGCGCAGACAAATTCCGAGAAGGGGATCAAAAGACGCCCCTTGGTGTTTATCGCATCCAGTTCGAGATTCGTGATCCACGCAAGGACGGGTTCCTGGGCAAATACGCAATGACGCTTGACTACCCGAATGCCTTTGACAGTCACTCGGGAAGAACTGGCAGTGGCATTTGGATTCACGGCGTGCCCGATAGCCTGCATGTCCGGGCCCCCCAGGCCTCCGATGGGTGTCTGGCAATCGCCAATCGGGATTTGAATCGGCTGCGTAAGCTTGTGCGTTACAACGAAAGCCAAATCGTGGTGGTGCCTCGAATCGAATGGGTCACGCCGGAGGTCTGGTCTGCCAATGCAGCACAGGCAATGAAAGATTTTTCTGGCTCGCTCGGGCAGTCGCGAATTGGTGGAATTTTCTGGATCCAGGAGAGCTGGCCCTGGGTCGTATCCCATCTGCGCGGTAATGAGGTTACGCGGCGTGAATATTTTCAGCGCGCACCGGGAAGCCTGCGCAGGCTGATTGAGGAGAAACTCTCATAGCCCTCGCAGAGCAATCGATTCGACTGGTGCGGGGCAAGGGTTCATTGCAACTACCGAGGTCCAGTGTCCGCGCAATCTTCGCCACAGCACAGTTGATGAAGCCCGCCTCGGGCGATGTTTTTTTTGGATTGCTCGACGGCCAGCCTGGCCTCATCGCTGAGCCCTGGTGTTTATTTGAGTCGCCACAGCAGTCGCTCTCCGTTGACCCACAGCTGGCCGTGGTGATCGGCACAAGCGGAAGCTACTGGATAGCGGCCGCTGCGGATTCGGTCGAGTGGGTCGCGGCGACTTCCGAAAACGCGCGCCCGAAACACCTGGCCCTAACGGAGACTCCTCTATGAAACGCATACGGTTTGCGCTGCTCATGGCCGGCTTTTTTTGGCTGATCGGCCTGAGTCCGCTGGGGGAGGCCTGGCAGGTGATGGTGATGCCGCCGCTGGAGTGGACCAAGACCGAGGGGGCAAGCCCATCGTTGACACCTGCCGAGATGGTGATGGAGTTTTTTGTGAATGGCTGGCACCTCTGGGTGGGTTTTTTACAGGACCTCTCCTGGATCAGCGAGGGCCGTGCACTGCTGTTGATTCAAAACGGCGTTGCGCTGGAATCGGTATTGAACGCGCTCGCTATTTTCTGCGTGGTGATCGCTATCGTATTGAGTCTGCGCAGCGAGCAGCCGCAGAAGCGGCCATCGTCGGCCAGTGCGCTTCGTGAGGTAGGCGTCGGGTTGTCGCAGGCGCAATTCGCAGTCACCAATATTTTATTGGAGCCCCGATCGCAGCCGGTCGCTGAATCACTGCGAAACTTACAGCAGCAGCTGCAATCGATCTCTGATTCGGTGCAGTCCGCCAACGAAAAGCGCTAGGAAATTTCCAACAATGTCCGAAGACATTGAGCGCACGCTTGATGAAATTCTCACCGGGGTAAATGCCCTGCTGGCCGAGGCGCCGGCCTCAGCCCCGGGCGGCATGCCCGCATCGTTGAGTCCGCCGCCAGAAGAGCAGGCCCAGTGGGATGAGTCATTGCCGGCATTGCTGGCCATGGTAGAGGCTCAGCGTGACCACCCGGCTGCGGCACTCGCTGCTCGGCTGGCTTCTCGTTGGGTCCAGGGTCGGGCAGTGCCGTTGGGCAATCTCTTGCCGCAGCAGCCTCATTTGCGGGTGTCGCCGATGCTGCCGCAACGATTCAAAGCGTTGACAGGCCAGGGTGGGCGGCTCATTTCCTGCGATGCGCAATTCAGTTTGTGGGATTTTTCGCAAATCTCATTTGAGCGTGTTACCGCGAGCCTGTCGCGGCTGAGCGCGGTGCTTTGTCCTGATCAGGCAGGCAGAGAAAATCATTGGCGTATTCCACATTATCCAGAGCGTTGTTCGTTGAAGTGGATCTCTGGCCAGGCAAAGGCCCAAGGCATGCAGTTTTCCGGCGCCGCAGGCTATGCAGTGATTGACATGGACAACATTGCGATACCGCTTTCAACATTGCTCTGGATTGAAGACATTCATTTTGTCCCAGACTTCTGGTGTGCCATGGCCTTTAACGGCCAGTCTTGGTGCCCCGTGATTCAGCGTAAAGGCTGACCAAAGTGTCGTGGTGTCAATTGCAATTGAGCGCTATTGGTCATACTCTCACGATGCGGCGCAGACATGGGAGTCGTGGTGACCACCTTATCGACCATCGTTTATCACAGTAAGGCCTCAGTGGGTTTCACTGAGCTGGATCTGTTGTATCTCTTGGCGGGCTCCCGTGCTCGCAATCGGGACGAGGGTGTTACCGGCATCTTGGTGTTTGATCGGGGCATGTTCTTTCAGTGGATTGAGGGCCCGAATCTTCCGTTGCAGCGGATCTGGAATGCGATTCGAAAAGATAACCGTCATCACGACATCAAGGTTTTGGCCGACACCTCGATTCCTGTTCGACTCTTCCAAGACTGGCACATGCAGTTTGCTCACCGGGATTGCAAAGCTGCCAACTATATCGATGGCCTGATTCAGGCTTCAGACCAGGTGATGGATCGTTTGCATGAATCACCGAATGAAGCACCGATGATTCTCGCCGAGTTCAGCGAACTCGGCGGCGGCCCGTTCTCGCGGCTGCTCAGTCCGTCTGAATAAGCAGCGTTTCGCTAGAGCGTCTTGATCAAGATCTGGGATTTCCGGGCCCAGTCGTAAGCCTCTTTGCGCAGCTTGGGCAGCTGTTCGACGGTGCCACTTGTGAATCCGCGCTTCAAAAACCAGTGGGCCGTTCGCGTGGTCAGCACGAACAGCTGTTTCATGCCAGTCTGGCGCGCCTGCTGCTCAATACTTTTCAAAAGCCGCTCACCATCACCCTGACCCTGCGTTTCAGTTTTGACCATCAGGCAGGCGAGCTCGGCCATGCTGGATTTCGGGAAGGTATACAAGGCGGCGCAGCCAAAGATCACGCCGTCATGTTCAATGACGGTGAAACGATCGATGTCCCGCTCAATTTTTGCACGGCCACGCTTCACGAAGGTTCCATCTGCCTCCAGAGGTTCGATTAACGAAACGATTGCGGCGACATCATCAATCGTGGCGGGACGCAGTGCCTCAAGGGTTTCTTCCACAATCATCGTGCCGATACCGTCGTGTGTGAAGAGCTCAAGCAGTATGGCGCCGTCTTGTTGAAATGGAACAATGTGGGCCCGCTCAACACCTCCGTGGCATGCGCGCAGGGCGTGCTCCAGCGTAAAGGCCGCATCGGGATGCAGGCCGGATCGGGCGATCGTTGCTTCCGCATCATCCTCCGAGATTTCGGTAATTCGCCTGCCATGATCTGCCGGTACACCGCTGTCTTCTGCCATGAAAATGAGTTTGTCGGCATCCAGACTCACTGCAACACTGGCGGCAACATCTTCCATCGACAAGTTAAAGGCCTCACCCGTTGGCGAAAAACCCAGCGGGGAGAGCAGCACCAGCGCCCCGCTATTTAAGGCATTCCGAATCGCCTCCGATTCGACTTTGCGCACAACACCGGTATGCTCAAAATCAATACCATCCACAATACCAACAGGCCGGGCGGTGACGAAGTTGCCGCTGATGATTCGAATTCGGGCATTGCCCATGGGTGTATTGGGAAGGCCGGCGGAAAAAGCGGCTTCAATATCAAGGCGTAGCTCCCCTGAGGCCTCCTTGGCGCACTCCAGCGAGGATTTATCCGTGATGCGTAGTCCGTTGCTGAATCGGCTCTCAATCTGACGTAGCGTGAGCTGCTCTTGCACCTGCGGCCGACTTCCATGAACCAGCACAATCCGCATGCCCATGGCGGCGAGGAGCGCAACGTCGTGAACCAGGGTCTCCAGATGGCCGGATTTCACCAACTCGCCCGGAAACCCAATCACAAAGGTTTTGTTGCGAAAAGCATGGATGTAGGGTGCGACGGTCCGCAGCCAGGTGACAAAGCCGATCGGATCCGAGAGCTGGCCTGAGGCCTCGGGTGGAGGGGTCCTTGCGGCCGCAAGGCGGCTGGGGTTTGCGCTCATGGTCTGATTATAATTTTTCCAATGCACATTGAGTTCCCGCAGTCTCTTCCGGTGAGCGCGCACCGGGAGGTGATCGCGCAGGCGATTCGCGATCACCCCGTGGTGATTGTCTGCGGCGAGACCGGATCCGGCAAAACCACCCAGCTGCCCAAAATCGCCCTCTCGATTGGCCGAGGTGCACACGGAAAGACCATTGCCCACACGCAGCCGAGGCGGCTGGCCGCAATTACGGTTGCCCGCCGAATCGCCCAGGAACTGCGTACCGAGTGCGGTGATGGCCCCGAAGCGGCGGTGGGTTATCAGATTCGATTTCAGGATCGCTCACGAGCGGGGGTGCCCATCAAGCTCATGACCGATGGGATTTTGCTGAGCCAGACGCAGAGAGATCCGATGCTCAGGGCCTATGACACCATCATTGTCGATGAGGCGCACGAGCGCAGTCTGAATATCGATTTTCTGCTGGGCTATCTGAAAAATCTGCTCGATAAGCGGCCTGACCTTCGGATCATCATCACGTCAGCGACGCTGGATGCGCGGCGATTTGCGCGGCATTTCGGCCGGCAGGACCAGCCAGCGCCTGTCATCGAGGTCTCTGGCCGGATGTTCCCGGTTGAGGTCCGCTGGCGACCCGCTGAATCGACTGATTCGGATCTTGTGGATCTTGTGGTCGCTGGAGTGGAGGAGTGCGAGCGGGATTGGAACGGTCAAGGTCCCGGCGATATTCTGGTTTTTCTTCCTGGCGAGCGTGAAATCAAGGCGGTGGCCGACGAGCTGCGCGGGCGGTCGGCCGCCAGCTTGCTCGCAAAGTCAGGCCGTCTGGCCACTGAGGTACTGCCGCTGTATGCCCGCTTATCGCAGTCCGACCAAGAGAGGATTTTTCGCTCGTCGGGTAAGCGTCGTGTGGTGCTGGCCACCAATGTGGCCGAAACGTCGCTCACCGTGCCCGGCATTCGTTATGTGGTGGACAGCGGCCTGGCTCGAGTGAAGCGCTATCGTTATCGGGCCAAGGTGGAGCAGCTGCAGATTGAACCCATTCCCCAAGCCCAAGCCAATCAGCGCATGGGCCGATGTGGCCGGCTCGCCGAGGGGATCTGCATCCGCCTTTTTGATGAGCAGGATTTTTTACAGAGGCCTGCGTTTGCGGACCCCGAGATTCATCGCAGTTCGCTGGCAGCAGTGATGCTTCGCATGAAGGCGCTTGGCCTTCCAGATGTGCGCGAGTTTCCTTTTGTGGATCCGCCATCCGGCAAGGCAATCGCAGATGGGTTAACTGTGCTGCGCGAGCTCAATGCAATTGATCAAGCGGGCGAATTGACGGAGATCGGCCGCACATTGGCACGGTTACCGGTCGATCCGAGAATTGGGCGGATGTTGATTCAGGGCCATCAGCTGGGCGCCATTCAGGAGGTGCTGATCATCGCCGCAGCCCTCTCGGTGCAAGATCCGCGTGAGCGGCCGCAGGATCAGGCCGCTCTGGCAGACCGCTCTCATGCGCGATTTGCTGATCCTCGAAGTGAATTCATCGCTTTGTTGAAGCTGTGGCGGCATGTGGAAGCATTGTCAGCAGTCCGTGAATCAAATCGAAAATTTGATCAGTCATTGCGGTCTGAGTTTTTGTCACCCTTGAGAATTCGCGAGTGGCGCGAGGTCCATCAGCAGCTCTCCGAGCTGGCGGCAGAGTTGCATTGGCGGCCGAATCAGCAGCCCGCCTCGGAGCCGGCGATTCATCTGGCAATTCTCTCTGGCCTACTGTCCAATGTTGGCTGCCGCGCTCCAGATGAGCCCATCTGGCAGGGCTGCCATGACGTGAAGTTTTTGATTTGGCCGGGGTCGCTGCTGGCGAAAAAACCGCCGCGCTGGCTCATGGCCGCAGAACAGATCGAGACCTCCCGGCTTTTTGCGCGCACGATTGCTGCCATTGAACCGGAATGGCTTGAAGACAGCGCCGCTCATTTGCTTAAAAAAAGCTTTGCTGAGCCGCATTGGGAAAAGAATTCGGGCCGAGTGGTGGGCTACCAGCGGGCAACGCTGTACGGCTTGACGGTGATTCAGCGGCGTAAAGTGGCCTGGGCGCAGCTGGGCCTGGCGCAGCGACAAGAGGCACGCGAGATCTTTATTCGGCAGGCCTTGGTCGAGCAGGACTGGGACTGTCGGCATCGATTTTTTGAGGTGAATCGCAGCCGCATTCGAGAAATCGAGGCGCTGGAGCACAAATCTCGACGCCCCGATATTCTGGTCGACGAGCATCTCCTGTTTGCGTTTTACGATCAACAGATCCCCGAATCCGTCGTGGATGCCGACAGTTTTGATGCTTGGTATCGCCTAGCCGTCAAACAGAATCCAGAGTTGCTCTGTCTAAGAAAAGAAGACCTCATGCGGCATGAGGCCGCTGGCATTACGACCGATCAGTTTCCCAAGATTCATCGGCAGGATCAGCGTGGGCAATCCTTTGCCCTTGAGTATCACTTCGAGCCCGGCGATGCCCGTGACGGTGTGACGCTACTGACATCCGCCGAGACACTCGTTGATCTGGATCCGATACCCATGGAATGGCTGGTGCCGGGCATGCTGCGCGAGAAGGTGCAGGGCTTACTTAAAAGCCTGCCGCAGCGTATCCGTCGGCATTGTGTGCCCCTGCCTGAGTATGCCGAGGCCTTCTGCCAGCGTTGCGGAGACCGTGCGGGGTCCATGCCCCTGATCACCGCGCTTGCAAAAGACATTGCTCAGCAGACGGGAATTGCAGTGCGCCGTGATGAATTCAAGCTCGATGGTTTGAGCCCGCACTGCCGAATGAATATTCGTGTACTGGACCCACATGGCCGGAGGCTGGCCGAGGGCCGCGATCTGGAGCTGCTATTGGCTGAGCTGGGGTTGAGTCGCGAGCAGCCGGAGTTGCTGCCCGGGGGGATGGGCCGCGAGCAATGGATTGGCCGATTTGTGAGCGGATCGAAAGAGGCCTTTAAGGCTTTGGAGAAGGAAATCAATAGCCGCCGAGAGATTGGAATTGCGTACAGCGGCTTTGGCAGCCACGAGCAGCTCATCACCCAGTTTCAGGCGGCAGTTGTTAGCCGCGTGTTTCTTGCCGATGGGCTTCCGCAGTCCGATGATGAATTTCAGGCGCGACTTGCCGCAGGCCGTTCCCGGGTAATGCTCATCGGACAGGAGCTCTTACGATGGCTGGCGGCGGTGCTCACTGAGGCCGCAGGCTTACAAAAAAAGATCGCAGGATTTAAGGCCTTTCGATCCACCCAGGCCGACCTTGAGGCCCAATTCGGCCGGCTGCTTGCGAAAGATTTCATGACGGCCATCCCTGCCGATCGTGCGGCCCATCTGCCACGCTACTTAAAAGCGATGGCCTCACGGCTCGAGAAATGCCGGGCCGATTCAGCGCGTGATCAACGTTGGGCGGCCGAGGTGGCATCGGTCGAGGCGGGGCTCTGGCGTTGGGCCGCGCAGCACCGGGGATCTTGGCCGGATCGCATGATTGAGTTTCGCTGGATGGTGGAAGAACTCCGGGTGGCGTTGTTTGCACAAGAATTAAAAACGCCAACTCCGGTTTCGGTGAAGCGCCTACAGAAGGCATGGGCGGCCCTTCAGGAATAAGGCGATAATCGCGGCCAATGAATTCAGAACAGCTCTTGCGCCGCAGGCTGATTGCGGCAGTGTCCTCTTGTGCCGCCGCCTGGTCGATGCCCGCTGCAGTGGGCGTCACAGGGCTCCTGACTCAGTTGGATGCCCGTGCCGCATCGGTGGGCAAAGAGGCTGGTCAGGAGGCTTCCGCGGCCGCGGTCCAGCATCCCATCATCGTGCTGAATTCTCGAGATGCCGATGTCTCGCTGATTCATCCGGTCACGCACAAGGTCTTGACGCGCGTTTCCACCGGTAAAGAGCCGCATCATCTTTATCCCACTCCGGATAATCGTCAGGTGGTGATTGGCAATGCAATGTCAGACTCACTCACTTTTTTGGATCCGTCCACCGGCAAAGTCATGATGTCGATGCAGGGCATCGCCGATCCGTATCACCTTGGATTCTCGCCGGATCAAAATATCTTTGTGACCTGCGCGAATCGGCTTGATCATGTGGATGTGTATCGTCGCAGTGGCAATGGGGATCAACTGTCATTGAAATTGCTGAGCCGATTTGATCTGGCCAAGACCCCGAGTCATTTGGTTTTTACCGAGGACAGCCGGGTGGTCTTCTGCACGCTGCAGGAATCAGATGAGCTGGTGGCCATCGACCTAAAAAAGCTGGCGGTGCTCTGGCGCCTGAAATGCGGCAGACTGCCAGCGGGGGTGGCCATCTCGCCGGACTCAAAACTCGTTTTCGTGGGCTGCATGGGCGAGAACTACGTTCATGTGATCGAGCCACGCATCGGAAATTCGGCGGGCCCCCGTTTGGTCGCCGCCATCAAGACCGGTGACGGCGCGCACGCCTTTCGTAACCAGGGCAACAAACGCGACCTGTGGGTAACCAACCGAGTCGCCAATACGCTGTCCAAAATCGATATGGGCACGTTGAAGGTCGAGGCTGAGATCCGAGTCTCGGGCGGCCCGGATTGCATGGATATTCACAGCTCCGGCAAGCAGCTCTGGGTGACACAGCGCTGGACCCGGTCGGTCGCGCTGGTGGATTTGGATCAATCCAAAGTGGTGAAGCGCGTCATGGTCGGCAAGTCACCCCATGGGGTCTATCTGCATGATCGGGCGGATCTTCTCTAGTGCTCTGGCCAAGCCCACAAGCGCTCTGGCTGGCATTGTTCTGAGCGTGGGGGCCCTCCTGTGGCCTTTGACTGCAGCGGCACAGGCACCGACAAGCTGTGCCAAACCCGTCTATCTGACCCTTGATACTGGAGGCATGCAGAGCGCGGAGTTGATTGCACAGATTTTGCAAAAGCATCAGGTCAGAGCCACCTTTTTTCTTGCCAATGAAAAGACATTTCGTGGCGATCATGCTTTAGATGACAGCTGGAAGGCGTACTGGCAGGCGCGGACCGCAGAGGGCCATGGATTTGGCAGCCACACCTGGCGTCATGGCCGCATCCTGGCAGACCAGGCGGGAGTGATTCGTTATCGGCCGCAGTTTGGGGAGCAGGCCGGGCAGTTGATGCGGCTGAATGCGGCCGATTTCTGCGAGGAATTAAATCGCGTCGGCCGTCAGTTCGAGCGGCTGACGGGCCGGCCCCTGGATCCCATCTGGCGCGCACCCGGCGGCATCACCACACCCGAGACCCTGCGCGCGGCCAAGGCCTGTGGCTATGCGCATATCCACTGGAGTCCTGCCGGCTTTCTCGGCGATGAGTTGCCCAGTGATCGCTATCCAAACCGGATGCTCTTGGATCAGGCCCTGCGTTCAATTCGCAGCGGTGACATCTTGATGGCCCACCTTGGGATCTGGTCGCGCAGCGATCCTTACGCGCCGACGCTGGATCCATTGATCGCGGGCCTCAAGGCCAGCGGCTTTTGCTTTGAGCTCTTGCCGCAGGCCAGCCTTTCACGGGGGCGATCGGTCCGATGATGGATCAACTCGTTGAAGCCTTCGCCGAACTGCATGCTGCTTTATTCGAGGGCGTTGTGCTGCCCATGTTGGCGGCCCTAAATGGAATTGCATATATCGATGAGGCCTTTGACTTCACAGAGTGGTTTCTGATTGGCGGCTTTGAACTCTTGTTGATGGCCTTGGTGATTCTGCCGCTTGAGCGCATTGCTCCGGCAGAGCGTCGTGGCCCCGGTGGCCGTGGCGACCGGGTGGGCATTGACATCGCCTACACCGTGCTGCATCGGCTCGGTGCATTTTCGATTTTTGTATTTGCGGTGCTCGAGACCCCGGTCTTGAAACTCAGGGATGGCCTCGGCGCCTGGGGCATACCGACCCTTGAGGTGGATGCAGCGCTGGGACTTGCCTATGCGCCCCTGATGGGGGCATTGGTGTATCTGCTGATTTTGGATTTTGTCGACTATTGGATTCATCGGGCCCAGCATCGCTGGAATTGGTGGTGGGCTCTGCATGCCATTCATCACTCTCAGCGTCGCATGACACTCTGGACGGATAACCGCAACCATCTTCTGGATGATCTGCTTCGCGATGCCATTCTCGCGGTTTTTGCCTTGTTCATCGGCGTGGCGCCGGCGCAGTTTGTTGGCATTGTGGTCTTCACCCGTCTTTGGCAGAGCCTGCAGCACGCCAACTGCGGCATTCCTTTTCCCGCCGTGATCTGCCGGGCTCTGGTCTCCCCTGCCTTTCATCGCCTGCATCATGGCGTCAGTATTGGCCATGAGGGCCCCCAGCGGGGCGTGAATTTTGCAGTCCTATTTCCGATCTGGGATATGGTGTTTCGCACCGCTGACTGGAGTGGCGATCGCCGGCTTGCGCGCCACGAGCCGCTGGAGGCAACCGGCATCCGCGATCAAGAGCACGGCGTGGATTATGGCCAAGGCTTTCTGAGTCAGCAGTGGATTGGATTGCGCAATATGATGCGGGCCTTGTTCTCTCGCAGTCCTGCAGGATAAATTCGATGACCGAACGCACCTTTGGACTATTTATTTTTGGTGATGAGATTCTCTCGGGAAAACGTCAGGATCGGCATTTTGAAAAAACCCGCGAGATTTTGGGCGCCCATGGTCTTGCGCTGTCTTGGGTGAATTACCTCGGCGATGACCGCGTCCGCTGTGTGCGGGCCTTGCGTGAGTCATTTCGATCAGGCGATGTGGTGTTGTGTTGCGGCGGCATTGGATCGACGCCCGACGACCATACCCGTCAGGCTGCGGCCGAGGCCCTGGGCTCCCAGTTGGCCCTTCATCCAGAGGCGGAGCGGCTCATTCGTGAGCGGGCTGCCGAGACCGGGCAGCCGGCGACAGCCGAGCGCCTTCGCATGGGAGAGTTTCCAACGGGCAGCGCAATCATTCCGAATCCCTACAACAAAATTGCGGGCTTCTCGATTCATGAGCATTATTTTGTTCCGGGCTTTCCTGTCATGGCCTGGCCGATGCTGGAGTGGGTGCTGCAGACGTACTACACCCATTTGTTTCGATCGGTTGCGGAGTTCGATCGATCGATGATTGTGCTGGATCTTTTTGAGGCGGCGGTCACGCCACTCATGCAGACCATCGCGCAGAAATATCCGCAATTTAAAATCTATAGCCTGCCCTCGGCGGGCGAGGCGGGCCTGCCGCGGCATATTGAGTTGGGACTCAAGGCATCGGGCCGCCAGGATGAATCCTCACCGCCCGAGGCATTCGAGCAGGCTTATCTCGAGTTTCGCGCCGGAGTGACGGCCCTCGGCGGCCAAATCACCGAGGAGCGTCAGGACCGGCGTTAAGCCGCAGAACCCAGCTAGCGCTTGCCTGCGTTTAAGCCAGCCTCAGCAGCAGAACGCATGTTGCGCTCGGCCATCTCAACGACCTGACGGGCGGCCTTGTTTGCCGTATCGTAGGCGGAGCTGGCCGCAGTGAGCGAGGATTTCATCATGGCGACAACGCTCTCCGAGCCTGCTGGCGCGTTACGAGAAAAATCATCCAAGGCATCGATTAATTTTTTGTTGGCATCTGCAATCTGAGCATCGACCAGGCGATGAAATTCACTGCTGGTCTGTGAGGCGATGTCATAGATCGTTCGGGAGTAGGCAAGTGCCTTCTCCGCACTCGGCGTGGCGATGTCTTGATTCAGGCTCACTACATCTTGTGCATCCTTCACACTCATCAGTGCCTGGAATTTGTCAGCGGTCTCCTGCAGCGAGGCACGGGCCGCATTCAGCTGCAGTTCCACCATCTTTTCAATGCCCTCGAACGCCTTTTGCGACAGCTTCATCATGGCCTCGATGTTTTGTTTTTGGGCGGCACTTAGGTCTTCGGGTGTGGGATAAAGTCCCATGAGTCTCCTCCTTGTATTGTTGGTGTATGGACGCATTTTATAGCGATCGGTTTGTGCTGCCGCTGCCGGCGGGCCATCGATTTCCTATGGAAAAGTATCGGCTGCTGCGTGAGCGCATTGGCCAGACGCTTCCCGAGATTCGGCTGCTTGAGCCAGAGCCGCTGACGGACGAGGCCTTGGCGGTCGCCCACAGCCCTGATTACATCCGAAGGCTTGTCGGAGGTGATCTGTCCCGTAAGGAGATGATGGCGATTGGCTTTCCCTGGTCACCCGAGATGGTGGAGCGGTCGCGTCGATCCGCAGGTGCGACCGTCATGGCCTGCCGATCCGCATTTCGGGATGGGGTAGGAATCAATCTTGCGGGCGGAACGCATCATGCGTATCGCGATCGTGGTGAAGGATTCTGCTGCTTTAACGATGCGGTTGTGGCGGCGCGGCTGATGCAGCGCGAGGGCCGTGCCGCGAAGTGCCTGGTCATCGATCTCGATGTGCATCAAGGCAACGGTACCGCTGCGATGACCCGCGGCGATTCAAATATTTTTGCTTTCTCCATGCATGGTGCAGAGAACTATCCCTTTGTGAAAGAGCAATCCGATCTCGATATCGAATTGCCCGACGGCACAAGTGATGCGATTTATCTTGAGTTACTGCGGGCCGCTTTGCTTCAGATTCGCCAACAGTTCTCACCCGATCTCGTGATTTACTTGGCCGGCGCCGACCCCTTTTGCGATGACCGCCTTGGCCGACTGGCGTTGACCAAGGCCGGACTTCTGGCGCGTGATCGCCAGGTGATGGAGTGTGTTCACGTCCTTGGGGTGCCAATGGCGATTGCGATGGCAGGTGGCTATGGCCGAACCATTGAAGACACCGTCGATATCCATTTTCAGACCGTAAATTGTGCGCTGCGGTATGCCAACAATAAGAGCGGACCTTCAGAACCCGCTCTAAGCCTTTGAAAAAATTGATTTTTTACTTGGCGAAATAAAGTTCCTTTGCTAGCATGCCGTCTTCGATGGAAAAGGGAGGTCCATTGAGGGCTCACTGCATACACATTTCGCGTGGAAATTCGAAGATTTTGCGCAACGCACTCGCTGGCATTGGCGGCGGGCTTCTCATGCTGGGGATTGCTTTAGGGACTGCTTCCGCGAACGCCCCGGCAGGCGCATCTGTGGAAAAGAACACGCCCAAAACCCCTGCAGTCGCTAAGCCGGCATCGACTGCAAAGCCTGCTCAGGCGGCTAAGCCAACTTCTTCCGCCGCTGCGCGTCCAGCCAAACCGGCGCAGAACGCAAAGGTAAGCCGCAGCGCCAGCAATCCGAAAAAGAATGTGGCCCGGGCACCTGCGCAGGGCGTGAGGGCTTCCAAGGTAAAAGCCGAGCCCGGTTACAACTCAATGGGGTCACGGCTGGGCCTTCGGTCCGAGCTCGCAGACCTTTCTCTGAATTCCAGCGCAGTGATGGTGTTGGATCAGGCCTCCGGAGAAGTGCTGCTTGAGAAAAACGCCGACGCGGCCCTTCCGATTGCCTCGATCACCAAAGTGATGACCGCGATGGTGGTCTTGGATGCCGCCCAGCCTTTGGATGAATCGATCGTGATTGCCCGCGAAGACACGCAGCTGGAGAAGTACTCCGCTTCGCGACTCAAAGTGGGCGCTAGTTTTACGCGTGCCGAGCTGCTCCATCTCGCATTGATGTCATCGGAAAATCGCGCTGCCAACGCGCTTGGCAGGAGCTATCCCGGTGGGCTGCCTGCGTTCGTGATCGCCATGAATGACAAGGCTCGGGCGCTGGGTATGACCAGCTCAACGTTTGTTGAACCCACGGGTTTAAGCAGCGGCAACGTGGCTTCGCCCAGAGATTTAGCGGTCTTGGTCAATGCTGCCCATCATGTCCCTCTCATTCGGGATTATTCGACTGATCGGGATGCTGTCGTTCGGGTGGGCGGCCGGCAGCAGCAGTTTAAAAACACAAATGCGCTGACCCGCGATGAGACTTGGGATATTGGCTTATCGAAGACTGGATTCATCCGGGATGCGGGCAAATGCTTGGTCATGCAGGCCCGCCTTGATCAACGCGAGGTGATCATCGTGATGTTGGATGCGGAAGGCAGTGCCAAGCGGCTCGCGGACGCAGAGCGTATCCGCCGTTGGCTCTCAATTGAACGCGACCGTCAGGCCTCTGCGGTGCGCTCGTAGCCCAGCGACGACGAAATCGCGCGGGCGGTATCCGCAAGCGCCTGAAGCCACCCATCATTGGCCCGATCTGCCGGTGCAGAGATTGATAGTCCTGCCACCAAAGATTGGCTGTCGTCGCGAATACCGGCCGCGATACAGCGCACGCCCAACTCAAGCTCTTCGTTGTCCCGGGCGTAGCCCAGGCGTCGCACCTCATCGAGTTCTTGCTCAAGCTGATTCAATGCGGTGATGCTATTCGGTGTGTGGCCCGCCAGGCCGGTCCGCATCGCATACGATCGGACGGCACGCGTGTCATCGTTTGCGAGAAAGAGCTTTCCGGTCGAAGTGAGATGCAAGGGTGCCCGGCCTCCGATTGCCCGCACAACTTGCATGCCTGAGCGTTCGCTGACCGTCCGCTCGACATACACAATTTCATCGCCCTGGCGCACTGAAAGGTTGACGGTCTCTCCCGTGAGTCGATGCAACTCCCGCATCGGTCCGGCAGCGGCATCGCGCACGTTGAGCCGGGCCTTTACCAAGTTACCAAGCTCCAAAAGCCGCATGCCGAGCTGGTAACTACCTGGCTCAGTCCGGTCCACCATCCGCGCCAGCACGAGGTCATTGAGAATGCGATGGGCGGTCGAGGGATGCAGGCCGCTAGACTGGGAGAGCTCCTTCAACGATACTGGCTCGGACTTTTTTGCCAGCGCATCCAACAGGGTCATCATGCGTTCGATGACCTGGATGGCCAACCGCGGTGCCTCAATGGGCGGGGCGAGCAGGGGCCGCCGGTCGGACCCGCTCGAGGCGGGGGGCCGAGGTTTTTTCGCGGCTGAAGAGGGTGAAACCGGCATCTGGCCCATACCAAGTGGCAAAATGCCATTTTATTGCATGAAATCCAGAGTCTCTAGCCCCTAGGCCCAGCCAATCGATGACTGAGAACCCCAAGCGCATCGCCCTTTTTGTCACCTGCCTGGTCGACATGATGCGGCCCGAGATCGGTCTGGCGGCGCTCAAGCTGCTGGAGGCCTCCGGCTGTGAGGTGGTGGTGCCCGAAGGCCAGACCTGCTGTGGCCAGCCCGCCTATAACGGCGGCGATCGCCGTACCGCCCACCAGCTTGCGGTTCGGGTCATCGAACAGCTTCAGGGGTTTGACTATGTCGTGATTCCGTCGGGCTCTTGTGCCGGGATGATCAAGGTCCATTACTTCGAACTCTTCGGCAACGACCCGGAAATGAAGCGGCGCATGGCCGACTTGGCCCCACGCATTTATGAGCTCACCGATTTTTTGGTGCGGGTCATGAAAGTTTCAGATGTGCCGGGACAGCTCGAGGGCACCGTGACCTATCACGATAGCTGCAGCGGCCTGCGTGAGTTGGGCGTTGCAGAGCAGCCCCGGGCCCTTCTGGCAAAGATGCCTGGCCTAAAGCTCAATGAAATGAAAGACTGCCGAGCCTGCTGCGGGTTTGGCGGGGCGTTTGCTATGAAATACGGCAATGTTTCCGCAGCGATTGTTGACGAAAAAATTCATAACGCGCAGGCCACGCAGGCCCAGGCAGTCGTCATGGGGGATCTCGGCTGTATGCTCCACATTGAGGGCCGGCTCCGGCGGCTCGGCGATGAGCGTACCCAGGTCTTGCATGTCGCGCAGGTACTGGCCGGTGATGTGGGCCAGGGCCGTTCCTCAGGCTAAATAAATGACTCTCGGGCGATAGGGGTTCACCGACGTATGCGCGTTCAATCGATGCACTTTCAGGCGCGAGCAGGCGAGAAGCTTGCGGATACCCGCCTGCAGCGCAATTTAAAAAAACTTGCCGATAAGTTTGTCACGGCCCGATCCAGCGTGATCCAGGAGATCGATTTCACTGCGACCCGTCAGGCGGCGGTGGAGCGGCGCAATCGGGCTCTCGATCGGCTCGATGTCTGGCTGGAAATGTTTGAGCGCAACGCCCAGGCCCGTGGGGCCACTGTGCTATTTGCTGAGACACCCGCCCAGGCATCGGAACTGGTGGTGAAAATCGCGCAGCAGCACGATGTCAAGCTGGTGACCAAATCCAAGTCGATGGTCTCCGAGGAAATGGCGCTGAATGCAGCCCTTGAGCGTGCGGGCATTGAGTCTGTCGAGACCGATCTGGGTGAGTACATTTTGCAGATCAATGACAACGAGGCACCCAGTCACATCATTGCGCCTGTGATTCACAAAGACAAAGAAGAGATTTCTGATTTGTTTTCCAAGGTTCACGAGCGCCCCCGTCTCACCGATATTCCTCAGATGACGCGTGAAGCCCGCGAGGTTCTGCGGCCGAAGTTTCTGAAGTCAGACATGGGCGTGACCGGCGGCAATTTTCTAATCGCCGAGACCGGATCGGTGGGCATTGTCACCAACGAGGGCAACGAAGGCATGTGTACAGTGATGCCACGCGTGCATGTCGTCGTGACGGGCATCGAAAAGATTCTTCCCACGTTTGAAGACTTCGCCACCATTGTCCGCCTGCTGACCCGCAGCGCCACTGGTCAGTCCATCTCAAATTACATTTCGCTGCTCACGGGGGTACGCGCAGTTGGCGAGCCCGACGGGCCCGATCACATGTACTTCGTCTTGGTCGACGGAGGCCGCTCCAGCCTTCTGGGCAGTGAGTTCCAAGAGATGCTGCGCTGTATTCGATGCGGGGCTTGCATGAATCATTGCCCGGTGTATCAAAAAATTGGTGGCCATGCATATGGCTGGGTCTATCCCGGGCCAATGGGCTCAGTGCTCACACCGAACTATGTTGGCCTCGAAAATGCTTTGGATCTACCTCAGGCAGCCACCATGTGCGGCGAGTGTCACGTCGTCTGCCCGGTGGCGATCCCACTACCTGACCTACTTCGTAAGCTGCGAGAGCGGCAATTCGATCGGCACCTTCGCCCAAAAACTGAGAGATTCGCGATGGCCGTCTGGGGATTCGTCGCGGTGCGGCCCAACCTCTATGCTCTGCTCACCGGTATCGCGAATCTGGTTTTGCGCAGCCTTGGCCGCAAGGCCGGCCGCATCCAGCATCTCGCCTTTGCGAGGGGCTGGACAGATTTTCGTGATCTGCCGACGCCGGCATCGAAGACCTTTCGCGAGCTTTACTCGGATCGTGTCGCCCGGACTGCCTCAGCAACAAGCGCCGGCCCACGATAAATTAGCCCGGTGTAGAGCTGCACCAGGTCTGCACCTGCGGTAAGTTTGCTTTTCGCGTCCTCGCCACTGAGTACGCCGCCAACACCAATAATCACCACGCCCGGGGGCAGGCTGCTGCGCAGCAGCCGAATCACGTGATTGGATTGTCCAAGCAGTGGCGCACCCGATAAGCCGCCTTGCTCGTCGGCATAGGGATGGCCTTTGACTGCAGTGCGATTCAGGGTTGTATTGGTGGCGATCACGCCCTCGATGCTGTGAGTACGCAAAAGCGTGGCAATCTCTACTATCTGATCGTCCGTGAGATCCGGCGCGATCTTCAGCACCAAGGGCACATGCCGCCGGTGCTGCTGCGCGAGCCGCTGCTGGGTCTCTTTGAGGCCTTCGAGCAGTCGATTCAGCGCATCCTGTTGCTGAAGGTCGCGAAGGCCTTGTGTATTCGGCGAGGAGATGTTGACCGTTACATAATCGGCCCACGGTGCGACCGCTTCAAGAGCCGCCAGGTAATCGTCCAGGGCATTTTCAATGGGTGTTGTCGCGTTTTTGCCGATGTTTAATCCCAGCACGCCCCGCCGCTCAGTGGCCCAGCGGGATTGCTGAACATTACGAAGAAAGTGCTCCAGCCCCTGATTGTTAAATCCGAGGCGATTGATCAGCGCCTCATGCTGCGTGAGTCGAAACATTCGGGGCTTCGGATTGCCGGGCTGAGGCTGCGGTGTCACGGTGCCCACTTCGATAAATCCAAACCCGAAACTTGCAAGGCTATCCAGGTGGGCCGCGTTTTTGTCCAGCCCTGCAGCCAGCCCAATCGGGTTGGCAAAATTCAGCCCCATCAGTCGCCGGGATGCTCCCGGCAGCGGCTGTGATGCAGGCAGCAGGCCGGCGCGATGCAGGCGGTCGAGCCATGAGAGTGTGAAGTCGTGGGCAGCCTCGGCCTGCATCGAAAACAGCAGCGGCCGAATGAGCGGAAAGCCTGCGAACACATTCACCGGCAGCACCACCTAGCGGCGGACCCAGATGCCGTTTTCAAGAGTTTCGTGGGGCTTAAACAGCGCCTTGTAGGACATTTTCGGGCTCTCGGCGATCCAGTAGCCGAGATACAGATGAGGCAGTGACAGCCGTTGGCAGAGGTCGATCTGCCAGAGAATGCCGAAGGAGCCGAGGCTGCGCCGTGATTCGTCAGGATCGTAAAAGGTATACACGGAAGAGATTCCGGCACTCAGCAAGTCCACGATGGAAATCATCTTCAATTCCCCGGAGGGGCCGCGGAATTCGATGAGCTGTGACTCCACCCGGCTTTGCAGCAGAAATTGTGCATATTGCTCTCGGCTGTCGTGATCCATGCCGCCACCCGCATGCCGCAGTGACTGATAGCGCTGATAGAGATCGTAGTGCTCCTCATCAAAACGAAGAGGGGAAGTCTTCACCTCAAGATCTTGATTGCGATTCCAGATGCGTCGCTGAATGCGATTCGGCTCAAACTCATGGACGGACACCCGCAGGGGGATGCAGGATTTGCAGCCATCACAGTAGGGCCGATAGGCAAATACGCCGCTGCGACGAAAGCCTACCTGCACAAGATCGCTGTAGATCGGTGAATTGATCAGGTGATTGGGAGTGGCGACCTGTGATCGGGCCTTGTGATGGGGCAGGTAGCTGCAGGGGTAGGGCGCGGTGACGTAAAACTGAAGGGAGACGACGGGGAGGTCTTTAAGGTGCGACATGCGTAAGCCTTGCAAGATCCGTTTTGGAGACAGGCGCCGTGGACCAGGCCAGTGTGTTCAGTCGGGTTAAGTCCTGCACGATGGATTCAAACTCCTGACGTCTGATCTCTTGTGCTCCCAGCGATGCCAAATGTTCCGTCTTCTGCTGGCAGTCTATCACTAGGCCGCCCTGTGATCGAAGCCATCCCACCAGGGCCGCAAGGGCCAGCTTTGAGCCATTGGGCATACGGCTAAACATGGATTCGCCGAAGACCATTTTGCCAATCGCCACGCAATACAGGCCCCCGAGCAAAGCGCCGCCTCGATGGAGGGTCACGCAATGGGCCAGGCCCTGGGCATGGAGGTCGCAATAGGACTGGATCATTGGATCGCTGATCCAAGTGCCGGACTGGCCGGGACGGGCCTCGGCGCAGGCCCGCATCACTGCCTCGAAATCATCATCGCTGCGGATTTCCAACTCGGGATCCGAGAGGGCTCGCTGAATTGTCTTTGAGAAAGATTTTGAGATTTTGAACTGGGCAATCTGGAGCACCATTCGTGGATCCGGAGTCCACCACAGGACGGGCTCGCCCTTGGAAAACCAGGGAAACACACCGCGTTGATAGGCCTCGATCAGCCGCGCACTGCTGAGGTCAGCACCCGCAGCCAGCAGGCCGTTGGCCCCCTCTTCGGGAGTTAACGCGAGTTCGGTCGGGGGCAGCGGATCACCGGGGGCGATCCAGCTGAGTGTTCGATTCATGGGGCAATTGGACTTCGCGAATGTCGCCGGTGTGCAGGCCGATCGTGCCGTGACGACGATCATGAAAATAAAATCGTAATGTCGCAATAATTGTGCGAAAGGCGATCGATGCCCAAGGAATCTCGTGCTCGTGAAAGAGCCGAACCTCCAGGCTTTCTGGTCCCGCTGCGAAGTCAAGATCAAGCAGCGTCGCCAAATAAAAAAGGTGTACCTGATCCACGTGGGGGACATCGAGCACACTGAACAGCGGGCCCAATTCAACACGGGCTCCGGCCTCTTCCATGGTTTCGCGCATTGCGCCGTTTGCGGTCGATTCGCCCACTTCCATAAAGCCTGCGGGCAGGGTCCACATGCCGAGTCGCGGCTCAATAGCGCGACGACAGAGCAGCACTTGCTCCCCCCACACGGGAATCGTACCGAGTACCATTTTTGGATTCACATAGTGAATGACGTCGCAGCGGGAGCAGACTGCCCGCAGTCGAGTATCGCCCTCTGGAACGCGTTCTTGGGTGGGGCTGCCGCATAGGGAGCAGAATTTCATATAGAATCATTATCTCTCTGACGCGGGGTGGAGCAGTCTGGCAGCTCGTCGGGCTCATAACCCGAAGGTCGTAGGTTCAAATCCTGCCCCCGCTACCCACTTCCTGGCCTCGCTTGCCTCTTGCTGTGTTGCTCAATGGCCCCGCCTGATGCCGGATAATGGGGACTTCGAGGGAGCGGCACATGGAACATCGCTTGATCCGTAGGGCATTTCATCAGGGCCGCGCCTGGGGCTTGGCCTGCCTGCTCGTCGGCTGCGCGGCAGTGTCTCCCGTCTGGACACATCCCGATCGGCCAGGTGTCGGTGTCGAAGTGGATGCCGTGTTTTGTGAAACTGCCGCCCGCGCTGAAGTCTCCCGCCCGCAGGCGCCGCCCCCGGTCGTCAACTTCACGGGCCTCGCGAGCGTGATTCGTATGATGGACCAGGCCGCAATCGATCGCGAGTTTGAGGCCGAAGTCCAGCGTCACTTAGCGGAATGCTTAAAGAAAAAAGGGTGGCGACTGTCGGGGAGTCGATGAGCCAGACTTATTCAAGCCTGACGGTGGGATACAGTGACTCCGAGGATCGACTCTGGTTGCGGATGGTTCGCGATGGCGGCGAAGCGAAGTTCTGGATGACGCGCCGCCTCGCGATTGCGCTTCTCGATCAGTCGTATGACCTGATGGTTGGATCAGCCAGCGCCAGAGCGCTTGACCGTGAGCATCGTGATGCGGTCGAGGAGTTTGTGCGTCAACAAGGTGATCAGGCTCCCCCTCGAGACCGAGACTCGCCCATTGAGGTCCGCTCGGGGCTGATTACCTCTGTCAACGTCTCTGTGTCGGAGAGTGGAGTGGCCTGGACATTTCTTTCTGTTCAGGGGAACGCCATTTTTCAAGGATCGCGAACCGAAGCACACCGGCTTCTCGAAGTGTTTTGGCGGCGAATTCAAGCGGCGGGCTGGAGGGAGTTGCCGCCTTGGAATGTTCTTTCCACCGAGGCCCCGGTGAGTTAAATCGGTTCAACCGATCCCGATGAGCACGATGCCAGCCAGCATCAGGCCGGCGGCCCCGAGCCGTGACAACATCTTTCCTTCTTGAAGAAGTTTTGCGCCTGCGATCACGCCCAGCAGGATGCTGATTTCACGGGCTGGAGCCACCGTGCTCAAAGGCGCAAGCGTCATTGCCCAAAGCACCAGCATATAGGCCAAAGGCGAGAGCACTGCCACAATCAGCAGCAGTCGTAGATCAGAGCGCACCCACTGCCGAATTGCAGCCCGATCTATCCATAGGGCAGGCGCTGTCATCGCTACCCGCATCACAATCGTGCCCCAATAAAACAACATCACAGGAACACCGATTGTTGTCACGGACTGTTGATCCCAGACTGTATAGGTTGCAATCATCAGTCCGCACAGTAGTGCGAAACCAATGCCGCGCAATTGTGCGGGACCAAATTCGGTTGCGCGAGAGCCCGTGAGTCCGATCCAGATCGAGCCGGCAATGATCATGAAGGCTCCCGCAAGGCTAAGAGATGAGGGCTCCTCGCCGAGAATGACAATCGCTGCGATGACCGACAGCAGCGGACCCGTCGCCCGGGCCAGTGGATAGGCCAGCGAGAGATCTGCACTTTTGTAGGCCCGCAGCAGCAGCCAAAAATAGGCCACATGAACGATCGCGCTGCCCAGCATGGCGATAAGCCAGTTGGGGTGATATTCCTCGAGCTTGGGCAGCAGCAGTCCGACCGGGATGGCCCAGACCAGAATCTCGAAGATGCCGAGCAGTGCGAAAAAAGCGAGCCCACCCCCTTTGGCCTGCTTCAAAGCGAGATTCCAGCCGGCGTGGCAGACCGCCGCGAGCAGCACTAAACCAAGGGCGAGTGTCGGCAAATCAGCTCAGGCTTTCAGACAGATGAACAAGACTCTGGCCACGCGCACGCGCTGCGGTGACCTGATTCCAGGCGGGCCGCCGCCAGCAGTTAAAGCCGTGATCAACACCGGCATGAACAATCACGCGCACATTTTTGCGGCCACCGAGTGATTTGCGTACCGCCGCCACCGCCTTCTGCGGAATGTAGGCATCTTGGTCAGCAAAATGAAACAACACCGGGCAGCGAATCTTTTTCGCTCGGTCTGAGTGTTGATGAATGCCGCCACCGTAGTAACACACTGCAGTGTCAACGCCGGCTTCTGCTGCTGCAATAAAGCTCAGTAATCCGCCCATACAAAAGCCCAGCGACCCGACTTTACCGGTGCATGCGGACTGCTGCTTTACGGCTGCGACGGTTGCGTGTAGGTCGATGGCGGTCTGATCAATATTGAGTTTTCCTAAAAGGCCTAGGCCACGTTCAAAGCCTTGGGGATCGTAGCCCAGTTCAATCTTTCGGCCTTCCCGCCAAAAAATATCGGGTGCGATGACACAGTAGCCATCTGCTGCGTATTGATCTGCAACGGCCCGAATGTGCTCATTCACGCCAAAAATCTCTTGCAGAACGACAAGCCCTGGCCCGCGGCCTGTCGGCGGTAGGCTCAGATAGGCATCGAATTGCTCGTTGCGGGTGTTTTTTACAGAAATCCATGAGGCGTTCATCGTGCTGGGCTCCTTTGGAGTGCGGGGGAAATCACCGTAAGATCAACGGTTTCCTTCGAAAAACTCTATCAAATATGGCGATGCGCTCGTTATCAGGGCTTTTACGATTCTGGAAAGTCGGCCTGCCGATTGCGGCTGCCGTGCTTGCCATACTGGTGTGGTGGCGCTCGGCTGCTGAGCCGGTGCAGACCACTCCGGTGGTGCAGGCATTCGCATCACAGACCCTATCTGTGTTGAATGCCTCGGGCTACGTGGTGGCCCAGCGCAAGGCGGCGTTGTCATCAAAAGCCACAGGCCGCCTGGAGTGGCTGGGGGTCGCCGAGGGCTCAGTGGTCAAGGCCGGCGAGGTCATCGCCCGGCTTGAGCGCCGCGATGTGTTGGCACAGCTCGAGCAGGCGACTGCCCAGGTCGGTGTCGCGCAGGCCGAGCTTACGGACGCTGAACAAAACGCAAAGCGCAGCGAGCAGCTCCTTGCGCAGAAATTTATCTCCTCTTCGGCCCATGATGCGGCCGTCTCACGTTTGAATAAGGCCCGCGCTGCTATTGCTGCTGCCCAAGCGGCAGAGCGGGTGGCCCAGGCCAATCTTGCACAGACAGAGATCCGGGCGCCGTTTGATGCGGTTGTGCTGACCAAAAATGCAAATGTGGGCGATAACATCACTCCGTTTTCTTCGGCCATTGACTCAAAGGGCGCGGTGGTCACGGTTGCTGATATGTCGACACTCGAAGTCGAAGCCGATGTCTCGGAGTCCAGCATCAGCCGCCTGCGGATCGGTCAGCCCGCCGAGATTGGACTGGATGCGATCCCGGGAGAGCGTTTTGTCGGAGAAATCGCGCGGATGGTCCCGACCATTGATCGCGCAAAGGCGACGCGTCTTGTAAAAATAAAATTCATGACTCGCGATCCGCGGATCCTGCCGGATATGTCGGCCAAGGTGGTGTTCCTCGAGCGTCAGCTCTCGGATGCAGAGCGTCGGCCCATCGTTGCGGTGAATCGGCAGGCGGTTGCCCAGATCGACGGCCGGCAATGGGTCTACCTCATTGAAGGCGACCGGGTAAAGCGAATTGAGATCGTAATTCCTGCTGATGCGGCTGCTGGAAAGTCGGCAGCATCGTCTGCCGCTGCGGGGGCCGCCGAACTCATTCCAGTGACCAATCTCAAGCCCGGCCAGCGGGTGGTGATTCGGCCGGGTGCACTCAAAGACGGACAGCGGATCAAGGTCGTTGCGCAATGATTGAACTGCGCCATGTCAGTAAAAGTTATCGGCGTGGTGACCAGCAGGTGCCCGTGCTGCGCGATCTGAGTCTGGTGGTGCGTCAGGGTGAGTTTCTCGCCCTGATGGGCCCCTCGGGTTCGGGCAAAAGCACTCTGCTCAATCTGATTGCGGGAATTGATCGGCCTGATTCGGGCGAAATAGTGATTGACGGCCGAGATATCTCAAAGCTCTCCGAGTCGGATCTGGCGCGATGGCGGGCAGCGAACGTCGGGTTTATTTTTCAGTTTTACAACTTGATTCCGGTACTCACCGCATTTGAGAATGTGGCCCTGCCATTACAACTGACGGACCTCTCTGAGTCAGAGAAAAAAGCCCGCGTGACCCGGGCCCTGGAGATGGTCGGCCTTTCAGATCGTATCGACCATACACCCAGCGAACTCTCTGGCGGCCAACAGCAGCGAGTGGCAATCGCACGGGCTCTGATTACTGACCCTGCCTTGATCGTTGCTGATGAGCCGACTGGAGACCTCGACCGACAGTCTGCTCACGATGTTTTGCAGATGCTGGGCCGCTTAAATCGCGATATGGGCAAGACCATCCTGATGGTGACCCATGACCCCAAGGCGGCAGAGCACGCGCGGGCCACGGTGCATCTTGAAAAAGGCCAGCTCGAGCGTGATGCCGAGCATTCGGCTTAGTGCAGACTTTACTTGCCAAGGCCGATGCTGATTTTTAATTTGTTACTGCGTAATGTCTGGCGCCATAAGGGCCGCGCGCTGCTGACCTTATTGGGGCTGGTGGTGGCCATTTTGGCCTTTGGCTTGCTCTCGACGGTGGTGGGCGCCTGGTACGCCGGCGCGGAGGGCTCATCAAATGCGCGGCTGATTACGCGCAATTCAATTTCGCTGGTGTTCCCGCTGCCGTTATCGCATGCAGAGCGGATTCGGCAGACCGATGGCGTACAGCAAATCTCTTGGGCCAATTGGTTCGGTGCAATCTATAAAGAGCCGAAAAACTTTTTTCCGCAGTTTGCAATTCAGGCGGAGTCGTATTTGGATCTCTATCCGGAATACGTGATTCCGGAGGCCGATAAATCGGCCTTTCTCAAGGACCGTCGGGGCGCGGTGATCGGCCGAAAAATCGCGCAGACCCATGGCCTTCAGGTGGGCGACCAGATGACCTTAAAGGGCACGATCTATCCCGGCAACTGGGAGTTTCAGGTGCGCGGCATCTACGATGGCCGAGACCCCTCAACCGATGCGGCGCAGATGTTTTTTCACTGGGAATATCTTAATGAAGAAGCCAAGCGCAGGGCATTGCCAAGGGCTGCTAACACCACGGGCGTATTCATTGCGCAGATCACCGAGCCGGCACGCGCCGCTGAGATCAGCCTGGCCATTGATGCGCTTTTTAAAAATTCTGCGTTTGAAACACTGACCGAGACTGAGAAGGCCTTTCAACTGGGTTTCGTCGCCATGACCGAGGCCATTGTGCTGGCCATTCAGGTGGTCTCTTATGTCGTGATCCTGATTATTTTGGCGGTGATGGCCAACACCATGGCGATGACCGCGCGGGAGCGGATCGGTGAATACGCCACCTTAAAGGCACTGGGCTTTTCACCGCGATTTGTTGCTGGATTGGTCACCGGTGAATCCTTGCTGTTGGCGGTCATTGGCGGGATGTTGGGCGCCGCGCTGACCTTTCCTGCTGCCGCCGCATTCTCGGGCAGCATCGGCACATTGTTTCCGGTCTTTGAAGTCTCCCGAGACACGACTGCAGCACAGCTGGTGCTGGCGGTGCTGGTGGGCCTGATTGCGGCCATCATCCCCGCCACCCGCTCGGCGCGTATTCGAATTGTGGAGGGCCTGCGGGCAATCTAGTGATCGCGATTCGGCTCTTATCAATTCCGCTGCACTACAGCCTGCGCAATCTCTGGGTGCGTCGCGTGACCACCCTCTTGACTGCAAGCGGTATGGCCCTGGTGGTGTTTGTATTTGCAACGGCATTGATGCTAGATGCCGGACTGAAGCGGACACTGGTGGCCACGGGCGAGCCTGACAATGTAGTGATCTCGCGTAAAGGCTCCACCACCGAAGTCCAGAGTGCTGTCGAGCGCTCTCAAGCCGCCTTGGTCGGCACGCTGCCTGAGGTTGCCGTCATCGGCGAGCCCCTGGTGTCCCGGGAAATCGTGATGCTCATTAGCCTGCCCAAGCAGGCGACCGGCAAGATGTCCAATGTCTTGATTCGCGGCATGGAGCAGACCGGCATTGCGCTGCGGCGTGGCGTGCGACTCACTCAGGGCCGAATGTTTCGGCCTGGCTCCAATGAAATTGTGGTGGGCCGTGCGGTGAAGGCACAGTTTGCTGGCGTAGAGCTTGGCGAAATGCTGACCTTCGGCGGCCGGCAGTGGCAGGTGGTGGGCCTCATGGATGGCGGCCGCAGCGGATTTGATTCGGAGATCTGGGGCGATGTGGATTCACTCATGCAGGCGTTTCGCCGCAACAGTTATTCCTCGGTGGTGATTCGATTAACGGACCCATCCAGTTTCGCTGGCCTATCGGAGCGTTTATCGCAAGATCCACGCATCACATTGGCTGCCAAGCGCGAGGCCGAGTACTATGCTGAGCAGTCGGCGGGCTTATCGCGGTTTATCCAGATTTTGGGCCTGACACTTGCAGCCATCTTCTCCATCGGCGCAATTATCGGCGCGACCATTACCATGCAGGCGGCTGTTGCATCGCGGACTGCTGAAATTGGTACCCTGCGGGCACTCGGATTTCAGCGCCTAGCAATTCTCGCGGCCTTTCTTGCTGAATCAGTGGGCCTGGCGGCCATCGGCGGGGTCTTTGGACTACTGCTGGCTGCAGGCATGCAATGGATTGAGTTTTCGACCACAAATTTCCAGAGTTTTTCTGAACTCGCATTTGGTTTTGAACTCTCATGGGGAATTGCATTCGGATCGATGGTGTTTGCGATTTTTATGGGCGTG
>JAGWWC010000053.1 GCA_018970545.1 Betaproteobacteria bacterium | reverse complement strand
CCGAGAGCAAATCTCCGTAAGCGACCGTCGAGAGAATGGGCGCTGCATACAGGGTATTTTTTAATTCTGGAATGTCGTCGATGTAGCGGGCCTCGCCGGTGACCTGGGCCCGAGCGCTCTCGTGGGCAGTGGACTGGCCGACTGTCATCGCGCGCTCCACTCGAGCCACGCTCGACGCAGCAATTGGCCGATCGCCTGCGAGCGATACGCAGCAGAGGCACGCATGTCTGAGATCGGGGTGAATTCTTTTTCAATGCCTTGTGCTGCGTCCTCCATCGCTGACGCAGAAAGCATCTGACCCCGAAGCTTTTCCTCTGTGGCGATTGCTCGCGTGGGACGCTCCGCCATGCCGCCCACACCAATGCGAATCGCGCTGACCACACCCGCTTTCACGGTCATGGAAAGCGCCAGGGCAACAATCGAGATGTCATCGTCACGGCGTTTTGAGAGCTTGTACGCCACGACAAAAGAATCTCTTTCAATTGGAATGCTGATCTCGGTGATGAGCTCATCGGCTGCCAAAAGATTCTTGCGATAGCCGGTATAAAACGATTCCACCGCGCAATGCCGCATGCCTGATGCTGAGCGCAACGTAAGCCGTGCATTCAGAGCGATCAACAACGGCATCGAATCGCCAATCGGTGAGCCGGTGGCGATGTTGCCGCCCAAAGTGGCCGACTCACGAATCGGCAGCCCCGCATAGCGATCCAGATATTCTTGGGCGCGAGGAAAATGCTGCTTGAGCACCGCAAATGCCCGGCTTAGCGGCACGGCCGCGCCCAGCACAAGTTCACCCGCTGTTTGCGTGACGCTGCAGAGTTCTTGTACACGAGAGACATCAATGATCTTGGCATAGTGATCCTGTCGCTTGGTCACCCATAAGCCAGCATCGGTTGCACCACCCACCACCAAGGCCTGTGGGTGTGTCGCACGGGCGATCAAAGCCGAGTCCAGTCGCTTAGGCTGAAAATAAAAAGATGCGGCCTCAGCGTGCGGCGGTGTCTCGGGTAAAGACTGAATGGCTTGCGATAAGCATGCGTTGAGGGCCTCGTGGCTTACCAGGGCCTTGGGGTAATTGGGCATGCGGCATGCCGCATCCAAGATCGGCCGATAGCCAGTGCAGCGGCAGAGATTTCCGGAGAGATCTGTCTGTGCCTGCTCGCGGGTAATCGGAATGTCATGGCGTACATAGCGCTCATACATTGCAAATAAGCTCATGACAAAACCGGGAGTGCAAAAGCCACACTGGGAGCCATGCTCATCCACCATGGCCTGTTGCGCAGGGTGCAGCTGCCCGCTGGGCTGCTGAAGATCTTCAACGGTGAACAGCACCTGATTCTGAATCGAGTGCGCAAATCGAATGCAGCTATTGATGGCATGCAGGCTCGGCTTGCCGTTTTCCATTCGGCCCACCACCACGGTGCAGGCGCCGCAGTCGCCTTCGGCGCAGCCCTCCTTGGTGCCTTTGAGGTCCAAGTCCTCTCGAATCAACTCCAGCAGGGTCCGATCCGCCGGAATATTCTCCAGGGTGACGCTCTGATGATTTTTAAAAAAACGAAGTGCCTGTTTTGTCATGCCCACCAAGTTTAGTGCCCAATCAATCCTCAATTAGTTCATAGCTGTGGGTGATCTCGGCCGTCATGCCCAGCATCTTGGTGGCCGAACAATACTTGGTGTGCGATAAGGTGATGGCCCGCTCCACAAGATTGGCCTTTAACTGTCGGCCGCGAATGCGAAACAGCAGATGTATCTTGGTGAAGACCTTGGGATCCGTTTCGGCCCGCTCTGAGGTGGTGATGACCTCACAGGCCCGGATATCCAGGCCGCTTTTTTTCAAAATGAGGACGACATCGTAGGCCGTGCACGCTGCTGACCCCGACAGCACTGTCTCCATGGGCCGCGGGCCAAGATTTCTGCCGCCGCCTTCGGGCGCCCCATCCATGACAAAACTGTGTCCCGAGCCCGTTTCAGCGATAAAACTCATGGTGTCGGGCCCCGCCCAGCGGATTGTGCATTCCATAATACGAAAAACCCTTAAATTAGTGACCTTATATTCAGAAAAGATTGCAATGCAACAAAAAAGTCGATAGTCTGAAGGCTGTCTCCTCCACCTCCTCCTTTGGTGGATTTCACCCCAGGCCAGTCGGCCTGGGGTTCTTTTTTGAACTTTCCCTTAAAAATCAGTATTCTAGAGGGCTTTCCCGAGTGCAGCCCCGCCATGCTTTTGGGCGGTCCATGCCGAATGTTGATGAGTGTTTCCATGAAAACGTTTTCTGCAAAGTCTCACGAAGTCCAGCATGACTGGTTTGTTGTTGATGGCACCAATGCCGTCTTAGGCCGTCTTGCCGCTGAAATTGCCCACCGCCTGCGTGGTAAGCACAAGGCAGAGTTCACCCCGCACGTCGATACGGGTGATTTCATCGTGGTGGTCAACGCCGAAAAGATCCGTGTCACCGGCAACAAAGCCGATGACAAAAAGTATTTCCGTCACTCTGGCTACCCGGGTGGTATTTCGGAGACCACCTTTGCCAAGATGCAAGACAAATTTCCGGGCCGTGCGCTGGAAATCGCGGTCAAGGGCATGCTGCCCAAGGGCCCATTGGGCTACGCCATGATCAAGAAGTTAAAAATTTACGCCGGCGAGAGCCACCCCCACACTGCCCAGCAGCCCAAGCCGCTGGCGCTTCATTAATTCCCAGAAAGAGTAACCATGGTCGGTGAATACAACTACGGAACCGGGCGGCGCAAAAGCTCCGTTGCCCGGGTCTTCCTGAAAAGCGGAAAAGGAAAATTTCTCGTCAACGGCAAATCGCTGGATCAATATTTCTCGCGTGAAACCGGCCGGATGATGGTGATGCAGCCTCTGGTGCTCACCAATCACAACAGCACCTTTGATGTCATGGTGAATGTGCACGGCGGCGGAGAAACCGGCCAGGCCGGTGCCGTGCGTCATGGCCTGACCCGTGCGCTGATTGACTACGATGAGACCTTAAAGCCAGCACTATCAAAGGCCGGCCTGGTCACTCGCGATGCCCGCGAAGTCGAGCGAAAAAAGGTGGGTCTGCACAAGGCGAGAAAACGCAAGCAGTTCTCCAAGCGCTAATCGCAGCACCAGTGTTCGTCGGGCCCGAATGTGTGGGGCCCACACCAGACCCCTCCAAGAGTATTCTTCGAGGGGTTTTTTGTCGGAGCAAACGCGTCATGATCAGAGTCGGAATCGTTGGGGGCACGGGCTACACCGGAGTGGAGCTGCTGCGGCTGCTGTCACAGCATCCACATGTCGAGATCACGGCCATCACCAGCCGCAAAGAGGCAGGCCTTGATGTATGTGAGCTCTTTCCTTCCCTGCGTGGCCGCCTTTCACTTCAATTTTCAGACCCCAATGAGGCCGACCTGAATCACTGCGATGCGGTGTTTTTTGCAACACCTCATGGCGTGGCGATGGAGCAGGCCCGCGCGCTGCTGGCGGCGGGCGTCAAGGTGATTGACCTGGCGGCAGACTTTCGGCTCAAAGATCCCGCGGAGTTTGAGCGCTGGTACAAGACCCCGCATCACTGCCCCGATCTGCTTGCCGAGGCGGTCTATGGGCTGCCAGAGGTCAACCGTGAGGCGATTCGGTCGGCGCGGGTGATTGGCTTGCCTGGCTGCTATCCCACAAGTGTTCAGCTGGGATTTTTGCCTGTGCTGGAGCACGGGGGGCTAATTGATACCGCCAGCCTGATTGCAGACTGCAAATCTGGGGCCAGCGGGGCGGGGCGCAAGGCCGAGGTGCCGCTGCTGCTGGCCGAGGCCAGCGACAACGTCAAGGCCTATGGGGTGGGTGGCCACCGGCATCTGCCGGAAATCACGCAAGGCCTGAAGGCGATCGCTGAAACCGCAGGAAAGGCCCAGGGGGCCAAAGACCTCAGCATTGCCTTTGTGCCTCACCTGATGCCCATGATTCGTGGCATTCATTCCACACTCTATGCAAGGGTATTGGGCCATGCCCAGGCATTTGATTTTCAGACACTCTACGAGCAGCGATTTGCCTCAGAGCCCTTTGTGGACGTGCTTCCCGCCGGCGCCCATCCCGAGACCCGGACGGTGCGGGGGTCGAACTTCATGCGTATTGCCGTGCATCGGCCGCCCAACAGCGATCTTCTCGTGATCCTAGTTGTAGAAGATAATTTGGTGAAGGGCGCCTCTGGTCAGGCGGTGCAGGTCTTGAACATTATGTTTGGCCTGCCCGAGACTGCGGGGCTTACCCAGTTGCCTGTCTTGCCCTAGGGGCCAGCAGGCTTTTTTGAGGAAAGGATTTGCCATGAATGCTGCTGTAGAACCGACCGATCTCGCGATGCCCGCACCCTTTGTCTTTACCGATGCAGCGGCCGCAAAAGTCAAAAACCTGATTCAAGAGGAAGGCAATCCGGAGTTAAAGCTGCGCGTTTTCGTTCAAGGCGGTGGCTGCAGCGGCTTTCAATACGGATTTACTTTCGATGAGACCACCAATGAAGACGACACTACGATGGAAAAAGATGGTGTGGTGCTCTTGATCGACAGCATGAGCTATCAGTACTTGGTGGGCGCAGAAATTGATTACAAAGAAGACCTCGAGGGCTCGCAGTTTGTGATCAAAAATCCCAACGCCACCACCACCTGCGGCTGCGGCTCTAGTTTTTCGGTTTAAGACTCTCTTCTCGGCGCTCACGCGCAAGCCACGACGGCAGGGCCAACAGGCCCTGCGCCGTTGCCGTTAACCCAAATAAGACCGAAGCCAAGAACGCGGCCTCGGGTGAAATCCCAAGTCCCGCAAGAAAAAACACGCTGGCCAGCTCGCGCGAGCCAAAGCCACCAATCGAGGCGGGAACCACAGCGCCAAGAAAAATTCCTGCGCACAGTGTTGCAACGGCGAGACTGCTGAATTCAGCCCCCACTGCCGCAAGACAACACAAAAAAGCGGTGATGGTCAGCAGCTGTGAGCCCACCGAGATGCTGGCAGGCGCAAGCATGCCGCGGACCCATTTCGCCTTCATCCACCATAACAAGCCGGGTGAAAGGCTCATGGCAAGCAGCGCCATCACATAGGCCGCCGCCAACACCTGCGGCGCCTGAATACTGGCAACCTGGCCTGATACGAATTGAATCAAAAGGGCCAGCAAAGCCAGTGTCGACAGTGCCCAAAAACCAATCGCCCGATCCAGCACAACGGATTGGGTTGCGCTGGTTTTGGACATGCCCATCTTTGCAAGGCCCAGCACGCGCCAAATATCGCCTCCGATAATGCCGCCGGGTAAGACCGTATTGGCCGTGATGCCTTGAAAATAAAGTTGCAAGGCCGAGCTTTTTTCAAGCGGCTGGCCCAGCTGGACCACAATTTTTCTCCAGCGCAGACTGCAGGCGAGATTCGCCAAGCAGGCCAGCACTAGGCCCAGGAGCGCCCACTGCCAGTCCGTTGATTTCAACGTGGCAAGAAGCTCCGCGGGCTGCAGCTGCGACAGCAGCAGGGCCACCAATCCCAGCCCGAGGGCAGGTTTTGCAAAACGCTTTAGACCGCTGGTTTTTTCCACTGGCGTCCAGTGCTCGGCCGAATCAGGTATTGCCGACGGCCCTGGGGTTCATGATAGATGCGCACCAGCAGCTCTCCGATTAATCCTGTCGCCAGCAGCTGTACGCCCACCAGCGTGAGCAACACGCCCAACATCAACAATGGGCGGCCGCCGATGTCTGCATCAAAAAGAATTTTTTCGCCCGCTAGCCAGGCCAGAATCCCCAGGCCCACCGTGAGCATTGCGAAAGCAATTCCGCCGAAGGCATGAATCGGCCGATGCAAAAAGCGCATCGTGAATCGAATCCAGAGGAGATCCAGCAAGACACGCACCGTGCGGTCAATGCCATATTTGGAGACGCCAGCCACTCGCGGCCGATGGTGAACCGGCACCTCAACAATTTTGGCGCCCACCTCTACTGCGAGCGCTGGAATAAAGCGATGCAATTCACCGTAAAGCCGCAGGCTCTTGATAATCGAAGCACGATAGGCCTTTAACGCACAGCCATAGTCGTGGAGTCGAACACGCGTGACTTTGGAGATCAGTGCATTGGCGAGTTGTGAGGGCAGCCTGCGAGAGATCGCTGCATCCTGGCGCGACTTTCGCCAGCCGCTGACACAGTCCACGTCTGGGCTGGTCTCCAGAATCTCGATGAGGTTCGGAATATCGGCGGGATCATTTTGCAAGTCACCATCTAAGGTGACGATGTAATCGCCTTCTGCATGATCAAATCCGGCCTGAAGGGCAGTTGATTGGCCATAGTTGCGAATCAGAAAAATACAGTGCAGCCAAGGCAGATGCTCTGATAATCGCTGCAGCACTGCAGCCGTGCCATCACGCGAGCCATCATCCACCAGGATCAGTTCAAAGTCCCAGCCCGTGGGATGAAGGGCTGCCGATACCTGATCCAGTAGGCCCTGCAGATTGGCCTCTTCGTTGTAGATCGGGATGACAACTGAAATTTTTGGCACAGACTAGATCCGGATGGCTTTGGCGGTCGCAGGCTTCATTGTGACAAGAATTTGCGCAACTGCTGCCGAAATCAGATACACCAAGAAAAAAGAAAATACGACATCGCTTAAAAAATGGGCCCCGACGGCGATTCGGCTTGCCCCAATCAGCCCCCCAAAGGCCAGGCTCAGCCACAGCCAGAGCGAGCCCCGGGCCACAAAGTGCAGCACAATGAAAGAAAAGCCTGCGGCGGCATGTCCACTGGTAAACGCACAGTTGCGATCACACTGATTCGATACGATCCAGGCGGCAGAAAATTGCTTATCGCCGCCAAAATCCTGAATCTGGCGCGGGCGGGCCCGATCCCAGTGGTCTTTGAATACTGAGTTCACTGCAACTGCAGGCCCAAGAATTAAGCTCAACGCCACAACAGCAGTCGACAGCAGCCGACTGTGCCGACGAAACGTGCGGACCACCAGCAGCACAATGGCAGTAATCAACACCAGCCGTGAGATGCCATCAACGGCGGTAAAGCTCAGCTTTAAGGCCTCGTTGTCTTTCAGCCAAAAGCCGATCAGGGCGCCATCACTGGTTCGGCCCGGATCAAAAAAAAGTTGGCTGGCAAAAAGATCAACCTGCGGTACGGCGATGAAAAACGCGGCACAAAGGAGGCAGGCGGGCAGGCCAATCCTGAGCGCGGCGCGGGAACGTGCCGCCACAAGATCAAACAAAGAATCATTGGCCAAAGCAGTCATGACAGTCGCAGATTCCGCAGGAAATTATCGATAGGCCCAGAAGGCCTGAATTTTATCGCCCGACTCACCCACACCAATCGCGGGCTCGTCCGATGCTTGAGCGGCAGCGACGTCGCGAAACCCAGCGGCCTGCAGTCGATTGACTAGCTTCTGGGTGTCGGCCTGGCCGACCAGCACCACCAGAATCCGTTGGTCTTTGCCAAGCTGCTGATCGCTGAGGTGATAAAACCAGCTGTAGTGATGATTTCTGCGATTCTGTTCATCCAGGGCATAGGCCTTTAGCCCCAGATAGCCTGACAGATTGGCCAGTAGCCTGCGGTCCTCGGCCACTACGACTGCATCACGCTCTTTTGCCTTTGCCTGAATCCAGAGCGCCGCCTCTTTCCAGCCCCTCAGCTTCTCCGCAGCACGCACCAAAGGCACAGCGCTGTCAAAGTAGGCGTAACGCAATCCGTGAATCATCAGTGCAGAGAACACCAGGCCTAGCGCAACGGAAAGCCAGAGTAGGCGTGTACCGATACGTCGCTCTTTTGCGGTGAGGGCGGGTGATGTCCAGTGCATCCCAGCCAAGATAGCGAGCGCAAGATAAGCCGGCGCGGCCCAATTCGCAAACGCCCGAGATAGCCCTGCCTGCAGTAAAACAATGGCGAGCATGGGCAATGCAAACCACCACAAGAGATTCAGTTGTGCTCGGTCCTTGGTCTGCTGACCACACCAATACGCAGGCGCCCAGAGCAGTAGCGATACCACCGCAAAGGGCCCAATCAACACCAGCTGGGCAGCGAGAAATTCCGCCAATGAGCGCAACGCACTCAGCCCGCTCCACTGTGTGGGGGTGAGGCTCTGAACCTGCGAGATTTCTAGATGGTGGGATAGTGTGGGAAATCCTTGGGCAGCATTCCAAAGCAGATTGGGCAGAAACACCACAAAGGCCACTGCTGCCGCAAGCCAGGGCCCCCACGAAAACAGTCGTCTGAGTGTCAGCAAAACAATCACAGCACTCACGACAAATACACCCATCGAATATTTCGATAGCAGGCCCAGGCCAACGGCCGCCCCACACACCATCCAATAGGCCCAGTGGCCCGGATCTGCCCTCGCGTCGGCTGAAGTGGCCCGCGATGCGTCAAGCTTAACACCGATGCCGCGGATAAAAGACCACAAGGCAACCGACCAGAACATTAAAAGCCAGGCATCTGTGGTGGCAAACAATGAAAGAAATCCAAACAATGGGGAAGTGATGAGCAGCAGTACTGCTGCAAACGCCGCCTGCTTGTGATGGAACAATGCCCAGGACGATAAGGCCGCAAAAAGTCCGGCAAGCCCCAGGGCAAAAGCCTGAGTCAGCCGCGCACATCCCTCAATCCATGGAAGCGCAGAAAGGCCAGCCAGCTCGCAGGCTGCCCGATTCAGGCCCAAGGCCCAGGCAATCATCGGCGGCTTTGAGTAATAGCCAAGATCGGGCTCGCGCGACCAGCCCAGATACTGGGCTTCATCAACCTGAAGCGGCAGTGGAGAAAAAAATCCCGACACTGATCGATACAGCACCAGTGCAAGTAGCGCAACAAATAAAAAGAGGGCAGGATTCCTAGAGGTCTGGCTCAAGGCCGATCGGTGCCTTTTTTCCTACTCAACCGCCTTGACCATGTCTTCCACGACTTTCTTGGCATCACCAAACACCATCATGGTCTGATTCATATAGAAGAGGTCGTTATCAAGGCCGGCATAGCCTGCTGCCATGGAGCGCTTATTGACGATCACC
>JAGWWC010000052.1 GCA_018970545.1 Betaproteobacteria bacterium | reverse complement strand
GTGCTCATGATTGGCGGCAACATTCCGGGCGAGACTCGGGTGGTTTCGACACAGATCTATGGCCACGTGGAAGCCATGGAGTATCGCCAGGCCCATGGGCTGGCTGCCGGGATGGTGATGTTTTCTTTTGTTGTGCTGATTGCACTGGCACGGCTTAAAAAACGCTCCGATCGGATCCTGCCGTGAGTGATACTTTTCAGCTAAAGCTGAAATTTACCTTGCAGAGGTCAAACTTTTCGCTTGATGTTGATCTCACACTCCCTGGCGCCGGCATCACGGTAATCTTCGGCCCATCGGGCTGTGGCAAAACAACACTCTTGCGCTGCGTGGCGGGGCTGGAGCGGCCGATGGGAGTTCTGCAGGTCTCAAATTCAGTTTGGCAAGACAGCTCGGCTGGACTCTTTAAGCCGACCTGGCAGCGGGCACTGGGCTATGTATTTCAAGAGGCAAGTCTTTTTGAGCATCTCTCGGTCGCACAGAACCTTGAGTTTGGTCTTTCTCGAGTAAAGAGTCTCGCAGGCAAGAAGGCGCTGGAGGCTGCAATTGAGCTGTTGGGCATCGGGCATCTGCTGTCTCGTGCGCCACAGGGCTTATCGGGCGGTGAGCGACAGCGCATCGCCATCGCGCGAGCCCTTGCTACCGAACCAGAGCTCCTTCTTTTAGATGAACCAATGGCATCGCTGGATATTGCAAGGAAAAAAGAAATTATTCCTTGGCTTGAACGGCTGCATCGCGAACTCAAAATTCCAGCGCTTTATGTTACGCACTCGCTTGATGAGCTTGCAAGGCTCGCTGATCATGTCGTGATCCTTGAGCAAGGCCGAGTTAAGACAAGCGGCGGGGTCGCGCAGACCCTCGGTGATGCGCGGATTGCCCAGATGGTTGGTGATGAAGCGGGCATCATGACCGAGGGCATGGTAGTGGATCGCCATTTAACCGATCACCTGGCCCGAATTCGTTTTGATCAGGGTGAAGTCTGGGTGCGAGATGACGGCCAGCCAATTGGGCAGCAAGTCCGGATTCGTATTTTGGCCCGGGATGTCAGCCTCTCCTTGGCCGAGGATGATCAAAGCACCATTCAAAATCGTATTCAGGGTGTGATTCAGACCATTAGCGATGATCGGCACCCTGCCCAGTGCCTGGTCAGCGTGCGCTGTGGCGAGACCATCCTCCTTGCGCGCGTTACCCGGCGTGCACTCAATCGCCTCGGTCTGGCAGTCGGTCAGACCATCTGGTGTCAAATCAAGTCTGTTGCACTTGTTGAGTAAGGGAGAGCCTTACACATCATCGCCCTTCGTACGACGCCACTTCTGAACAATCGCGCAAAGGCCATCCAAGCCATCGGTCAGCGCGGCAGGGCCAGGCTGCAGAATCAGCGGGCTTTTGATTTCAAAGAGCATTGCGTTGGCGACCGCCGGAATCTCATGCCAGCCAGGCCGCTGCGCCACCAGCTCTGGCCGAAATTTTTTTCCGCACCATGAGCCCACGATCACATCGGGTGCCCGATCAATCACGGTTTTGGGGTCCTGGATAATGCGATCCTTGCCAAGGCTGCAGAACGAGAGCTCCTGAAAACAATCCTGGCCGCCAGCGATTTCAATGAGCTCAGAGACCCAGCGAATGGCAGAGATCATGGGGCTATCCCACTCCTCGAAGTAGACCTTGGGCTTGGGCCCACTGGCTGCCGAAAGTGCTGCCCGGTTTAGTCGGTCCGTAAGGCGACTGATGAGCGCGTCGGCTTTCTCTTGCGCGCCGACGATACGGCCCACCATCGCAATCATCTCGAGAATTTCTTGAACACTGCGGTGATTCAGGATGTGAACGGCAACCCCCCGGCGGGCGAGATCGGCGGCGATCTCGGCCTGCAGATCTGAGAATGCAAACACTAAATCTGGCTTGAGCTCCAGAATCCGATCAATTTTTGCCGAGGTAAATGCGCTGACTTTCGGCTTCTGACGCCGAGCCTGTGCCGGTCGAACCGTAAAGCCCGAGATTCCCACGATCCGATCCTGCTCTCCCAGGAGATACAGTGTCTCGGTGGTTTCCTCGGTAAGGCAGACGATACGTTGTGGGCCGCGGGGTAAGGCGATCATGTATTCACCGATTCAGCCTGCGCCCTGGGCCGAGAAAATAACGGCGAGACCAATACAACAATGCCGATCGCCGCCAAGACATGCTTCAGTGTGTGGCCTGAAACCAGCGCTAACAAATTTTCAGGCCAGTCCCTCATGAGGGGATTATGGGCCGCCTTGCTGGCCCACTGAATCAGGCTGCTTTACTTCAGAGCCACTGTTCCTTTATCGCCACCACCAAAAGCGTGAGCACTGATAGTCCGAGATAAATTTTTCCGGCGTTGTCGTTAAGAAATCGAACTGCAACATCCTCGAGCGTACGATTTCGGGGTGGGGACCACTGGGCTTGAGGCTGCATCATGGGGGACCTCCGGATTGGGGATGATTCTCGGGTTCGGAACGCCGCTGGGCGCGCCAGCAGCCAGTCAATTAGGCAGGGACCCTTCCCAATTGTCAATCTGTATTTACAAACTGAATGTAAATTTACCTATCGCGGCACGGCAAACGCACCGGCCCGCCGCTCGATTTTTAGAATCCATAGATGCAACGCAAGGCCGATCGCCGTAAAAAACAGCATCAATAAGCTGGCATTCATTGCCCCTTCATGGGAGACCAGCCCCACTGAAAAGCCGCCTAGGGCGCCCACCCACTGCTGCATCAGCCCCGCCATGCCGGCGGCGGCGCCAGCGAGCGCCGGATTTAGGCCCACTGTTGCGGTCAGGGTTGGCGGCACCATCAGTCCATGGCCGAGGCCAACAAACATCACCGGCAGGGCAAAGGCGAGCGCCGAGTCCCAGCCCAACGCGCTTAAGGCCCACATCAAGACCACGCCCACAATTGATAGCCCCTGACCAATCAACATGATGCTGGATTCGCCTACGGAACTGACCAATCGGCTCGTTAAGAAATTGCCCAAGATATAAAAAATGGGTCCGGCCATGATGTACCAGCCCACTCCTGCTGGCCCAACGTCATAACTTTTTAAAACGCTCGGTGCGCCACTGAGAAAAACGTAAAACACAGCCGTAGTCGACCCTAAGAGCGTGACATAGGCCAAAAATCCGGGCTGGCGCAGCAGTGTTGCGTACGCAGTCAACATCTCCAGAATCCAATGCTGGCGATCTGCCGCCTTTGCCTTCTGGTTTACGGGTAGCAGTCTCGCAGCAGTGATCAACAGCACCAATGACAGCACTGCCATTAATACAAAGTTCGCTCGCCAGCCGAGCCACTCATGGATTGCGCCCCCAATTACCGTGCCCAATGGCGGCGTGACTCCGAGCGCCATACCAACAAACGCCATCACACGCGTACGATCAGATCCACCAAAGAGATCCTGCACCAGCGCACGGCCTATCGCGATGCCGGCAGCGCTTCCTGCGCCTTGAATGGCCCTGGCGACGGTGAGCGTAACAATGTCATTGGCGAGTGCTGCAAGCACTGCGCCAATACCCGCACAGCACAGGCCGGTCAGCAATACTGGCCGGCGGCCAAAACGATCCGACAGCGGTCCATATAAAAGCTGCAGCCCGCCATAAGTCACCACATAAACGCTGAACGTTAACTGCACCGCGGGCTGGCTAGCATTAAAAATCTCACCCCAGTCCTGCATTGAGGGTAGGCAAATCGTCATGGCCAAGAGGCCAAAGGCGATCTGCACCAGCAGATTGGCGATCCGCACGCCTGGGCCTGGAGATTCTGTATGCATCAAACTGTCACTTGCTGATTGATCGATAAGGGAAGTCTACGCAAAAGCAATAGCATCACCAGGCCTGCGGTCATTACTGCTGCTGCAACCAGGAGGCCTGCGTTGTAGCTGCCCGTGCGCTCACTCATCCACCCGGTGAGGGCTGGCGCAAGGATCTGGGCAACGCCATAGGCGATGGTCAGGGTACTCATCATCTTCGCTGGGCGCGTCGGATAAAAACGGCCAGCCAGGCCCATCATCATGCTCACAATGCCCGCAAAGGTAAAACCAAAGCAGAGCGCGCCAGCAACTGGGCCGAAGAGTCCCCCGCCGGCAAGGGGCAACAAGATACCGGCGATGTGCAGCGCACTGGCGATTAATAACGCATCAATAGCGCCCACGCGCCGGGCTATCAAATCCCAGAGCATGCAAGACGGCGCGGCGGCGATGCCGAGGATTACGAACATCCAAAAGCCGACGTCTTCCATTTCTGGCAACGCGTTAACGATTGCGACAATAAATGTCGAGGTCACTACAAATCCAACACCGGCGCAGAAATAAAATGCCAGCAGCAGCCTTCGCACTGCAACTGTTGGCGGCCGGTCTTGCATTTTTGATTCGCGCTCCACTGCTGGGGCAGGCATCGGTTTGGGCAGCCAGGCCCATGCAGGCAGCACCAAAATAAGGCCCAAAAGGCTGAGAAAGAGCCAATTTTCCCACCACAGCACATGCTCGGATAGCATCAATACCGCAAAGGAGCTCATCACGACACTTAAGCCCACGCCGGAAAAATGCACGCCAAGCTCAGCACGGTGGCCATTTCGCATCAGCCAATTCATCACCAACGCGCCGCCCAGCATCATGCCAACGGCAGTGCTCAGTCCGGCAAGAAAACGTGAGATTGCCCAGCCCACCTCGTTAAAAACCATGCCCATCATGGCCGTGCTGATCACTGCCAAAATGAGGCCCCAGCGATAAAGACGATCTTTAAGATTTAAATCGCTGATTCGGCCGCATAGAAAAACGCCAGTGAAATACCCCGCGTAGTTGGCGGTGGCAAGCCAGCCCCCGGCGCCCAGGCCCAGCCCGGCCTGCTCACGCATGATGGGCAGCATCGGTGTGTAGGCAAATCGTGCAATGCCCAGGGTGATCAGCAGGCCGATGATGCCGGCGATACTGGCTTTTGCGCGAAGGGAGATCGCCAAAGGGTCGGGCCGTGTTAGTCGTCTGCGTTACCACCGAGACTTCTCAACACTCCCTTCCATAATTCAGTCATGCGCTGCCAAGGCGCATTATCCTGCCGTCCGCTCGCGAAATCGAATACGGACGTTTGCACCATCACGATCTTGGATTTTGGCTGGACAAAGACAACCTGGCCGTGAATTCCTTGAAGTGCAAATGTTCGCTCACGCATGGGGAAAATCCAAGTCTGATACCCGTATCCATACGATGGCGTCGCCACTTTCGGCCTGAATGCTTTAGGTAGGCGACTTGCATCGGTAGCATCCATTAGAAAATCCAGCGGGATAATGGAATTTCCGTCCCGCTTGCCGTCATTAGCCAGCAGCACACCGAAACGCGCGTAGTCTCTCAGCGTTGCATTCAATCCACCGCCGGTGCTCTCAGCCCGATCGGTAGGCGCCAAAATCCAACGTGCTTCAGCCTCAGCCCCCATCGGCGTCCAGAGCCACTCTTCAGTTAGCTGACTGATCGATTTTCCGGTCGCCTTGATCAAGATTCTTCCGAGAATCTCTGTTTCCACTGTGGCGTATTTGAATCGTGCGCCCTGCTCTGCCTCGCGCTGCGTTTTGGTGTTGAGGTACTCAGCGATTACCTCAGGCCGGCCACGATTTTTTTCTGCACTGAGCACCTGACCCCAGACCCAGATATCGTCATCAGGCGTCCATGTGTAGAGCTCTCGGAAAGGGACACCCGATCCCATCAGCAGTAAATTCCTAATCGTGGTCTGCCCATAAGCGGAGCCATTGATCTCTGGCCAGTAGGTAGCCGCCTTGTCATCGAGAGACTTAATGAAACCCCTCTGATGCGCAATTCCAATCAACATCGCAGTGAAGGTTTTGGCCATCGAAAATGATCGAAAGCGCATCTCTGGTTTTCGGTCGTATTGGTAGCGCTCGAGCACGATCTGGCCATCCTTGACGATCATGAGTCCGGTGGCTTTCGTCTCCGCAAGATAGTCATCTATCGTTTTGGTCGAAAATCCCCAGCGATAAGAGAGTGCAGGCGGGTTTTGCATCGCGGGCAGCGGCAACGGATTGCCCGCGGGCTTCACCGCCTCTGTGATCGTGACACGGTCATTGGCCGACCACGTGCCGACCCGACACTCTTGTTTGACGAGCGCGGCAGGGCAAACGGGATAGGCGGCGGCGCGACCCAGCCGATCCGCATCGGGTCCAGATGGGTGGACTTTAGGGCCCTCAGATCCAAAAGCGAGGATTGGGGCCAGCACGAGCATGGAAAAAAGCTGCTTGATTGGGTGGAGCATGGCCACAAGTCTCCCGTCTTCACGCCTTCAGCACAAGTTGAGCCCGTGGCCCGCTCGCCCATCCTGCGGATGTGTCATTGTTTTGTCATATATTTCTATATAATTAGAAATATGGAAGAGAAAGAGATTCTCAAAGCACTCGCCGCCCTTGCCCAACCCAATCGCCTACAGGTCTTCCGGCGCCTGGTGGTGGCCGGGCGAACCGGTGCCACCCCGGGTGAGCTGAGCGACCACCTCGGGCTGCCAAACGCAACGCTGTCATTTCATTTGAAAGAGCTGATCAATGCAGGCCTTCTCATTCAGGAGCGCGCTGGCCGCAACCTCATTTATCGGACGGACTTTTCGCAGATGAATCGTGTCTTGGCCTATCTCTCAGAGAACTGCTGCGAGGGCTCGGCACAGTGCGTCGACACAGTGGATATGACCTTTAAGTGTTAAGGAGCACTTTCGTGAATGAACATTCCTCGCCACTCAATGTTTTGTTTCTTTGTACCCACAACTCCGCTCGCAGCATCCTCGCCGAGGCACTCCTGAATCACATAGGCCGTGGCCGGTTCAAAGCGTACTCGGCCGGCAGCGCTCCGCGAGAAAATCAGCAACCCAATCCGCTCGCCTTGATCACCCTTGAAAACGCCGGGATCACCACCCAGGGGCTCTCGAGTAAGAGCTGGGAAGTTTTTGGCAAGCCAGACGCTCCGCAAATGGATCTTGTGATCACTGTTTGCGATAGCGCTGCGGGCGAGGTCTGCCCGATCTGGCCGGGACATCCTGCGACTGCTCACTGGGGGTTTGCTGATCCGTCAATCACCAACGGAAACGATGAGCGCAAGCAGGAGGCATTCGCCCGGACGATGCTTCTGATTCGCCGTCGTCTCGAACTATTCGTAAGTCTCCCGGCAGAAAACCTCACGAAACTAAAACTTCAAGCCACAGCTCGCGATCTAGCGAAATCCTGATTCCTAATTATCAACATGCCCTCAATACCGGACCACCATGACCATCTTTGAACGTTACTTGACCCTCTGGGTGGGCGTCTGCATTGTGCTCGGCGTTGCCATTGGTCAGCTCTTTCCGGCGGCGATTCAATCTGTTGGTGCCATGGAAATCGCAAATGTCAATCTTCCAGTCGGCCTTTTGATCTGGATCATGATCATCCCGATGCTTGTCAAAGTTGATTTCGGGGCTGTCCGCGAAATCCGCCAGCACGTTCGCGGCATTGGGGTCACACTGTTTGTGAACTGGTTGGTCAAGCCATTTTCAATGGCTTTTCTCGGCTGGCTTTTTATCCGACAGTGGTTTGCACCGCTGCTGCCAGCAGAGCAGATCGACAGCTATATCGCGGGATTAATTCTTCTGGCTGCTGCGCCCTGCACCGCGATGGTTTTTGTATGGAGCCGGCTTGCCCACGGTAACCCGCTTTTTACACTCTCCCAAGTTGCGATCAATGACACGATCATGATTTTCGCCTTTGCACCCCTTGTTGGCCTGCTGCTGGGAATCTCGGCGATCGTAGTGCCCTGGGATACGCTGCTTACTTCAGTCGTACTGTATGTCGTTATTCCCGTGGTGCTTGCTCAGGCTTGGCGAAGATCCTTACTAGCCAAAAGCCCGGCCGCCCTTGAGGCTGCAATACAGCGGGTCGGACCCTGGTCAATTGCTGCGTTACTGGCAACATTAATTTTGCTATTTGCCTTTCAAGGCGAGGCGCTCCTGCAGCAGCCGCTGGTGATTGCGCTCTTGGCAGTTCCGATCCTAATCCAGGTTCTGTTTAATTCAGCGCTGGCTTACTGGCTAAATCGCCAATTGGGCGAGAAGCATTCAATTGCCTGTCCATCTGCCTTAATTGGGGCATCAAACTTCTTCGAGCTCGCGGTTGCTGCGGCAATCAGTCTTTTCGGGTTTCAGTCTGGGGCGGCGCTAGCCACAGTTGTGGGTGTCCTCATTGAAGTGCCAGTGATGTTGCTGGTGGTGAGAGTTGTCAATCAAAGCCGAGGTTGGTACGAGAAATCATCACACTTGTCGCAGTCATGATTCGCCGCCCGACGCGGCCTGAGTAGAAACCCTGAAAACCCGCCCTCGGCCGATTGCGAACCCCGGCCAGGCTGGCATCATTGCCGCAATAAGTTTTCAATAGGGAGACACCAATGCGAAGCACTGCGCGTAGAACTCACCTTTTAGGTTTGGCACTTGCAGCCGTTGTCACAGCAGCCAGTCCCACCCTGGTACAGGCACAGTCCTGGCCCAATCGGCCAGTGAAAATTGTGGTGCCCTTTCCGCCCGGAGGGACCACCGATATCCTTGCCCGAGCCATCGCCCCTGATCTTGCAAAGGCATTTGGCCAGCAGTTCGTGATTGAAAATAAAGGCGGTGCGGGTGGCAATCTCGGCACCGAACAGGTCGCGAAATCGCCTGGTGACGGCTACACCATTTTGATGGGAACAGTCGGCACACACGGCATTAACCGGGCGCTTTACGCCAAGCTTCCGTATGACCCGTTTAAAGACTTTGTACCGATTACGCTGGTGGCTGGCGTACCGAATGTGATGGTCGTTAATGCCGACTTCGCGAGCGCCAACAAGATTAATTCAGTCAATGACTTCATTCGCTACGCAAAAGCCAATCCCGGCAAGCTCAATATGGCCTCCAGCGGAAACGGCACCTCGATTCACCTTGCCGGAGAGCTCTTCAAGAGTATGACGGGCACCTTTATGACCCACTTCCCCTACCGGGGATCAAGCCCAGCACTTCTGGATTTAGCCGGCGGCAACATGCACATCATGTTCG
>JAGWWC010000051.1 GCA_018970545.1 Betaproteobacteria bacterium | reverse complement strand
TCTTCGGCAAGAAAATCATGATCCGGGTAAGCAGCCGCCAGAACTTCGATGATGGCGGCCTCGGCAGCCTGATCCACCTCTGTTACGAAATCATTGGGGGCCTTTCGGCCAATGCGCAGCAGGTCCAAATCCAGGCTCGTCCGGTTAATGATGGCGCCTGCGCGGCGGGCAGCTTTAACTGCCGTGTTAAGCAGAGGATGCATGATCAGGTCTTTTAAGGAGCGAAGGAAAAACAGGGCATGATTGCACCCATGCAGGATTTTAGGCCCATTCATCACTGGCTCGGACGCATTCGGATTGTTTTGGTCGCGCCCAGCCATCCCGGCAATGTCGGGGCCGCCGCCCGCGCCATGCAGGTCATGGGCCTGAGATCGCTCTGGGTTGTGGACCCAGAGGACCCCCGCATCGCGCAGCGATCGGAAGCCGTCGCCTTATCTTCGGGCGCGGCCCAGGTGCTTGGTGATGCGCAGGTGGGCACACTTGCCCAGGCGCTTGGTCCTGTCACTTGGAGTTGTGCGTTGAGTGCCCGCGCCCGGGAGTTTGAGCCGCCACGGCTGACTGTGGAGCACGCCTGCGAGGAACTGTTACTCCATCTGGATCAGCAGCCCGAAGGCCAGGCAGCCCTTGTGTTTGGCCCCGAACGTGCGGGCTTAACCAATGAACAGCTGCTCGCCTGTGGACATGTCTGCAGTCTGGATGTCGAGCCGCATTTTAGTTCCTTGAATCTCTCCCAGGCTGTCCAGGTGATGGCGTATGCGCTGCGTCGCGCGGCCCGCGGCCGAAGCCCCGATGCGACGGCGGCCAATGCCGGCCTTGGCAATCAGAGGCCGACTGCCCGGCCTGCCGATCATGCCGCTTTGATGGGACTGCATGAGCATCTCTTGCGTGTGGCCAAGCAGGTGGGCTACTTTGATCCGCAGGTGCCGGGCCGATTCGAGGAGCGGCTGTTGCGACTTTTGGCCCGAAAAGAAATGTGGGAAGACGAAGTTCAGATGCTGCGGGGCCTTTGTACTGAGATTGAGCGTCGGTCCTGATACGCTAGCGCCATGTTTGCGACATTAAAGGAAGACATCCAGGCGATATTAGAGCGTGATCCGGCGGCGCGCAGTCGCTTTGAAATCATCACGACCTATCCTGGCCTGCACGCCGTCTGGCTACACCGGCTGGCCCATCTTTTCTGGTCTACACGCCTTGGGCCGCTGCAGTGGTTTGCTCGATTCCTTGCGATGTTGGCCCGTTGGCTGACGGGTATTGAGATCCATCCCGGCGCCCGCTTGGGCCGCGGTGTCTTTATCGATCATGGCATGGGCGTGGTGATTGGCGAGACCACCGAGGTCGGTGATCACTGCACGATTTATCAGGGTGTGACACTGGGCGGTACGTCATTAGTGAAAGGCAGCAAGCGCCACCCCACGCTGGAGTCACGCGTGGTTGTTGGCGCGGGTGCCAAAGTCTTGGGCCCCTTTACCGTGGGTGAGGGCGCGCGCATTGGATCCAATGCGGTGGTGGTCAAGGCCGTACCTGCGGGGGCCACAGTGATTGGTATTCCCGCCCGAGTGGTCGATGAGCAATATGCAGACTCAATGGCGCGTCAGGTGGATGGCGATCGATTCGCTGCTTATGGTGTGACGCCAGGCCAGCAGGATCCAGTGGATGTCGTGCTCCACCAGCTGGTCGATGAACTAAAAGAGTTAAAAGAAGAGCTCGATCGGATTAAACGCGCGCAGCGCTGATCACTTCAATGCCGTGTTGATTGATCAGCAGGCCGCCTCCGCGGTGAAGCTCCCCTGATGCATTCACCTCCCAGTCCGGTAGCACCCAGCGCTGTCGGCCATTTGACATGAGGCTGCAGCCGGGCCGATGGGTATGCCCGTGAAGTAACACATCGGTGGCCAGCTGCTCGGCCAGCGTCTCCGCTTCTTGGGGAGTGATGTCCATGATTTCCATCGACTTCGTCGTTTTCTCAAGCTCACTTTGAGCGCGCAAATGATGGGCGACTTCCAGCCGCTCATGCAGTGGCTTCGCCAGAAAATCATGTTGCCAACTGGCAGCACGGACTTGTTGTCGAAAGCCCTGATAGTCTGAGTCATGAGTGCAGAGTTGGTCGCCGTGGGTCAGCGCGATGGTGGCGCCAGAGGACATGGTGAGCAGACAGGGATCAGCCAGTAGCTGCGCGTTGCACTGGTGGGCGAACTGCTGACCCATCAGGAAATCTCGGTTGCCATGCATGAGGCCAATGCGGATGCCTTTTAAGGCCTGAAGCTCAAAAAGATTGGCAACTGTCGTCGCGCACTCTGACTGATGCGAGGTAAGCACATCATCGCCGACCCAGGCATCGAATAAGTCACCCAAGATCAAAAGACTCTCAGGAGAGAGCCGCTGGCTGGACCGCTCAATCCATGCACAAAACGCCGCGGTCAGCGCAGGGTTGGCATCACTTAAATGAATATCCGAGCACAGCAGCACCGAGTGACTGGCCCAGGTGGCGGCGGGATGCGCCCTCACTTGGTGCTGAGCTCGGCCTTTAAGATGGTCACTGGCTCAAGTGGCACATTCTGGTGAAAGCCGTTATTGCCGGTTTTGACTTTTCGGATGTTATCCACGACATCCATGCCGGCACTGACTTTTCCGAAGACCGCATAGCCCCACCCCCGATCGGTGGGTGAGCTGAAATTTAAAAACTCGTTATCAGCGACGTTGATAAAAAACTGCGCGGTTGCCGAGTGGGGGTCATTGGTGCGGGCCATGGCGATGGTGTACTTTGCATTTTTCAGGCCGTTATCGGCCTCGTTTTTGATGGCTGCCTTCGTGGGCTTTTGCACCATCTTGTCGTTAAAGCCACCGCCTTGAATCATAAAGTTATCCATAACACGGTGAAAAATGGTGCCATCGTAATGGCCAGCTTTGACATAGGCTACAAAATTCTCGACTGTCTTGGGCGCTTTTTTCGCATCGAGTTCAAGGGTAATGGCACCCATCGAGGTGGTGAGCACAACATTCATGAGAAATTCTCCATCGGTTAGCAATCAGGTTTTGAGGTAGAGGTAAACGGTTTATCGATTGGTGGTCACTCGTGCATTACGAATAGCAGGTGTTTTCATCAGATGATCCAGTTTCAGGCGCACGCTCGGCGCAGGCTGGTTGCCTTTGGTGGCCCGCTCATAGGATTGGATGGCGAGCTGCGTGAAAATATCCCCGAGGTTCTCATGGGCCAAGGCGTAGTCGGGCCGATTCTGAACTGCCCGCTCCAGCAGCAGTCGGGCCCGATTCCACTCCTGCTGCTCGACATATAAGGCTGCCAGATTGTTGTACGACTCAGAGAGTTCGGGGAAGTCCTCAGTGAGTAGCTCAAATGTGGAAATGGCCTCAGCCCGTTTGCCGGTTTCGGCCAGTAACACCCCCTGTAAAAAACGCCATTGTGGATCCCTGGGCCGTTTGGCAAGCCGAGCCTCGATCAACGCACTGGCATCGCTCCACTTTTGCTGAGACAAAAGCTCTCGGGCCTCCACGATATCCGGCGCCACGGCGGGCGCCATCGGCCGCCCCTGCATCAGACCACCGCGCTGTGGCTGGCTGCCCACTGAGGGCGTTACGCCACTTCCGGACTGGGCCACAAGCCCCTGGGCATCGGATTGTGCAGTGGCGCACGATAGCGCGAGCGCGACCAGTAGGCCCGGAAGTCTGTGCGGCAGAAGGTCCCGTGGAGTCGATCCCATAAAATGCACAAAAAAGAGCTTAATTAAACAGGTGGGCCAGTCTAGCACGGTGAATTTTTGAAGATTTTCAATACCTTAAGCCGCTCCAAAGAGGAGCTGGTAACGCTCGAACCCGGCCATGTCCGCATGTATGTCTGCGGGATGACCGTCTATGACTACTGCCACGTGGGCCACGCCCGTGTGATGGTGGTCTTTGACATGGTGACCCGCTGGCTGCGGGCCAGCGGGTTAACGGTGACCTATGTCCGTAACATCACTGACATCGATGACAAGATCATTCGGCGGGCCGTTGAAAATCACGAGCCGATCGCGGCACTGACCGAGCGCTTTATTCGGGCAATGAATGAAGATGCGGCTTCCTTGGGGGTACTGCCACCAGATCATGAGCCCAGGGCAACACAGTATGTGCCGCAGATGCTGGAGCTAATTGGCAAGCTGGAACGCCAGGGCCTTGCTTATCAGGCCGAACTCCCCGATGGCCAAGACGGTGATGTGAATTTTTCAGTGCGCGGCTTTCGTGGCTACGGAAAGCTATCCGGCAAATCACTGGATGAATTGCGCGCAGGCGAGCGGGTGGCGGTGGGCGATGGTAAGCGTGATCCGCTGGATTTTGTGCTTTGGAAGCGGGCAAAGCCCGACGAGCCACGCGAGGTGAAATGGTCTTCTCCTTGGGGTGAGGGCAGGCCGGGCTGGCATATCGAGTGCTCGGCGATGAGTTGCGCACTGCTCGGGCAGCATTTTGATATCCATGGTGGCGGGGCCGATCTGCAGTTTCCCCATCACGAAAATGAGATCGCCCAGTCCGAGGGTGCGTTTCAGGCAGAGACCAACAAGCCCTTTGTCAATGTCTGGATGCACAACGGGTTTGTTCGGGTTGATGATGAAAAGATGTCCAAATCCTTGGGCAACTTTTTCACGATTCGCGAGGTCCTGAAAAAATTCGATCCTGAAGTGGTGCGGTTTTTTATTCTGCGTGCCCATTACCGCAGCCCATTGAATTATTCGGATAGCCATCTTGAAGATGCTCGCCAGGGCCTGGATCGTCTCTACACTGCCTTGGCGGCAGCTGGTATCACGGCTTCTGAGCCTGCCACCCGCTTCCGCATCGATACGCAGGCGCTCAGCCTGCAGTGGTCGCACAGTCCTGTAGTGGTGCGCAGTCTGATTGCTTATGCACAGGCGATGGATGATGACTTCAATACGCCGATTGCGATTGCTGCGCTTTTTGATTTAGCGACTGAGGTCAATCGGACCAGTGATGCAGGCCGCAGACGCGAGATGGCCTGCCTACTGCGTCAGCTGGGCTTAACGCTCGGGCTACTTGGCCGCGCACCGCAGGAGTTTCAGCAGGCCGGCGTGCAGGCCCTTGATCGCTCTCGAATTGAGGGCCTCATTGCAGAGCGGGCAGCGGCCAAAAAAGCGCGGGACTTCGCCCGGGCCGATCAGATCCGGGCCGAGTTGGCTGGCCAGGGGATTGTGCTGGAAGACAGCGCCGCAGGGACGACCTGGCGCACCGCTTAGATCCGGCTTTTGTAGGACAATAGGGGTTATATGAATGCTCCGGTCAAACAGACATTTCTAGAGTTTGAACAATCCGTTGCCGAGCTTGAGACCAAAATCGAAGAGCTACGGTTTGTTCAGAGTGACTCGGCAGTTGATATCTCAGAGGAGATCGATCGTCTGCGTGCGAAGACTGAGTCGCAACTGAAAGACATTTATGCAAAGCTAACCCCCTGGCAGATTTCACAGGTAGCCCGCCATCCCCAGCGGCCGTATACGCTGGATTACATCGGGCTAATTTTTACTGACTTTTATGAACTGCATGGGGATCGTTCCTATGCAGATGATCCAGCGATCGTGGGCGGCATTGCTCGCTTTCAGGGCCAGAGCGTAATGGTCATCGGCCATCAGAAAGGCCGTGACCTCAAAGAGCGGACTTATCGTAACTTCGGTATGCCTCGGCCCGAGGGTTATCGCAAGGCCTTGCGGCTGATGGAGCTTGCGGAAAAATTCAGGCTGCCCGTGATCACACTAATTGATACGCCAGGTGCTTATCCTGGCATCGGCGCAGAAGAGCGTGGACAGTCCGAGGCCATCGGCAAAAATCTTATGGTGATGGCGGGCCTGCGGGTGCCGATTGTTTCAGTGGTAATCGGAGAGGGCGGCTCGGGCGGTGCCCTGGCGATTGCCGTGGGCGATGTGCTGATGATGCTTCAGTACGCCACGTATTCCGTCATCTCCCCTGAGGGCTGCGCTTCGATTCTTTGGAAAAGCGCAGACAAGGCCCCCGAGGCTGCAGAGACGCTGGGGATTACAGCACCGCGTTTAAAGTCATTGGGTCTCGTGGATCGGATTGTGACCGAGCCGCTTGGCGGCGCACACCGTGATCCGGCGCAGGCCGCAGATGCCTTAAAGCGTGCGATCGCGGATGCGCTGCGCAGTTTTCACAACATGGATGTCGATACGCTACTCGCGAGTCGCCAAGACAGGATTCGTCAGATGGGCAAATACAAGGAACTAAAGGCGGGCTGATGTCGTTTTCTCCGCAGGCCCCGCTCTCATTGGTGGTGGGGTACTCCGGCGGGCTGGACTCCACGGTGCTGCTGCATCTCATGCGCCGAATGCAGCAAAGGCTCCCGCAACTCTTCACGCTCTCAGCCATTCATGTGCATCATGGGCTTCAGCCCGCTGCCGATGCGTTTAAGTCGCATGCGGTTGCGTTTTGTCACGCGCTGGGCCTGCCGTTGCAGGTGATGCATGTTGCGATTCCCGAAACTGAACTCGGCCAGCTTGGCCTAGAAGCGGCTGCGCGGCGCCATCGCTATCAGGCCTTTGCCAAGTGCCTGCCGCCTGCTGCGGTGTTGCTGCTTGCCCATCACCGGGATGACTTAATTGAGACGGCCTTACTGCAATGGATTCGTGGCGCGGGACTGGAGGGACTATCGGCGATGACCCGGCTATCTACGGCCGACATTGAGGGCCGACAAATCACCCGTTGGCGGCCGCTTTTGGATCACAGTCGCCAGGCGCTTTTGGATTACGCGCAGTCCGAGGGCCTGCGCTGGGTGGAGGATCCCAGCAATGCAGACCGATCATTGGCGCGCAACCGAATTCGGCATGAAGTGATGCCTGTCTTGCGCAGCATCCGTGAGGGTGCAGATTCTGCGATGAGCCGCAGCATCTCGCATCTGCAGACGGCCCGCGATCTCTTGGAGTTGGTGACTGATCAGGCCTTAGAGCAAAGCCGCCTGCCTGGCGGGATGCTGAATGTCGAACTCCTGTTTATGCAAGACGAGGCCCTAGCAGCCCGGATTATCCGGGGTTGGCTCAAGCACCACGGGGCGCCGACCCCGCCGACACGCCGGCTGACGGAGTTTTTGCGTCAGCTTCGGGAGGCCCGGGAGCCCTTTGCGCAGATGGATCTCTCCGAGCCGGGCTCAGCAGAGATCTGGCATGTGGTGCGGGAGCGGGGCCACCTGAGGATTGCGCGATAATTGCGGGCATTCGGGGAAAACAGAGCGTTATGGCGTTAATTGTTCATAAATATGGCGGCACATCGATGGGCTCAATTGAGCGCATCAAAAATGTGGCTCGTCGCATTGCCAAGTGGCATAAGGCTGGCCATCAGGTGGTGGTCGTTCCTTCTGCGATGTCTGGCGAGACCAATCGCCTGCTGGGCTTAGCCAAAGAGATCTCGGATCGGGCTGACCCGCGTGAACTGGATCAGATTGCATCCACAGGCGAGCAGGTCTCAGTCGGGCTTTTGGCAATTGCGCTGCAGGCTATTGGTGTGAAGGCCAAGAGCTATACCGGCTGGCAGGTGCCGGTGACGACGAACTCGGCTTACACCAAGGCCCGAATCGAGTCGATTGACGATGCCCGCGTACGCCGTGACCTGGCCGATGGCGCCGTGGTGGTGATTACTGGATTTCAGGGCATTGATGCCCATCAGAACATCACGACTTTGGGCCGTGGCGGTTCGGACACCTCGGCCGTTGCGGTTGCGGCTGCACTGAAAGCCGATGAGTGCTTGATTTACACCGATGTGGATGGCGTCTACACCACCGATCCGCGTATTGTTCCCGAGGCCAAGCGGTTAGAGAAAGTGACCTTCGAAGAAATGCTGGAGATGGCGAGCCTGGGTTCCAAAGTCTTGCAAATCCGATCGGTGGAATTTGCTGGCAAATACAAAGTCAAGACCCGAGTGCTGTCGAGCCTAACGGATCCCGAGATACCGCTTTCTCAGGAGGCCGTATCGGGCACATTGATTACCTATGAGGAAGACGAGACCATGGAACAAGCCGTTATCTCCGGCATCGCTTTTAATCGAGACGAGGCCAAGATCACCGTGGCGGGCGTACCGGATCGGCCAGGCATTGCGTATAAGATTCTTGGGCCGGTTGCTGATGCCAACATTGATGTTGACATGATTATTCAGAATGTCAGTCACGATGGACAGACTGATTTTTCTTTTACCGTGCATCGTAATGAACTCGACAAAGCACTCGATGTGCTGAAGTCAAAAGTGCAGGGGGAGATTCACGCGAAGGCAATCACAGGCGCGAAAGATATCTGCAAGGTCTCGGTGGTGGGCATCGGAATGCGTAGTCATGTGGGGATTGCCAGCCAGATGTTTGAGACCCTGGCCAAAGAGGGGATCAATATTCAGATGATTTCCACCAGTGAAATCAAAATTTCAGTGGTGATCGATGACAAATACATGGAGTTGGCAGTCCGCGCGCTCCACAAGGCCTTTGGGCTAGAATCGTAACGTTGGTGATTGCGGCGCTGAGCCTGCCGCGAAAAAAGCTTCAATAAAGGTTCAGGAGACGTGACCGAGAGGCCGAAGGTGCTCCCCTGCTAAGGGAGTATGTGCCAAAAGCGCATCGAGGGTTCGAATCCCTCCGTCTCCGCCATGCAAAGTTTCTTCAAATCTTCAATCTTTCAAACTCAGCCGACCAGCTCTTGATCTGATTGACTTTTTCTCGGTCACCTCCTGACCAGAGCTTGAAGAAAGTCCCTTCATACAGGGGCTTCAGCGCAATTGAGACGCTGTTCTGCTCAGAACCACCTGACTGAGCGAGTTCGAAAAAAACCAATTAGAACAACGAGTTACGCGATTTGGCCGTAACCCCCGTTGCCGTACTGCCGCAAAAAAGTCAGGAGCTATTGCGAAAAGCAAGGTTTCGTGCGGGCTGCGAGCGGTAGGGATTCGAACTGTCCGCAAACAGGTGCTTGGCTGCACCCAACAGCGTCTTATCGACCTCTCAAGCCAAGCAACACAGCTTGCTGAAGCTGAGCATTCACCGCTTTGAGTTGAGCAGCCGGCATGCCTTGCATCATTAACTGCACTACCACATTGGAGGCTGCGACCACTGTTTGCGCAGCCTGTTGAGGCGGGATACGCAGTGGCTTGCATTGGTGCAGCCTTTCAAGTCGCCCCATCGCAATGGCTTCAGCCCCCATGAGCAGGCGCGCACTGATGGCGGGTGATTGCTGCAGTGCACCGACGAGCGCCAAGTGCTTGCGCGCAAAGTCGATCCACTGATCCCAGCCTTTGAGCAAGTCTGCTTCCGGATCGCTGGTTTCAGGCTGCCTTTTCTTGCCTTGGAAGAACGAGAGCATCTTGCGCTCTGCGACGGCGAGCATCAGTCCTTCCTTGTCGCCAAAGTGGTGGTACAGCGTGGGCGCAGTAACGCTGGCCAGTGCGCACAGTTTTCTGGTGGTGGGGAACTCACCCGGGTTGTCATCCATCCACGCACTGGCCAGCGACAGGATTCGCTCGGCGGTTTCAGATAAGCCTGAACTTTGTGTGGTCATGAGGTCGTCATTATAGCGGCGCTATAATTATAGCGATGCTATACAGGAGCGGCACATGAGAGTCTTTGTCACAGGTGGCAGTGGGTTTGTGGGTGGACACACCATCAGGCGGTTGTTGGCAGACGAGCACACCGTGGTTGCACCTGCCAGGAGAGAAGCGGCTTGTGACAAATTGCGGGCGCTTGGGGCTTCATCTTTTGCGATCGACTATGCGGATCCCGTTGCACTGGAACAAGCCA
>JAGWWC010000050.1 GCA_018970545.1 Betaproteobacteria bacterium | reverse complement strand
TTCTGCGTAATCTGGACTCCAGCCCAGCTCACGCATAAAGCCTGCCTCAAAAGAAAGCTGCTGTTCAAGGGTGTGGGTGGGCGCGGCCTGCATGGCCTGCCGAATTCTGACCAAGGCCTTGGTCGGCATCACAGCGAGCTGCTTTGAAAGCTCATCCACTGTGCTGACCAGTTGATCGTCCTCGACGCAGCGCCAGATCAGACCCCAGGCCTCGGCTTTTTCTGCGGGCAGCTTTTCTGCCAGCATCGCTAATCCCATTGCGCGGGCCATGCCAACACGCTGCGGCAAAAACCATGTGCCACCGGTATCGGGCACCAGACCAATTTTGGAAAACGCCTGCAGAAACGATGCAGACTTTGCGGCGATCACCAGATCGCAGGCCAGCGCCACACTCACACCAGCCCCAGCGGCGATGCCGTTGATGGCGGCAATGGTTGGCACTCGCAGATTTGCAAGCCGCATGATGAGCGGCTTGTAATTGCGCTCCACCACATTGCCAATGTCGGGCACCTTGCCACCCACCATCGCCATGCAGGGGTCGGCGAGATCCTGGCCCGCACAAAATCCGCGGCCAGTGCCGGTAATCACCAAAACACGAACCGAGGAATCGTTTTGAATTTGATCCAAGGCATCGCGGACCTCGGCATGCATGGCCTCGGTGAAGCTATTGAGCTTATCCGGCCGATTCAGCGTGAGCCGGGCGATGGCGTCTTGAACGGAAAACAAAATATGCTGGTAGGCCATCGAAGTCTTTCCTAGGCGTGATAACGGCGCTGTACAACACGGAAGCGATTGGCAACAAATGCTGAATCTGCATACGACGCATTCGCAGCCGGATTGCCACCTGTGCCGTGAAAATCCGAGAACGCCGCGGATTGGTTGACAAACACGCCACCAGTGAGATTGATGGACAGCGCAACCTTGGAACGCCATGTTGCTGCGGTCATTGAATCAATGACTTTGGCATCGGTGGAATAGACACCAGCCGTCAGCGCACCGTGGGTGCTGGTCACGCGCTCGGACAGCGCGATTGAAGCGGCCGTATTGGCAGTCTTCACCACAAAACTGATTGGGCCGAAACGCTCTTCCATGTAGGCGGCCTCATCTGCAGCATCGCAGGCGATTAACACGGGCGTGCGGACATCGGCCTTGGGAAACTCGGGGTTTTGCAGTGGGCTGGACTTCAGCACCACCCGGCCATAAGCACCGCTATTGGCCTGCTCAATGCGCTTGACGGTATCAGCCGACTGCATTGCACCCAAGACTGCACAGGCGACCTCGGGCTTAGAGAGAAAGCCCTCAATGGCGCTGGCAAGATCAGTGCAGACTTGATCGAATGACTTGGGCCCTTCATCGGTCTGGATGCCGCCTGCCGGCACGAAAATCGCCTGCGAGGTCGTGCACATCTGGCCCGAATACAGCGACAAGGTGAATGCCAGATTGCGCATCATCGCTTTGTAGGCATCGGTTGAATCCAGCACGATATTGTTGACCCCGGCTAACTCGGCATAGACCTGGGCCTGCCGGCAATGATCGATTAGCCACTGGCCGAACGCATTGCCGCCTGTGAAATCAATGGATTTGACTGCGGCATGGGTGACCAGGGCCCGGGTCGACTCACGCTCGGTCGCCACACACAGCGATACGAGATTCGGGTCAAGGCCCGCTTCCTTTAAGACCGAGCGGAGCAGCCGCACGGTGATCGCCGCCGGCAAAATCGCATTGCTATGCGGCTTCACGATCACTGCATTGCCGGTGGCCAAGGCCGCGAAGAGGCCCGGATAAGTATTCCATGTTGGAAAAGTCCCACAGCCGATCACAACGCCAACGCCACGGCCGACAATTTGAAAATGTTTTTTCATGACCAGCGGGGGATTTTTTCCCTGCGGCTTTTCCCAGAGGGCGGTCTGTGGAATAAAGCTTTGCTCGCGCCAGGCATAGGCCACTGACTCCAGGCCGCGGTCCTGGGCATGCGGGCCGCCTGCTTGAAAAGCCATCATCCAGCCCTGGCCGGTGGTCATCATGACCGAATGGGCGAGCTCAAAGCTATGTTGATTTAACCGGGTCAGCATTTCCATGCAGACCCCGGTGCGGCCCTCTGCGCCGATGTCGCGCCACGACTCCATCGCCTTTTGGCCTGCATCAATTAAGGCCTGCGGAGGGCAGACGGGATACTGGACTTCCAGTGCAATCCCATAAGGAGAGATCTCTCCGCCATGCCAGCCGGTCTGGCCCGGCTGATCAAGCTCAAACCGCTTGCCCAGCAAAGACTCAAAGGCGCGCTTGCCGTCGTCTGCGGCTGTCTCGCCATAGCTCTTTGGGCTGGGCATTTCATTAAATGGTGACCAATACGTGCGGGCCGCAATCGCGGCCAGCGCAGCCTCCAACGTGGTGCGGTGTTTTTCAAACAGTGAATGGGACATCCGGGGCTCCTCCTTGAGCGGGCGCTCCGGCTTTTTCTGTGGCGAAGCGGGCTTCGCCGGATGGGCCGGTTTTTGATTTGAGCAAAACGATACAAATGGAAACCAAAAAAGTCAATAATTTGTATCAATTTTTCGGGGCCCATGGTAAATTTTGAGCCAGCAAATGGGGCCAGCCCAAGGGATCTGCAAATCACAACACGACATGGCAAAACCCGCTCGCATTGAAGCCCGTCTGAATGCCTTTCGCCGCCAGCAACGCATTCAGGCCGGCTCGCTCATCATGTCTGTGTTTGGCGATGTGGTCATGCCGCGAGGCGGCAGCATCTGGCTCGGCAGCCTGATTCAACTGCTCTCACCGCTGAACATCAACGAGCGGCTCATTCGCACGACCGTTTCGCGGCTTGCCGAAGACCAATGGCTGGACTCCGCGGCGGTTGGCCGGCGCGCCAACTACACACTGACTGCAGCAGGACTGCGCCGGTTTGAGGAGGCCTCACGCCATATTTATGCGGCCAATGCGCCACTCTGGGATCGGCGTTGGCGTCTGATTCTCACCGTGGGCGAGATGCAGGCCCGCGAGCGGGACCGCGTGCGTAAGGCCCTTTTCTGGCAGGGATTCGGCATGATGGGCAGCGGCTGCTATGTGCACCCGAGCGCTGATCTCGCAGCAGCCTTTGATGCCTTGATGGTGGAGGGCCTTTCCGGCGCGCTAAAAAAATTAATGCCGATGGTGGCAGCCGAATCACGCTTTGGGCCCTGCGCCTCCGATCAAGACATGGTGAGCCGGGCCTGGAATTTGGAGCAACTGGGCAAGGCCTATCTGGGCTTTTGCAAAATCTATGAGCCAATTCTTGAGTCACTGCGGGCCGATCGCAACACCACGGTGAGCCCCGAGCAGTCGCTGTTGCTACGCATTTTGCTGATTCATGATTATCGCCGCTTGCTGCTACGCGACCCTGAATTGCCTGCAGTTTTGGCGCCACAGAACTGGCCCGGGCAGCGGGCACGGCTGCTTTGTCGTGAACTCTATCTAAGGCTGTTACCGGCCTCGGAGGCTTTCCTTGATGACTGTATGCAGCTGGCCGACCGCAGCACACCCGCCGCACTGCCAGCTTTGTCGCAGCGCTTTAAAAACGAAGACCTGCTTGCCGAAACTACCTAGCTGCTAGGCGCGATTTTTTAAATCCATTAGCGGCACAGCACCTTCAATCTGTAGCCGCTTGCGGTTTGGCTCTGCGGTAGTCAGCGCAGTGGTCTCCCGCAGAGTTGCAAGACTTCGCACCGCAAGCGCCTGATAAAGCCGCGTGCCATCGACTTTCCAGGCAATCTCATCGTCCGTTAATTCACGAAGAATTTTTGCAGGCGAGCCGACTGCCAGCATGCGCGGCGGAATCTGGGCCCCCGCTTTTACAAAGGCGCCTGCAGCAATAAACGCAGACTCGCCAATCACCGCGTTATCCATCACCACCGCGTTCATTCCAACCAAGGCGTTTCGGCCGATGCGGCAGCCGTGCAGCACTGCGCCGTGACCGATGTGGCCTTCTTCTTCAACCACGGTATCGGAGCCCGGAAAGCCGTGCATGACACAGGTGTCTTGAATGTTGGCGCCCTGCTCCAGAATCAGCCGGCCAAAATCACCGCGCAAGCAGGCTGCTGGCCCTACATAACAGTTCGGGCCGATGAGCACATCGCCAATCAAGACGGCCGAGGGGTGCACGTAGGCAGACGGATCCACGACGGGCGTGAGGCCATCAATTTCGTAGACGCGGGGTTGGGCCATGGGCGGCCTCCTTTTATGACAAAAAGTTTTTGATTAACACATTCTTTGTATCAAATCTTCGGCCCCTGGCCGTGGCCATCCACACCGCATCGCGGCTGCGCTCTGCTCTGGGCCTAGCGGCCGGCAGGCTTAAGCAGCATCTTGTCGGCCATATAAGGGGCAAGGGCTTCGGGCAGCGCCACGCTGCCATCGGCCTGCTGATGGTTTTCAAGAACCGCCACCAAGGCCCGACCCACCGCAACTCCTGAGCCATTCAGCGTATGGACAAGCTCGGTGCGGGCCTTGCCGCCTTCGAGTGGCTTGCGCATCCGCGCCTGCATCCGACGGGCCTGAAAGGACTCGCAGTTGCTCACTGAAGAGATCTCGCGGTAGGCCTTCTGCGACGGCAGCCAGACTTCTAAGTCATAGGTCTTTGCAGCACCAAATCCCATATCGCCCGTGCACAGGGCCATCACCCGATAGGGAAGCTTCAGCAGCCTGAGTATTGCCTCGGCATGGCTGACCATCTCCTCCAAGGCCGCATAGCTGTGTTCAGGATCGGTAATCTGCACCATCTCGACTTTGTCGAACTGATGCTGACGAATCATGCCGCGTGTATCGCGGCCATAACTGCCCGCCTCCGATCGAAAGCAAGGTGTGTGAGCCGTCAGCCGAATCGGCAACTGCTCGGGATCAAGAATCACATCCCGCACGATATTGGTCAGGGAGACCTCCGAGGTGGGAATCAAATATAGGGTCTCGCCTTCGCCCTCGGCACCGCCTTTTTTGACGGCAAATAAATCATCTGCAAATTTGGGCAGCTGGCCGGTGCCACGCATGCTCTCGGCATTGACAATATAGGGGGTGTAGCACTCCTGATAGCCGTGCTGTCGGGTATGGGTATCCAGCATGAGCTGGGCCAAAGCCCGATGCAGGCGGGCGATATCGCCGCGCATCAACGCAAACCGACTGCCGGTAATTTTCGTCGCGGTTTCAAAGTCCAGGCCAAGCGGGCCTCCCACATCGACATGGTCTTTGACCTCAAAGCCATAGGTGCCAGGCGCGCCCCAGCGGCGGACTTCTCGATTTGCTTCAGCATCCCGGCCGTCCGGCACTGAGCCGTGCGGCATATTGGGAATCGTCAATAACCAATCGTTGAGCTGGGCCTGCAGGGATTCAAGGTGCTTCGCGCCGGCATCAAGCTGCTGGGCGATCTCGTTGACCTGGGCCATCAGTTCTTGCGTATTGTCGCCTTTGCCTTTGGCGACACCAATTTGTTTAGAGAGTTGATTGCGCTGCGACTGCAGGGTCTCGGTCTGGACCTGAACACTTTTGCGTTCGGCTTCCAGCGCAGAAAAGGTTGCCGTATCCAACACATAACCACGACGGGCGAGTGTTGCAGCAGCGGCTGAGAGATCTTTGCGCAGGAGTTGGGGATCAATCATAAAAACGCCCTCTTAGTGGGTAGACCGCTTTCTCAGTTGAGCGAGCTTTTCCGCGATTTTACTTTCTAAGCCCCGATCCACCGGCACATAAAACTCCGGCGGCGTGCCAATCGCATCCGGAAAGTAGCGTTGGCCAGCCGAGTAGGCCTGCGGCTCATCGTGGCTATAGCGATAGCCCTCGCCGTGGCCGAGTGATTTCGCAAGCCGCGTGGGCGCATTGCGCAGATGATCGGGCACCGGATGCGAGCCCTGCTGTTTTACAAAGGCGTTAGCGGCCTGATAGGCCCGATAGACCGCATTGGACTTTGCAGCGCAGGCGAGAAACACCAAGGCCTGGGCAAGGGCCAATTCGCCCTCGGGCGATCCCAGCCGCTCGTAGGCCTGGACCGACTCCAGTGTCATCGCAAGAGCCCGGGGATCGGCTAAGCCGATGTCTTCGACGGCCATGCGAATCATGCGTCTGCCGATGTAACGCGGATCACATCCGCCATCGAGCATTCGGCAAAACCAATACAGCGCGGCGTCCGGATCGCTGCCCCGCACCGACTTGTGCAGCGCTGAGATCTGGTCATAAAAAGCATCTCCGCCTTTATCAAACTGACGCATGATCTGCGGCAAAAGGCGATCGACCATTGGCTCATCAATCGCTGATGAATTCTTCTGGGCCTGGGCAATCAGTAAATCAAGGCCGCCCAAAAGTCTGCGGGCATCGCCATCGGCGCTGGCGATAAGCCGCTCTAGGGCCGGCTCCGTGATGGTGTCGGGGCTAAGCCCATAAAGTGCGAAGGCCCGGGCCGCGATTTCCCGTAGGGCAGGCCCAGTGAGTGGTTTTAAGACATACACCGCCGCACGCGAGAGCAGCGCGCTGTTGACCTCAAAGCCCGGGTTTTCGGTTGTGGCGCCAATAAACACGAAGAGCCCACTTTCCACGTGGGGCAAAAATGCATCCTGCTGGGCCTTATTAAAACGGTGGACCTCATCGACGAACACCACGCAGGCCCGGCCCTGGCTGCGCAGCAATTCAGCCGCAGCCACCGCATCACGAATTTCTTTCACGCCGCCTAACACGGCAGAAATTGACAGGCACTCGGCATCGCAGGCGGCAGACAAAAGCCGTGCAATGGTGGTCTTGCCAACACCGGGCGGGCCCCAGAGAATCATCGAGTGCAGCTGGCCCGATTCAATTGCCACGCGCAGCGGCGCGCCCGGGCCCAGCAAATGCGGCTGTCCCACCAGGCCATCCAGATCCTGCGGGCGCATGCGCTCGGCCAGCGGCGGCATCTTCACTGCCTCAGCACGCTCATGCCGCGCGGCGGTGTGTACTGAAAAAGCGCAGCATCGATTGCAATATTTTTAAAGATTTTTGTCAGCTCAATGCGCGTCACCTGGCCCAGACTGTCGTGGATCTCAAAGCGGCTAATCATTGAATCGCCATCCAGTCCAATCATCAGTCGGGTAATGCCGGGCTCGGCCTGCCGTGGCACCACGCCAATCCAAGTTACACCATCACGCTCCCCCGACACAGAGAACTGATAGCGCGCAAGCAGCTGCTCGCGCGTCAGCACATTGGTATTCAGTAGCAGCGCAGCGATGCCCGATAGGTTGGCGGCCTCGACCGATCGCACCGATGCCTGCGCGAGGTCCGCATCGACCAGCCAAAACTCACGGCCATTCAGAATCTGCAGCTGCGGATAAGGCTGCCGGATTTCCCATCGCAGCAGCCCGGGCTTGGAGACATAGAACACCCCCGAGGCGGTGCGCACACGGGCGCTTTTTGATGATGTGACTTGACGAAATTCTGCTGACAGGCTTTGCGTGGTCGCCAAGCTTTCGATCATGCGCTCAATGGGATCTGCCTGCACCGAGGTAGAAATCCACAGCGCAGATGCCATCGCCAGGATGGCCCATGCCTTTCTCATTGCGACTGCGGCACCAAAATATCGCGATTGCCGTTGCTTTGCATCGGCGAGACTACGCCTGCCCGCTCCATGGATTCCAGCAGACGCGCCGCCCGGTTATAGCCAATGCGCAGATGCCGCTGCACCAAAGAGATCGAAGCACGGCGGTGTTTGAGTACGACCGATACGGCCTCATCGTAAAGCGGATCCGATTCGCCATCGCCGCCCTCGGCAGAAAGGCCGGCAGTAAACATGCCGCCACCCGCAGCAGCGTCTGCGCCTTCTAAGATGCGCTCGTCGTAATGGGCCTCGCCCGACTGCTTTACTGAGTTCACCACCCGGATCACTTCGTCATCGGCGACAAAGGCCCCATGGACCCGAATCGGAAGGCCGGTGCCAGCAGCAAGATAAAGCATGTCCCCCTGGCCGAGCAGTGCCTCGGCGCCCATCTGATCCAGTACCGTGCGGGAATCCACTTTGCTGGAGACCTGAAACGAGATACGGGCCGGAATATTGGCCTTAATCAATCCGGTAATCACATCCACCGATGGCCGCTGGGTCGCAAGAATTAAATGAATGCCTGCCGCCCTTGCTTTCTGGGCGAGCCGGGCAATCAGTTCTTCAATCTTTTTGCCTGCCACCATCATCAAATCGGCAAGCTCATCAATGACCACCACAATCTGCGGCAGGGGCATGAGCGTGGGCGCATCAGGATCCTCTGGGTTGGCCAAAGGGTCTGTAATGGGTTGGCCTTTTTTGATGGCGTCTTCCACCTTCTGATTAAAGCCCGCGAGGTTACGGGTGTTGAGCTTACTCATGATGCGGTAGCGCCGCTCCATTTCGCCAACACACCAGTGCAGCGCATTGGCCGCAAGCTTCATGTCGGTGACCACTGGTGTCAGCAGATGCGGAATGCCTTCGTAAATGGAAAGCTCCAGCATCTTGGGATCAATCATGATCAGCCGCACCTGGGCCGGTGTGGAGCGGTACAAAATCGATAGCAGCATGGCATTCACACCCACCGACTTGCCCGAGCCTGTTGTGCCAGCCACCAGCAAGTGGGGCATGCGGGCGAGATCCACCACTACGGGTGCGCCAGCAATGTCTTTGCCGAGTGCCAGTGGCAGCACGCCATGAGATTCCTGAAAAGTGGTTGAATCAATAATCTCGGAAAGCCTCACCACCTGACGCCGAGGATTGGGCAGCTCCAAGCCCATCAGGCTCTTGCCTGGAATAGTTTCAACCACCCGAATCGACACCAGCGAGAGTGCACGGGCCAAATCCTTTGCAAGATTCACAATCTGCGAGCCCTTCACGCCCAGGGCGGGATCGATTTCATAGCGGGTAATTACTGGGCCCGGCTGCGCCGTCACCACCTTCACCTGCACGCCAAAGTCGGCAAGCCGGCTTTCAATCACACGCGATGTGAATTCCAGGGCCTCCGGCGAGATGGTGTCGGCCTGTGCAGCGACCTCATCGAGTAGTGAAATCGCCGGCAGCCCGCCGACCGGTGCCACCTCGGAAAATAAAGAGCGTTGCTTTTCTCGCTGCCGGGCCTCGATGGCTTTTTTCGAAGGCTCTGGCGCTGCTACGGGTTTGATTTCAAGGGCCTGATCCACTTCGCGCTGACGACGTTTCTCTTCCAGCGCATCGGCCCGCTCAATGGCGGCCGACTCCCCGAGTCGCCGATCCTGGCGCTCGGCCAGCTGATTGCGGGCAAGACCGAATAGGGCCTCAGCCTTGCGGCCCACCCACTCCGTGACATCCAGCCATGAGAAGCGGAAAAACAATGCAAGGCCCGCAACAATCATGGACAACGACAGCAGTGTCAGGCCAATTGCGCCGAAGGCCCAATCACCAAAACTGCCCACCACACTGCCCAGCACACCGCCCGGCATAAATGAAATCGGGCTTGCGCCCCAGCTGATGCGCTGCGCCTCCAGCGTGCAGCTGCCGGCTAAAAGCAGTGCAAAGCCAATCCAGCGAATTGCCCCCATGGGCACAAAGAGACTGCTGACCTCAGCGCCGCCCGCGACACCAAGGCGTTGCACTTCGCGCAGCTGGCGGGCTAAGCGCCAGCTCGCGTAGGCAAGAGCTGCAGACAACACCACAAACCAGCCGGCAGAAAATCCAAAACCAAACAGCAATGAATCCGCAGTCCAGGCCCCGAATCGGCCCAGCCAATTAGTGGGCACCTGGCGCGAGCCCTGCTGAAACCATCCCGCATCCTCGGGCGACCAGGACAGCAGCGATAAAAAGATCCAAATGGAGAAAAGGCCGTACCCCAGCCAACGCAACTCGGCCCCCAGGCCTGAGATTTCTGTAGCGGTGCCGCCCCCCTCCGCAGCCTGTGCTCTGCGGTCGGCCCGCCTGGAACTGGCGCGGGCAGCGGATCGGGTGAT
>JAGWWC010000007.1 GCA_018970545.1 Betaproteobacteria bacterium | reverse complement strand
AGCACCATGTCATGGCCCCGCTGCCAATCCTCGGCGGGAATCTCGAGTAAATCGCCTTTTGGCGGGTGGCCGGTGTGGTTGACCACGGCATCAATTCTTCCCCAGCGCGCAAGCGCTTCGTCTACCAGACTCGACAAATCTTTGGGCTCAAGAACCGAGCCCTGAATGCCGATGCCGCCGAGTTCTTCGCCAAGCCGGGTGGCAGCTTCAGAGGGCGAGAGCAACCCGAGTTGATAGCCTCTTTGGTGGAGTTCCTGTGCAACACCTGCGCCGATGCCGCGGCCTGCGGCGGTGATGAGAGCAACTTTCATGTTGATGAGGACTCCTTAGGTTGAAAAGTAGCGGAAGGGTTTTGCAAACTTTTAAGCGGCAGGCAGCATCAGCTCAATTCGTGTACCCCGACCACTGGCGGGATCAGTAATTTCAAATCGCCCACCGAGCCGAGTCATGATTTCAAAAGCAATCGCAAGGCCTAGGCCGCTGCCGGCGGCCTGTTCAGGCTGGGCGTTGGGCGACTGATCTCCACGATAAAAACGTCGGATCACCAAGGGCCGCTCCGAGGCGGCAATGCCGGGCCCATTGTCCTCAACGCTGATCTGAAGTCCGTGTTCGGATTGCAGGGCATGCAGATACAAACTGGATCCGACTGGGCAGTAACGCAAGGCGTTATCGATCAAATTATTCATGACCTGAATCAGTAAGTCGGGATGCCCTAGCATCGTAATCTCTCGGTCTTCGGGATCAAAGCTAAGCACCATCGAAATCGATTTACGTTCTGCTTTCGGCTTCCAGAGCTGCACGGTTTCATTGAGCAGGGATCGAAGATGGATTGGGCTGCGGTCACCGCGCAGCAGCTGCTCCTCCGATTCAGCGAGCGCCAGGAGCTGCTGGGCCAAGCGGGTCGCCCGATCGGAGGCAATCTGGATCTGATCCAGCATCGCTGTGACCTCGCTGGTTGAGCTGGTCGACCGGGCGTTTTCTAGGTGCAGCTGTAAGGCGGTGAGGGGCGTGCGAAGCTGATGGGCGGCATCTGCCACGAACTGCCGCTGCAGCGTCAGGGCTTGCTGTAGCCGGGTCAGCAGATCGTTCAATGCAGCAGTTAAGGGCCGGATCTCCTGCGGCACCTGAGAGTCATCCAGTCGATCCTGGGTGTGATGCGTGCGTTTTTCTAAATCTCGGGCTGCTTCTGATATGGGCGCAATCGCCCGCCGCATAGAAAGCCAAACCACAATCACGGCCAGTGCAATGAGTAAGAGTTCTGCAACCAAGACTGTAAATGCAATCTCTTGAATCATGCGCTCCCGGGAAATTGTAGTCTCGGCAACAATGACTCGGATCTGGTCGCTTGCACCAGCCAGGGTCAGCGTTTTCACCGCAACGCGAATGCGACGCTGCCGATACACACTGTCTTTTACAACTGCCAGGCTGGTCTGTGCCGAGATGGGCCCAAGTGAGGGCTCAAGATCGGTCTGTCCCGCGACATGGCCTTTTTTGAGGCTCTCGATACGAAAATAGGCGGCATCATCAATATCCCACTCAAAGATTTTTTGTGCAGCCTCTGGAAAGTCAAAAATAATTCGCTGGTCTTTGATGAGAATACGGCTCGATATACCATTCAAGGTATCAATCAGTACCCGATCAAAGACTTGATTGACATAGTACTGTGCGCCCACATACGACAAGCCTCCCGAAATCAACATTGCAGCAAGCATGACGGGGAGCAGTCGTTTTAAAAGACTTGCGAGAAGACTGGGTGCGGTGGTCATCGCATCACGTAGCCAAATCCGCGGACGGTTTCGATTTGTAGGCTTGCGGATTCCAGTTTTTTGCGAATCCGGTGAACGATGACTTCGATGGCCGCATCATTGAGATCGGCCGCCCTCAAATCATGATCGGTGAGATGTTGAAGAATCTGGGATTTACTAATGACCCGTTGTGGTTGGCTTGCCAAGACCATCAGCACATTGTACTCACGGGGTGAAAGCTCCACTTCTTGGCCATCCACTAAGACCTGCTTTGCGTTCGGGTGAATCAGCAGATTCCCAATCTCGATCATCTGATCAGTACGCCGTGGCTGCCTTCTTAAAATGGCAGCAATGCGGGCCAGCAGCTCCGCAAACTCAAAGGGTTTGGTGAGGTAGTCATCTGCACCGAGCCCGAGGCCGCGGACTTTATCTTCGGTTTTCCCCCGCGCGGTGAGCATCAGCACGGGAATGGATTTGGCAAGTTCCGGCTTACGATTGAGCCAACCAAATCCATCCTCGATGGGCAGGCCAATATCCAGAATGATCAGGTTCGGAATGTTGCGTTGCAACTCTTCATCCGCCGAGCGGGTATCCGTGGTCAGTATGGGTGAGAAGCCTTCGCGTTGTAGTCGAAAGCGTATCGCCTGACCGATCTGAGGATCATCCTCAACGATGAGTATTGTTTCTCCGGGCATGTCGATGAGCGATAAAGGGGTAATGGCTTGGCGGTGGGCTGCTTTTGGGAACTGAAAGGCTTTTGAAAGTTTACCGACTTAGATTGCTGGCATGGTCGCCTTTAAACAAATCGTGATCGCAGCCGCGTCAAGCCTGAGTTTGGGGGTACTCGTGCCCGCCGCATTCGCCAGCGACGCCCACGCCTGCGCCGAGACTCTTGCCTTACCGATTCAGTGGGCTGATGCGGTGGAGCGCTTGGTACGCTGCAACCCCGAGGTCTTGCTCTCTAATACGGCAATTGCTGGTGCCCGTGCGGAGCGGCAAATCGCCGGACAGATTCCAAATCCTCAGGCGTCATTTGGTGCGGGTAGCATTAACCCTCAGAGGGGCATCAAGGGATCGAACCAAGACTATCAGGTCGATTGGCTCATGCGGATCGATCAGTTGATTGAGCGCGGGGGAAAGCGTGGCCTGCGAATCGCACGTGCAGAGAGCGGGCTGCTGGCGAGCCGATGGCAGGCCGCTGAGGCCAGACGGACTGGGTTATTGGCCCTATCGCATGCCTGGAGCGAGCTCTGGACCAATCAGCAGCGCGAAGCCTTATTGGAGTCTGCACTGCGTGACTTTCAGCGCATTGAGCAGGTCTCACGCATTCGTTTGGATGCAGGCGATATTGCTCAAGCAGATTACAGCCGTGTAGTGATTGATTTACAGCGGATTGAAAACGATCGTGCTCAGGCCCAGTCAGATCGTATTCGGGCACAGCAACTTTTGGGCTTTGTCTTGGGCCTGTCAACACCGCCCACCGATTTGGCACTCTTTGGCCCGTGGCCTGCATTGCAGTCGAGCTTTCCGGATGCTGATCCCCTGGGGCTGCGGCCAGAGATTGCCGCGGCGCAGGCGCAGCTGGATCAGGCCACTACGGCCCGCGAACTCGCCCGGCGGCTTGCGACTCGAGATATTTCGGTAGGCTTTCAGGCCGATCGTTATCCGGCGCCTGCCGGGGATGGCAATACGTTTGGCCTGTACTTTTCGGTGCCGCTTTTTACATGGCACCGCTTCGAAGGCGAAATCGCCCGGGCGGATACGGAAGTGACGGCCGCCCAGATTAATGTTCAGCGGCTCTCGCAGCAGGCAAATGCGCAGCAGGCTGTATTGCTGCAAGACCGAGATATTGCACTGAATCGCTGGCGACGGCTTCGCGAAAATGCGCTGCCTCTGGGAGATCGGCTCTCAGCAAGCATTCGCCTCGCTTACGAACAACGAGCGATCAGCCTGTTGGACATGCTGGATTCACTACGGGTCTATCGGCTACTGCAGGCCGATACGCTTGAGGCGCGATTGCAGTTTGAAAAATCGGATGCCTTGGCGCGGGCTTTACTGCGGGTCTCACCGCAAGCCAACGATCCCGTTTTTCGTTTTGTTGGTATTCCCGAAACTCAACCTTAATTCTTGAAATTCTAAAAACTGTGCAGTCCAAACCACTTACGCTCCAATATTTTTTCCAGACGCTTCGCCGTCGATGGCGGCTTACACTCTCGTGGACCCTGTTTTTCGTGATTTTGGCAGGGGCTTTATTCTGGATCGGCCACGAGGACAAACGCGTTCGGCCAGGCATTCCGCCAACTGTGAATGACAGCACGATCACTTTCAGCAGTCGGCCTGATGGAATTCGCACTGAAGCGGTAGATGCTGCCGGTGCGGTCGAGACGGGTTATCCCGGAAGACTTGTCTGGGCAGAGGATCGGACCAGCCGTATTCGGTCACCGTTTAATGGCCGCGTTGTCCGTGGACTGGTAAAAGTTGGCGATCGTGTGCAGGCGGGCCAGCCGCTTGCCGAGATTCAATCCAGTGACTACGCGCGGGCTGAGGCCGACTATCAGCTTGCCGATGCCAACCTGCAGCGGGCGGGTACGCTTTATCAGGCCGGAATACTCTCCAAGCGTGAGCTTCAACTCGCCGAGGGTGAGTACCGACGGGCCAAGGCTGAGTTTATGCGCGCACAGCCTGCTGAGGCTGAGCTTTCGCCCAGCACGACGGGGGCAAATTTTCTGCTGCGCTCGCCGATTAGCGGTGTGGTTGCCGAGATGGCGATTAATCCAGGCCAAGAAATTCGGGCCGATCAGGAGTCGGCCGGGCCATTGTTTTTGGTGACCGATCCGGCCTTGCTTTGGATTTGGATTGATTTGGGTGAACTCGATTTGCAGCAGCTGCAGCCCTTTCGCCTGCCGTTTGCGGTCACCATCAGCTCCATCGCGTTTCGCAATCAAGGCTTTCGCGGTGAGGTGGTTCAGTTTTCGGAGTCCTTAGATCCCACGACGCGCACCTTTCGGCTCAGGGGCATTGTTCAGAACCCGACCCGTCAGCTCAAAGGAGAGATGTATGTCACGGTGAGCCTTCCGACCGGAATTGAGGCAGGCGGGGCAGATCAGTTTTTTGCAATCCCCACCAATGCAGTTTTCCTGGTGGGCGAAAAGCGCTACGTCTTTATTCAGAATTCTGAGACCAGCTTTTCGCGTCAAGAGATCCGCGTAACCCGCGAAATCGCTGGCCGTGCGATTGTGAGGGGTCTGGAACAGAATCAGCGGGTCGTGACCGATGGCAACCTGTACATGCAGCAGATTCTGTTGCGCGCTGCTGCCAGCCGACAGGATGCAACCCCAGCCCAGGGCAGCCGGCCTTGATTCGTCGGACGGTATTTGTCGCACTACATCAGCCTTTGCTGATGGTGTTTTTGTTACTGGTGCTGGTTGTCTCCGGCTTAATTGCCTTTAAAAATCTGCCAATTGAGGCATTTCCTGATGTCTCAGATACCCAGGTTACCGTGATCGGGCTTTATCCCGGGCGGGCCGCAGAGGAAGTCGAGCGGCAACTGACCCTGCCGGTTGAAGTGGCGCTTTCAGGCCTTCCGGATTCAGTACGACTTTTCTCGCATACGCAGTTTGGGCTTTCTTACACCGTGATTACTTTTAATGATCGGCCATCGGATCAGCTTGCGCGGCAGCGGGTCAATGAACGGCTTCAGAATGTCAGTCTGCCGAGGGGTGCTGAGATTCGAATTCAGCCACCGCAGACTGCAATTGGTGAGATTTTTCGCTTTCGATTGGTAGGCGAGGGCTACACCACCCAGCATTTAAGGACACTGCAGGACTGGGTGGTCGAACGGCACCTGCGGCGCGTTCCTGGCGTTGCGGATGTGGTCACCATGGGCGGCACCGTCAAGCAGTATGAGGTCAATCCCGATTTGGCCAAGATGCGGGACTACAAGATTACGCTGCCGCAGCTTTTTGAAGCGATCTCTCGAGCCAGCGCCAATGTGGGTGGCGGTGCCGTGAGCCACGGCAGTCAGCAGTATCTGATTCGATCTTTGGGCGAGCTACGATCATCTGCTGATATTGCCAACATTGTTGTCGTTGCCAATAAAGGCGTACCGATTCTGGTGCGCGATATTGCCCAGGTCAGGCAAGGCGGCGCGCCAGCCCAGGGTGTGATGGGACAGACCGGCCCAGAGGGCAACCTCGATGACATGGTCAATGGCATTGTGGTGATGCGTAAGGGCGAAAACCCATCGGATGTCTTGGCGGGTGTAAAGCAGAAAATTGAATTCATCAATCGCACCCAGCTGCCCAAAGGCGTGGAGATTCAGGCCTACTACGATCGCTCTTGGTTGATTGATAAAACCCTCACGACAGTATTTACCAATCTGCTCGAGGGTGCGTTATTGGTTGTGGCGGTGTTACTTCTTTTTTTAACCAACCTGCGGGCCGCCTTGATCGTGGCAACGATTATTCCTCTGGCTTTGCTTTCGACATTTCTTGGGCTGACCTTTGTCGGAATACCGGCCAATTTGCTTTCGCTCGGTGCAATGGATTTTGGCATCATCATCGATGGTGCAGTCATTGTGGTTGAGAATATCTTTCGCCGACTTGGTGAATTGGGGCAGCGGCGAATTCAGAACGCACGTCTTCGGCGCTTTGCCGTGCTCAAGGCCGCCACCGAGGTCGGCCGGCCCACGCTTTTTTCGATGCTCATCATCATCGTTGCCCATGTGCCGATTTTCACGCTCCAGCGGCATGAGGGCCGCATCTTTTCACCGATGGCTTGGACGGTCAGCTCCGCCTTGGTGGGCTCATTGATTCTTTCCCTGACCTTGGTGCCTTTGGCCTGCTTTTGGTTGTTGCGCAAAGTGCCGGATCACGATAACCGGGTGGTGGAGTGGTGTAAGGCCCGATACGCCCGAATTCTGGATTGGAGTCTGCGCCAGACCAAGAAGGTATTTGTGATGGCCATCGGAGCAGTGGTTGCGGCGGGCATCGTCGCCTCTCAGTTGGGCAGTGAGTTCTTGCCTGAACTCAACGAGGGCTCGATCTGGGTCAACGTGGCGCTTCCCCCTTCGGTTTCTCCGGAAGAATCCGCCCGGTCGGCGCGAATGATTCGTGAGACTTTAAAACAGGTGCCCGAAGTCTCTACAGTGATTTCAAAAGTTGGCCGGCCTGATGACGGCACGGACCCGAAAATCTTCAGTTCGGCAGAGTTTTATGTTGAGATGCGGCCGCTGGCGCAGTGGCGAGCTGGCATGAACAAAGAGGGCCTGATTCGCGAGATGGAACAGGCCTTGGCGCCGATCGCAGGCATTGAGCCGACATTTTCTCAGCCCATACGCGATAACGTGCTGGAAAGCATCTCCCAGATCGATGGCCAGATCGTGATCAAGCTTCAGGGCGATGACATTTTGAAGCTCAAAGAGCTGGCCCGTCAGGTCCGGGAGCAGGTCGCCAATGTGGAAGGGGTGAGACGCAGTTTTATTGATCGCGATGGCAATCTGCCACAGTTTCGGCTCGAGATTGATCGCCTTGCTGCTGCCCGCTACGGCATCAACATCACCGACGTTCAGGATGTCGTGGAGGCCTCGCTTGCTGGAAAGGCGGCTACAGAATTATGGGAAGGCGAGCGGCGATTCAGCGTGGTGGTGAGGCTTAAACCCGAGTCTCGGGATCTGCCAAGCTTGGACCGGGTGCTGGTGCCGTCATCCAATGGCGGGCAGATTTCGCTTGCGGAGTTTGCCCGATTTCATATGACTGAGGGCGCCATGAACATCAGCCGCGAAAATGGCCAGCGAGTTGCAGCGATTGGTGTGTTTATTCGCGATCGAGACATGGGCAGTGTGGTCGCCGATATGCAAAAGCGCGTGGCCGAGCGGGTGGTTTTGCCGGCCGGTTATTCGATTATCTGGTCTGGGGAATTTGAAAATCAGCAGCGTGCGATGGCCAGGCTGTCGTGGGTTGTACCGCTATCGATTCTCTTGATCTTTCTGCTGCTTTTTAATGCCTTCGGATCAGTCGCAAGCGCCACACTCATTATCATCAATATTCCATTGGCCATGATTGGTGGAATTCTCGCCCTGATGTTGACTGGAATTCCGTTGTCGGTTTCAGCGGCGATCGGTTTTATCGCACTCTTTGGCCAGGCGGTACTCAACGGCGTGGTCATTGTCTCGGACTTTAACGGCCGTCTTGCCGCCGGCGTTGCACCGCTTCAGGCAGTGCGCGAGGGCGCCTTGGTGAGACTGCGCACGGTCTTGATGACCTCGCTGCTGGCGATGCTTGGGCTTTTGCCGATGGCGCTATCGCGGGGCATCGGCGCGGAGACCCAGCGGCCGCTTGCCGTGGTGGTGATCGGTGGCCTGGTGAGTGCCACGGTGCTCACGTTAATTGTGTTGCCCGTGCTCTATGCCTGGGTGGCTCAGCGTCGGCCCAAATGGCTGACCAGTGGTGATGCGATGCCCGATCACTAGGGCATTGCCACTAAGCACTTGGAATAAATTCTTTGTCGTCTTGGTGCTTGCGCTCAAATTTCAGAAAGTTGTAATAGCCGCAGATCTTGCCATCGGGATACTCCCTGCAGACGCTGGGCCGGGCCTCATAGATTGTGCAGCGGCGCTCGTCTTGATCAAAGAACTGGCAGATCGTGGCGTAAATATGGTCTTTCCGATGCTTCAGAATGTATTCAATTTCACCTTTGTCTTCGCCATCTTCAACGACATAGCGACGAATGAATTTTTTCCAGGCGGCTGCCTCCGTAATGCCAAAATGATCTGCAAGCCGTCGCACATCTTTTTTGGTGACCGAGATGCGGGGATAGCTGCAGCAGTAGCCGGGGCATTTACTGCAGTCGTATTTCACTTTGGCCATGGCACAATTCCCTCTCACAAATTCATGGGCATTGTATGACGATCTCCGACCAGCAGCGCTTAAAGATCGAAGTGGCCAAGGCGGCTGTGGCGGAGGTGCCCGCAGGCGCCATTCTTGGCGTCGGCACCGGCTCGACAGTGGATTGTTTTATCGATGAACTGGCCCACGCAAAGGTCAAGCTTGAGGCGGCAATATCGAGCTCGCGGCGCACGACCGAGCGGCTAACGGCACTCGGCTATAAGGTCATCGGCCTGGAGGCGCTGGCCGGACCAATGGACCTTTACATTGATGGTGCAGATGAAATCGATTCCAATCTCTGCATGATCAAGGGCGGCGGGGGTGCGCTCACCCAGGAAAAGATCGTGGCGAGCGCCGCCCGCCGATTCATCTGCATCGTGGACGCCTCCAAGCGGGTCGAGGTCCTGGGCCGGTTTCCCTTGCCCCTTGAGGTGATTACGGCGGCCATCCCATCGGTGAGTTGGGCGGTTCGGGCCTTGGGTGGTGAGCCCAGCCTACGGCCGGGGGTGATGACGGATAACGGTCACCCGATTCTCGATGTTCGGGGCCTGACCATTCAGGATCCAAAGGCCCTGGAGACCGCCTTAAACCAGATCCCCGGGATTGTGACCAACGGGATTTTTGCCCTCCGGCCGGCAGATCTGGCCTTGGTCGCCTCCAATCAGGGCGTGATCCGGCTGCAACATAAATGAAACAAGATGGGTTTAGACTCTTAGGGTTACAAACCGTAAGGCCCTTTCATGCCACAGCACACGTCTAAAGAATTTGATAAGGAGCTCGAAGCCATTCGCACCAGTGTTTTAGAGCTGGGCGGCCTGGTCGAGGGCATGATTCGAAGCGCGATTTCCGGCCTTGATGAGGGCGACGTTGCTTTGCTGCGCGATGTGCTTCATCGAGAGAAGCAGGTCAACCGTATGGAGGTCGAGATCGATGACCGTTGCAATCATGTGATTGCCCGACGTCAGCCCACCGCCTACGACCTACGATTTGTACTGACTTGCATGAAGATGATTCGTGATCTAGAGCGAATCGGGGATGAGGCAGAAAAGGTCGCCCGCATGGGCCTGTTCATCCATGAAAGCAATGCTCGGTTTACGCCCCGCATTGAACTCTCGGCCATGTTTGATCTGGTGATGAAGATGATGCACCAGTCCCTTGATGGCTTTGCCCGAAATGATTCGTCGTCGCTTGCCGAAGTCATTCGGGAAGACATCGCAGTCGATGATCAATTCAGAAACACACTCAGGCTGCTGATCAGCTACATGATCGAGGATTCCCGAACCATTTCGCGCTCAATCGATTTACTCTTTATCGCCAAGGCCCTTGAGCGAATTGGAGACCACTCCAAGAATATGTCGGAGCACGTGGTCTACATGGTGAAAGGCCGCGACGTCCGTCACCAAGATATCGAAGACGTCGAAAAGCAGGTCTAGGCAAGCAGGGTTCGAGCGCTGCCGGGGTGCTAGCCCTTGGGCGGCACATAGCCCGATGCCGTCTCGGCGCCAGCGCCGAAAAAGTGGGCTTCCATCTGCTGACTTAAATACTTTCGCGCCTTAGGATCCGACAGGTTGAGCCGATACTCGTTGACCAGCATGGTCTGTTGGCGGATCCAGTCCTGCCAGGCCTGTTTTGACACCGATTGCCAGAGTTTTTTACCCAACTCTCCCGGCACCGGCGGGAAATCTAAGCCCTCGGCTTCTTTGCCCAATTTAATGCATTGCACGGTTCGCGACATAGCGAGGATTATGCCATTTCGGCATGAGCGGCCTGGCCAGCCGAACCGATAACATCGGACCAGGCGGGGGATTTCCCCGAGGCACAAGCAGGCCCTTTTCTGCCATTGTTTCGGCCAGTCTTTTCTGCCAGAGGAGCCAGAATGTCTACAGTAACGCGTCGTAAATTTATCGGGGCAGTGGGCGCGGGTGCGCTGCTGTCCTCGGGGGTGGCCCCCGCCTTTGCGCAGTCGGCATGGCCCAATAAACCGATTCGATTCATCGTGCCGTTTCCCCCCGGCGGAGGCACGGATGCCTTTGCACGACCCTTAAGCAAACTGCTTACGTCCCAACTTGGCCAGACCATCGTGATCGATAACCGCGGCGGCGGTGGTGGCACCATCGGTGCGGAAGCGGCAGCGAAGTCTGCCCCTGATGGCTATACATTTTTGGTGGGTGCGGTTCATCACACCATCGCAGTCTCTCTTTATCCCAAGCTGGGCTATGACCTGCAAAAAGATCTGGTGCCGGTCACCTTGGTGTCTTCGGTGCCGAATGTGATTGTGGTCAATCCCTCGCGCGTACCGGTGAAGAACTATCAGGAGTTCCTTGCCTACCTAAAGGCCCGGCCTGGCAAACTGAATTTTGGTTCTGCGGGCAGCGGCACCACCCATCATCTGATTGGCGAGATGTTCAAGGGTGCAACTGGCACCTTCATCACGCACATTCCTTACCGTGGCGCGGGCCCGGCCATGGCTGATCTGCTCGCCGGTCAGATTGACATGATGTTCGACGGCCTGGGCTCCTCAGTGCCGCAGATCAATGGAGGAAAGCTGACTCCCATCGCGGTGACGACAGAGAAACGCTCGTTTGCTCTTCCTAACGTGCCGTCGTTGGCGGAATTGGGGCTCAAAGGATTTGACGGCAAGACCTGGTATGCCCTCTGGGCGCCGGCCGGCACGCCGCGGGACATTGTCGTGCGTATGCAGCAGGAGGTCGCCAAGGCGCTTCAGACCAAAGAACTTCAGGAGGCCTGGCGGGCTCTTGGCGCAGAGGCGGGGGGCCAGTCGCCGGAAGACCTCGGCCGCCTGGTCAGCACTGAGATCACCAAGTGGACCAAGGTGGTGAAGGATTCAGGCGCGAAGGTGGATTAACTTGCTGTTGAATTGGCCTTGCGAGCACCCAGCACCATCAGCACGAGTGCTCCGAGGCCAAAGGCCATGACGGCCAGTGATACGTGCAATGCGCCTTTACTTTGGGCGTACATCACGCTCGAGTAAGCAAGGTAGCCGCAGCTTGCGGTGAAGATCAGCGGCGTGACCGGATAAAGCGGCACGCGAAAGGGCCGATGGCCTTCGCGATCTCGGACACGCATGACAAAAACCGAGACCCCCACCAGAAACAGGAAGCTCCAAAAGACGGGGGCCGTGAATTCCACCATCGCCTCAAAGCCGCTGGCCTGCAGCGCACCGAAACCCACCAGCGCGAGGCTGATCACGCCCTGAGAGATATAGGCGGCAGTCGGCGAGCCGCGATACGGCTGCCAATAACCAAGAAACCGCAGTGTGGGCCAGTCCCGGCCTAAGGCGTAATTGGCCCGTGCACCGACGATCAGCGTTGCATTGATGCTGGTGAGTGTGGCGATTGCGACAAAAATTCCCATTGCTTTCTCGCCGATCGGACCAAAGGCGCTGCTGAGCAGATCTGCGCCTGGCGCTTTGCTATCGGCCAACCCCTTAATGCCCAAGCCGGATAAGAGCGCGAGATTGACTAGTAAATAAATCACCGTAATTGCAAAAAGGCTGATGATGATGACCGGCACGATGGTTTTCTCGCCGCCTTTTACCTCTGCCGAAATGTAAGCGGCCTCATTCCAGCCGCCAAAGGTCAGCAGTACAAACACCAGCGCAAGGCCCAATAAGCCCACTGGCGGCGTCGAGGAGAACGCTTCAGGCTGCGGTGTCGATGGACCTGCCACCGAAAAGCCGGCAATCACAATCAAGATTAATCCCAGCACCTCTAAGCTAGTCAGGGCGGATTGAAGATTGGAGGAGACATGCAGCCCTAGAATATTGATGGCAGTCAGCAAGATGATGATCCCAGCAGCCCAGATGACCGATGAGCCGCTGCCCAGCGGAATTACCTTGCTCATGTAATCGCCAAACACAAATGCAAGCAGCGCAATGGATCCCGTATTGATCACCATGGCCTTGGCCCAGGCATACAGAAATGAGACATTCTTGCCATAGGCCCGGCTTAAGAAGTGATAGTCGCCTCCAGCGTGCGGGTAGGCAGTGGACAGCTCGGCATAACAGAGTGCGCCGGCCAACGAGATCACAGCGCCGGCGCACCACATCAGTACCAGCCAGCCGATATCTCCTGTGACGGAAGCCACCATTGATGGGGTTTTGAAAATGCCGGCACCGATAACGATGCCAACAATGATCGCAACCGCACCGAGAGGCCGCAGCAGGCGCTGCGGCGCTTTCTCCTCAGTCATGCTCAGACTTTCTTAGCGGCGGCTGCCTTTGACTTGGGAGTACGAGGTGCCGCCTTGTTGATCGGCCTCCAGCACGTTGCCCTTGATGACGGCCTTCACCGTCTGAAGCGAGCCACTGGCGGAGAGGTAGCGAAATGACAGCCGATTGCCTTCGAGCTGAGCACCGAGAATGGGCTGCATAGTTTTGCCGATTGTCAGATTGCCCCCAACACGCTGAAAGCGCTGTGTGAGCTGCAGCGTGCCTTTCGGTCCACCGTCTAGGCCCTCCAGCGACCACTCGCCGGCAACGTCAGCGGGTACGACCCAGTAATAGCCATTGGCCCGACTGGTCTCAATACGCTGATCGGGCTCCCAGTCGCCCATATCGAATGCATGCGAGACCACACGGGTTCCCGGCCGCATTTTTAGAATAGTCGGCCGCAGGCGCATGTTCAGATCGGGCAGCAGATACATCGTGATCACTGTGGCTTCAGAAAAATTTTCTTTGAAGATGTCGCCATTGATGATCTTGACTTTATCGCCAACACCCGAGCGTTGCGCATTGCGTCGGCCTAAGGCGGCCATGTCAGGGTTAAATTCAATACCCACGGAGCGCGCACCGCGCTTTGCTGCTGCGATTGCGATTCGGCCATCGCCTGCGCCGAGGTCATACACGATATCGGCGGCGGTGACTTTGGCGGCATCCAACATTTTCGCGACCAGCTCATCATTGGTCGGAACCCAAATCACATCTTTGCCTTCTTGGCCGACATTGGGCCGGTACTTATCATCTCCGTGGGGCGTATCGGCCAGGGCAAGGCCCGCCTGAACCAGAAGGAATGCGAACATCAGGCCTGTCAGCAGGCGAATCGACTTAATCATGGAAGTGGGCTTTCTTTTGGAATAAAACAGGGTAATTTTCGCCTAAAAGTACGAACATCTTTTTACATTCTGGCGGACCCCGTGTTTGCCCTAGGTCCCCAGCCCCGTTGAGAGCAGGATGAAGCCGCTTGTGATTGCGCCCCCAACCCTTCTTGATCGACTTCCCGAGCAGGCCATGCCCGCCGGTTTTGAGTCCTGGCCGCAGCGCCTGCCCGCGCCTTTTCCGGTTGAGGAGTCGTTTCAGGTCAAGCCTGATTTGGCCAAGCTAGGTGGCGAGCCGCTTTGGATGGAGGACCTGGATTGGCCGCGCTGGACAGCGAAAAAGCGTCAGCTGATGGCCCAGGGCCGCTGCCCGATTTTCGCTAAGGACCTCCCCGAGGGTGACTGGATCGCCCTGCAGCAGGCGGTCATCCAGGCCTTGGCCAGCCCGTCCGGCCCCATCGATGCGCGGGGCGGCTTGGCCTGGCTCGGCGGATTTCAGCCTCAGTCGGCTTACGAGTTTTTTCAGGCCCTGACCCTGAGCCTGCAGGAGGACTTTGTCGTGATGCGGCCGGGCGCGGGCGGGCATTTGCGGGCGAGCCTTTTATCGGTGGCCTTTCCCAGCGGCTGGCGGCCCGGGGAGAAGCTGGGCCAATCGATGTTTGAGATTCATACGCCGGTTGCAGAGAACCAGGCGCTGCAGCGCTCGGCCCGCGCGCTGTCTGAGGCCATGCAGTGTAAGGGCCCCTTTGTGCGCTATGTCTGGACTCTGTCAGGAAGTGGCGCGCTCTCGCGCGATCCGGGTGAGGATTCTTTTGTGAATATTTCCAAAGCAGAGCAGCTCTGGTTTCGGTGTGAGCGGCAGATCACGGTGCCACTATTTAATCAGGGCAGTCTTTTTCTCATTCGGGTGTTCGTTGAGCCACTTCACGAAACACTCGCAGTACCGGGCCGTCGTGATCGGCTGATGCAATCTCTGGCTTCAATGTCCGATGCGGTCTTGGCCTACAAAGGAATCGCCCGAGCGCGCGAGATTTTGCTTACAAGTTGATTTATTTTAGAGATCGCGTAAATCGGTGCAGGGGCTCACTCCAAATGATTGACTCAAGAGATGCTGAATTAATTTTCGAGCAACTTCCTCTGGAGAGGCAAGGCTACCCGATTCTTTGAGCTGATCGAACCTCGGCCGCATCGGAAATTGTTCGAGGGCGCTGGCCCGAATCGCGGCCTGCATTTGGGTATCAATGACACCTGGAGCAATACTTTCGATTCGGCAGTGTTCAGGCCCCTCCATGCTGACACAGCGCGCGTGGTGATCAAGAGCAGCCTTGGATGCGCAATACACGTTCCACCCGGCATAAGGGCTTCGGGCTGCGCCGCTGGATACATGAATGATTCGACGATCGATGCACTGACCGGTGATGGCGAGAAAGCGGTTTGACAGCGCGAGCGGTGCCGCGACATTGACCGTGATGGAGTGGATGATTTCAGCGCTGTGCGCCTGGCCGGCCAGACCAATCGGACTCAGCAGGCCGGCGTTGTTGATCAGAATTGCCTGTTCGGCATTGCGAAAAAAATCCTCGAGGGTATTCGAATCAAGAAGCTCAGCGATGCTGGAATGCTGGCCGAGATCCACGCAGCACTCTTTAATGACTGAGGATTGAGATCGACGAAGACCGCGAATGGGATGCCGAGAAATCCCGAGCACACAATGGCCTTGATCAAGCAGCTGCTGTGTGAGCGCTGCGCCAAGCCCCCGGCTGTGGCCAGTGATTAAAAGGTGCGCCATGGCTCAAATTGTAAGATGGCACAGTATTTCCTTGACCACAAAAGTCTCGCCGGAGAACAATAGACCACATGCGCCGATGCCTTGCTCAGATACTGTTGGCCCTTTTGGGGCTGCAGGGCTTTGCCATGGCCCCAGCGATTGGGCAGACCGCCTCGACCGATGTGCTCTCTGCCTTGCGGGAGTCGGTAGTCGCGGTGCGTAGCCGGGCCGTGGAAGATGCTCGATCAAACGAAACGCTGGGCCGCGAGCGTCTTGGTTCTGGCGTGGTCATCGACGGGCAGGGCCATATCCTGACCATCGGCTATCTGGTCATCGAATCCGAAGAGGTCGATGTCATGGTGTCTTCCGGTGTGACATATCCTGCACGCGTGATTGGCTACGATCACGCGACTGGATTTGCAGTCTTGCGGCCCCTGTTGCCATTGAAGCTTAAGCCGCTTGCGATCGGATCGTCCGGGAAACTCATCGATCAGGAGTTGATGATCGTGCTGCCGTTTGAGGGCCTGGGTCCGGGTTCAGCGACCCAGCTGGTGTCACGTCGGCCGTTTGCGGGCAGCTGGGAATATCTGCTGGAGTCGGCGCTTTACACCTTTCCACCCAATGCAGCCTGGGCGGGCGCAGCGCTTTTAAATGAGCGCGGCGAGTTGGTTGGCCTAGGTTCGCTCTATATTCGCGACGCGATGGCGCAGGGAACGTTTTCGCCTGGAAACCTTTTTGTGCCGATCGATTTGCTAAAACCCATTCAGCGGGATCTTCTGACCAAAGGGGTTCGCGCTTCAGGCATTCATCCGTGGATGGGGATTACGCCCGATGACAGCAGCGGATACGTGGCGATTTTGCGAGTCAGTAAAGATGGGCCTGCCGATCAGGCTGGCCTTCGGGCCGGAGATTTCATTACGGGGGTAGCGGGCAAAGAGGTTCGAACGCTGGCCGATTTATACCGAAGTGCCTGGGCATTGGGTGGGGCGGGCACGCGGATACCGATTGAGGTGGAACGCGATGGCCGAAGATTTCCGATGGTGATTAACTCGATTGACCGGACGACATTTTTCAAAAAACCAGACGGCTTGTAGCCTGCGAAAAATGAATGTGCCGACTCCTGCCTCAGCATCCGTGATGCGGCCCCCCGCATTGATAGCGGCCCTGGGCTACGGAGGCCTGATCCCGTTTGTTGGTTTTGCCGGTTTTGTGATGTTCAGCCCCCCTGATGCGATGGCGTTTGCCCGAGGCCTGTTGATTGCTTATGGCGCGGTGATTCTGAGTTTTGTCGGGGCGTTGCACTGGGGCTTCGCGATGACCCTGCCCGGCCTGGATCGGGCCCGAAAACACCGCGGCTACATCTGGAGCGTGATCCCTGCTTTGATGGGTTTTCTTGCAATAGCGATGGACTCTTCTCTGTCCCTGAGCCTGCTGATTGTGGGCTTTGCGCTGGCCTATTGGCAGGACGCGGATCTGGCGAATCGGGCCAACTTGCCGCCTTGGTACCCCCGGCTTCGGGCAAGGCTGTCAACGATTGCCTGCCTGTCCCTTGTTTGCGGGCTCCTGGCCTCATCCTGAGTTTGACAATATCAAATTAATTTGTCTAAACTGAACCTCATTCGTGGGCAAGGAGGCAGTTGTGACAACAAAAGCATTCGCTTCGCAGGCTGATCTTGAGGAAAAAAAAGTAAGTTTCGAGCAACTCTCGGAGCACGCCTGGGCGTACACCGCCGAAGGGGATCCGAATACGGGGATCATCATCGGCGATGACTCCGTGATGATCATCGATGCAACTGCCACCCCGGTGATGGCGCAAAGCGTGATTGAGCGTGTGCGCAGCATTACGGATAAGCCGATTAAGTATGTGTTGTTAACGCACTATCACGCCGTGCGAGTGCTTGGCGCATCGGGTTACCGCAGCGAAGGCCTTGAGCACATCATTGCCAGCCGGGATACCTATGACCTAATCATCGAGCGTGGCCAACAGGATATGGATTCTGAGATCGGCCGCTTTCCGCGGCTTTTTCAGGCAGTCGAGTCGGTGCCCGGACTGACCTGGCCAACACTCACGTTCAAAGGTGAGATGTCGATCTGGATGGGCAAGCTTGAGGTGCAGATCAAGCAACTCGGAGCGGGCCACACCAAGGGCGATACGATCGCCTGGCTGCCCAATGAAAAGGTGTTGTTTTCCGGAGACCTGGTGGAGTACGACGCTGCCTGCTATGCAGGCGATGCCCATCTCGCACAGTGGCCGGGAACGCTGGATCGGCTTGCCCAGATGCAGGCCGATAAGCTTGTGCCCGGCAGAGGCCCCGCACTGATGAGTCCGAAAGAGGTCCAGGCCGGAATTGCCTACACACGTGATTTTGTTGCGACGCTCTACGAGTCCGCCCAAGAGGCAGTCCGTGCCGGCAAAGATCTCAAGGCCACCATGGCCCATGTGCGTGCCAAGATGGATCCCAAGTTCTCTCAGGTTTTCATCTATGAGCATTGCCTTCCGTTTGATGTGACTCGCGCATTTGATGAGGCGAGTGGAATTTCGCATCCACGTATCTGGACGGCCCAGCGAGATCAGGAGATGTGGCAGGCCCTTCAGAGCTAAACGGGGCTGCCGCATGCTATCGACTTACCGTTATCCGAAGTTCGACTATTGTCGGCCCGCTGAGATCGGCGGCCGCGCCGCGCGTCAAATTGTGGTGGTAGGGGCGGGCCCGGTCGGATTGGCTACGGCCATTGATCTGGCGCAGCTCGGTAATTCGGTGCTGCTGCTCGATGATGACAACACCGTATCCGTTGGGTCCCGCGGCTTGTGTTACGCCAAGCGTACGTTGGAGATTCTGGATCGGCTTGGCGCCGGACAGTCGGTAATGGAGAAGGGCGTCTCCTGGAATGTGGGCCGCACCTTTAACGGCAACGACGAGGTCTACTCCTTTAATCTCTCTCCAGAGCCCGATCATGAGCGGCCCGGCATGATCAATCTACAGCAGTATTACCTGGAAGAGTTTTTGTTAAAGCGAGCCAATGAACTGACCAATCTCGAGATTCGTTGGCAAAGTAAAGTCGTTGCGGTGGATGCACACAAGACCGGCTCCACCATAACAGTAGAAACTTCGGATGGCAGCTACCTGCTCGATGTTGAGTGGCTGATCGTGGGTGACGGTGCCCGCTCCGGCATTCGTCGGCTTCTTGGGCTCGATATCGAGGGCAGGGTCTTTCAAGACCGTTTTCTCATTGCGGATGTGGTGATGAAGGCGGATTTTCCTGCCGAGCGTTGGTTCTGGTTTGATCCCCCTTTTCATCCGAATCAGTCTGTGCTGCTGCACCGCGAGGCCGATAATGTTTGGCGCATTGACTTTCAGCTGGGCTGGGATGCGGACCCCGAGGAGGAAAAGAAGCCTGAGAAAGTAATTCCGCGTATTCGAGCGATGCTGGGTGAGCAGCACGCGTTTGATCTTGAGTGGGTCAGTGTGTACACCTTTCAATGTCGGCGGATGAAAAATTTTCGGCACGAGCGAGTGTTTTTTGTCGGGGATGCTGCCCATCAAGTCTCGCCTTTTGGGGCCCGCGGTGCCAATTCGGGCCTGCAGGATGCCGATAATCTGGCCTGGAAGCTCATGCTGGTGATCAGTGGTAGCGCCCCGGAGCAGCTACTGGACACGTACCACGAAGAGCGTTCCTATGCGGCTGATGAGAACATCATGAATTCGACCCGTTCAACAGATTTCATCACGCCAAAGTCTGCGATCAGCAGATTGTTTCGAAATTCAGTTCTTGATCTTGCACGGCAGCATCGGTTTGCACGGGCGCTGGTGAATTCCGGCCGGCTTTCGGTGCCGTCGTTTCTGTATCAGTCCAGTTTAAATACGCCGGATCGGGAACCGTTCTCAGGGAAGATGATCCCTGGCGCACCGATGGAGGACGCGCCGATGGTGTCGCAAGGTAAGCCAGGCTGGCTGCTGCGCCATCTCGGTAATGCATTTGTGCTGCTGGTGTATGCGGACCATCAGCCAATTGCTGCCGAGTTGATTCGTGCACTGCAAGACTGCCGTGTCCAGGGGCTGGCCGCTCGTGTAGTTGTGGTCGTGGCTGATGCCAAGCTTGCGTCGGCATGTGACACGCAGGCGCAGGTCCTTGTGGATCACAAGGGCCGTTTTAAAGAGCGTTACGACGCCGCCCACGGCACGGCATATCTCGTAAGGCCGGATCAGCATGTGGCTGCCCGCTGGCGAAACCCCACCCATGAGGGGCTTGCTGCTGCACTGGCCCGGGCCACCTGCAACTCAACGACAAGGAATGCCTCATGCCACTGATGACTGAACCGAATTTCAAGGAGTTTGATCGGCCCGTCTTTCGTGACTTTAGCCCCGGAGACGATTTCTATGAGGCCCTGATCGCGGCTCATGAGGGGCTATCGGAGGCACAGAGCCATGAATTAAATGCCAAGTTGGTCTTATTTTTGTCCAATCACATCGGCGATTTACGCGTCCTGCGCGAGGCGTTTCGGCTCGCCCGCGAATCGGTCACGCAGCCGTAAATTTTACGGAGGACTCACATGAAGCTGTCAAAAATCCACCATGTCGCGTATCGCTGCAAGGATGCCAAGCAGACGGTTCAGTGGTATCAGAAATATCTGGAGATGGAGTTTGTGCTGGCCATTGCCGAAAACGAGGTGCCCTCGACCAAGGCGCCCGATCCATATATGCACGTATTTTTAGATGCGGGCGGCGGCAATATTCTGGCGTTTTTCGAGCTCCCCAATAGCCCCGAAATGTCACGCGACATGAACACGCCCAATTGGGTGCAGCACTTGGCGCTGGAAGTCGAAACACTGGAGACCCTGCTGAACGTTAAGGAACGGCTTGAGCGTGATGGTATTGAGGTGGTGGGTCCAACCAATCACACGATTTTTAAGTCGATTTATTTCTTCGATCCGAATGGTCATCGGCTTGAATTGGCCGTGAACACCGGTACGCCAAAAATGATGCAAGAGTTAGACCGCGTGAAGTGGGATATGCTCAACGAGTGGAGCCAAACCAAGCGGGCACCGGATCATGCCCGTTGGATGCATGATGGATCTCTTCAATAACTGGGGCACCACATCGTGGGAAAAATAACCCAGGGCAGCTGGGTCGAAAGCGCCAATCGGCCTGGCAATGATTTTCCGATCGAAAATCTTCCCTACGGCACATTTCGGCTCAGCGCGCCTCAGCAGCTGGCTCGGACCGGTGTCGCGATCGGCGATCAGATTCTGGACTTCACAAGCGTGGCAGAGATTCTTGGGGCCGAGGCGATTCCTGCACCACTGCGCCAAGGTGATTTAAATGCCTTTATGGCGATGGGCCCATCGGTGCGGCAATCGTTTCGTCACCAATTAACGGGCTGGCTCGGGGCGGATGCAAGCGAGGCCTCGAGATTAAAGGCTGCCTTGGTGCCGCAATCCGATGTTCAGATGCAGCTGCCTTGCCGAATTGGTGATTACACAGACTTTTATGCGTCAATCCATCATGCCACGGCAGTCGGAAAACTCTTTCGGCCTGATGCCCCCTTGCTGCCGAACTATAAGTGGGTACCGATTGGCTATCACGGCCGCGGATCATCGATCGGCGTAAGTGGCCAGCAGATTGTCCGGCCGACGGGCCAGATCAAAGCCGCCGCCGACGGCCAGCCGCCTGAGTTCGGCGCATGCCGGCGATTGGATATAGAGCTCGAGGTCGGTGCATTCATTGGTGCCGAGAACATGCTGGGTCAGCCGGTTTCGATGACCAATGCGGAGGATCATTTATTTGGCCTTTGCATTCTTAACGATTGGTCGGCCCGTGATATCCAGGCCTGGGAGTATCAGCCGCTGGGCCCATTTCTTGCAAAAAACTTTGCATCGACGATCTCTCCTTGGATTGTCACGATGGAGGCCCTTGCGCCGTTTCGTGTTCCAACCCAGCGGCCTGCCGACGATCCACCGCCGCTGCCTTATATCAGCAGCCCCGAAGATCGCAGCCAGGGTGGAATCAATATGACACTGGAGTTTTTGCTTCAGACCGCAAAAATGCGAGCGGCAGGACAGCCGCCGCAGCAGCTCTCGGTGAGCAATCTGCGATATGCCTACTGGACATTTGCGCAGATGCTGACCCATCACACCAGCAATGGCTGCAATCTGCAGGCTGGTGATCTGCTGGGCAGTGGCACGATGTCCGGACCCAAGCCTTCTGAGGCGGGCTCTTTGTTGGAACTGACGGCAGGCGGGAAGGCCCCCGTCATGCTGGCCAATGGCGAGACGCGAACCTTCCTGGAGGACGGCGATGTTGTTGTCCTAAAGGCGTATTGCGAGTCCCCGGATGCCGTCCGTATTGGGCTGGGGGAGTGCGTTGGCTGGATTCAGTCGGCGCTGCGTTGACCATGCCAGCCAGTGACCTCGAAAATCAGCGCTCGATTCAGTCCATCGAAATCGGCGGCCGACTGCTGAAGGCGCTTGCCCTTCAGTCTGGCCCGATGAGCTTAAAGGAGCTCGCGCAGGCTGCTGAGATGACACCCTCGAAGGCCCACCCCTATCTCGTTAGTTTTGGCCGGCTCGGTCTCATCGAGCAGGAGCGCGACTCCGGCCAGTATCGGCTGGGCCCTGCAGCGCTGCAGCTTGGATTGAGCTGCCTGCGTCAGCTTGACCCATTAAAAATCGCAGGCCCTCTGATGGAGGGGTTGTCAGAGCGCATTCAGCAATCCGTCGTGATTGCGGTCTGGGGAAACCTTGGGCCGACAGTTGTGCGAATGATTGAGTCACACCAGCCGATTCACGTCAATATGCGGGTCGGTACCGTCATGTCGGTGAATCGCACCGCCACTGGAAAAATTTTCGCAGCCTTTATGCCCCCAGAAAAGTTGCATGCTTTGAGAGTCGGTGCGCTTGGTGATCGGATCGCTGATGAAAAAGTGGTCGCTACTGGCGTGCCGGTGACTGAGCTTGCACGAATTCGTAAAGATGGTTTAGCGCAAGCCATCGGACAGCCCATACCCGGAATTCACGCATTGAGCGCCGCAGTTTTTGATCAGTTTGGAGCGTTGGCACTAGCGATTACGGCCCTTGGGCCCGCAGAGAATTTTTCGGTTGCTATTGACGGCCCGATTGCAAGGGCCCTGAAGAGTGCCGCGAACCAAGTTTCACATCGACTTGGCTTTAATGCGAATCAATCGGTAGCCTAAGGCCTGTTTTGTGGGGAAATCTCGTTAAATCTAAAAACTTTTTAGGTCCACTTCAGGTCGCGATCTTCCTTGCCTTCTTGTTGGGTTTGCAGCCGGTTTTGACTGATCTATTTATTCCTGCAATGCCCGTAATACGACAGGAGTTTGCTGCGTCGGCGATACAGGTTCAGGCGACGATGTTTGGCGTCATGATCTCTTTCGGCTTCGGACAGCTTCTATGGGGCGCGTTATCGGATCGTTTTGGAAGGCGCCCCATATTGCTTTGGGGATTGGCGCTATTTTTTGTTAGCGGAATCTGGGGCGCCATCACCCAACAAATGGAGACGCTGCTCTTGACGCGAGTGCTTCAGGGAGCGGCGTTAGGCGCTTCGGTCGTCTGCGCACGTGCCATGGTGAGAGATCTCTACGAGGTGAGAGACGGTGCGCAGGTGCTTGCCCGTGGCTTATCTGGCCTTGGCCTTTTTGCTATAGCAAGCCCGCTATTTGGTGGATTTCTTACCGACATCTTCGGCTGGCGATCGAATCAGTTTGCGATTGCTTCTGTAGGGATGATGTGCTTATTGATGGTTTGGTGGTTTGTCCCGGAGACGCTTTACCATCGCAATGCCAAGGCTACGCAATGGCCGAGCTTGTGGCGCAACTATAAAAAAATCCTGAGTCATTCGGAATTTCTGTCTTGGTCTTTGGTGGCGATGAGCACGTATGGGGGGTTATTCTTAATCCTCTCAGGCGGCCCATTTGTTTTCCTTCAGGTCCTGGAGGTTTCCGCATCGACGTTTGGCGCCGTGATTGCCGCCGGCTCGCTCAGCTATTTGCTGGGTACGCTCGTCTGTCGCCGATGGATTGCCCGATATGGGCTACTCGGCACTGTTCGGCTCGCCTCATGGATATCGCTGTTAATTGCAGTGACTGCAGTGATTTTCGTGCTTTTCCAAATGCAGTCGTTCTTTTTCACTTTATGTCTTCAAATGCTCTACGGACTTGCCCACGGATTTCATCAGCCTTGCAGTAACGCGGCTGCGCCAGGGCGGTTTCCCGAAATGGCGGGGACAGCGTCATCGCTGATGGGCATGCTGATGGCATTTGCCGCGGTGGCAACAGGCTTGTACCTGTCGACCTCGCTGGATCAGGGTATGGACGGCTACCTCTGGGGCATTGGCTTCTGGGGCTTTTTGTTGGTGATCGCTGTCCGGATGGTGCTGCCCCGGATGGTCCTTGCAGACGAAAAAGTACAATGAGGGGGTTATCAGAGGAGCCTGTCATGTTTAGCTTCGACCCCTATTCGCCAGCGGTGGACGCGGACCCGTTCCCGTTTTATAAGACGCTTCGAGATAACTATCCCGCCTTCTGGAGTCAGGAGGCCAATATGTGGATCCTTTCCCGATATGCGGACATCGTTACAGCGTTAAACGACTGGCAGACGTTCTCCTCGGCAAAGGGTAATTTGATGACTGAATTGCCCAATCGCGCGGGTAATACGCTGGGCACGACCGATCCCCCGCGCCACGATCGGCTGCGGGGACTGATTCAGCACGCGTTTATGCGTCGCAATCTCGAGAGCCTCTCTGGTCCGATTCGTGAGATTGCCCGTTCGGTGGTTGAGCCTCTGGCGGATCAGGATCAGTTTGACTTCATTAGTGATTTTTCCTCGCAATTTACAGTGAAGGTTCTGTGGGCGGTGCTGGGCTTGCCAGCCGGCGATGAGGCCACAGCGCGTGAGAAGGCCGTGTTGATGGTTCAGTCGGATCCTGCAACGCGCACCAAAGGACCCGAGCATCTCGCCGCTTATCAGTGGATGCAGGATTACGCCGCCCAGGTCATTGCTGATCGAAGAAAAAATCCTCAGGACGATTTGATTTCGCAGTTCTCGATGGCTGAGATTGATGGCGATCGGCTTGATGAGCGTGAGGTGCTGCTGACTACTACCACCTTGATCATGGCAGGGGTGGAGTCCTTGGCAGGATTCATGTCGATGTTTGTCTACAACTTGGCCGATCATCCAGAGGCACGGCGACAGTGCGTGGCCAACCCGGCCCTATTGCCCGATGCTATCGAAGAATCCCTGCGCTTTAATACCTCTGCTCAGCGATTTCGTCGCTGCCTACAGAAAGATCTTGAGCTGCACGGCCAGAAGATGAAAGCCGGCGACTTTGTCTGCTTGGCCTATGGCTCCGGCAATCGCGATGAACGTCAGTTTCCGAATGCGGATGTCTATGATCTTGGCCGCAAGCCCCGGGGCCATCTGGGCTTTGGCGGCGGCGTGCACGCCTGCCTCGGAACCATGATTGCCCGATTGGCGGTGAAGACTGCGATGGAGGAGTTTCACAAGATTGTTCCGGACTATCGAAGGGCTGCGGACCAACTGCCGTGGATACCGTCTTCGACCTTCCGTAGTCCGATGCGGTTAGATCTGGTCAAAATTCATTAAGAGCTAACGAAGGAGCGGTCATGCCAAAAGTAACGTACATCGAGCCGTCCGGAAATGAGGTCGTGATTGATGTCCCAGTTGGCTGGAGTCTCATGCAAGCCGCAACAAGTAATGGTGTTGAAGGCATTGAAGCAGAGTGTGGCGGGTCATGCGCCTGCGCGACCTGCCATTGCTATGTTGAGTCTCACGCCAGTCAGGTACCGGCCGCCGAGCAAGGCGAACGTGACATGCTGCAAAACGCCGTTGCCGAGATCCGTGCCAACAGCCGTTTATCCTGCCAAATCAAAATGTCGGAAGACCTCGCGGGCTTGGTAGTGAGATTTCCCGAGGCACAGATCTAAATTAGAAGCCGTTTATCGCCGCGAAGTGAGGAACCACCCCATTGTCATTATCGGTGCGGGCCAGGCCGGCCTGCAGACTGCAGAGGCGCTGCGGGCTGAAGGCTGGCAGGGCGATCTAATTTTGTTGGGAGATGAGCCCTACGCTCCCTATCACCGCCCACCGCTCTCGAAAGCATATTTATTGGGTGAGTCCACCGTGGAGCAACTCACCATGCGCGGACCGGAGGCCCTTGAGCGCAAGGCCATTACCCTGCGCAAAAGCAGTCGGGTTATGCGTATTGATCCTGCCGAGAAGACGCTTCATTTCAGTCATGGCAGCAGTCTGCCGTACCACCGCCTTGTGCTGGCCACGGGCGCCCGGGCTCGGCAGCTGCCGGGTGCTGATTTGCACGGCGTCTTTCAATTACGCACGCTTGAGGATTGCACCCGGATCAGCGAAGCGATGGCGACCGCTCACAACATCGCTGTGATTGGCGGCGGATTTATCGGCCTCGAGTTCGCAGCGGTGGCAAGAAAAAAAGGCAAATCCGTCACCGTCATTGAGGCGGCGAATCGCCTGATGGCAAGGGCGGTCTCCGCTGAGGTCTCGGAGATTTATGCTCGACTTCATACCGAGCAGGGGGTTGTGCTGCGGCTTGGGTCCAGTGTGGCGGGATTCACTTCGACCGGTGGCAAGGTATCGGGCGTCACACTGAGCGATGGCAGCAGCGTGAGTGCTGATCTTATAGTGATGGGAATCGGCATCCTTCCCAATCAGGAGCTTGCCGAGGCTGCAGGTATTTCGTGTGCATCTGGAGTCATTATTGATTCTGGTGGCCGAACCTCTGACCCATTTATTTTTGCCTGTGGCGATTGCACAGCGACACGGCTTGAAAATGGTGACTTTAGGCGGCTTGAATCAGTTCAGAATGCGATCGAGCAGGCAAAATCCTGTGCAGCATCCATCATGAATAGAGAGCGGCCTTTTACCGCCGCTCCCTGGTTCTGGTCGGATCAGTACGATGTAAAACTACAAATGGTGGGCACATCGCGGGGTCATGAGCGCACGGCGATCCGCGGCGATACGACCGCCTATAAATGTTCAATCTTTTATTTTGCCGGCGAGCAACTGATCGGCATTGATAGCCTTAACCGGCCGCAGGACCACATGGCTGGGCGCCGCCTGCTGGATCAGCGTGTGGCCGTAACGCCGCAGCAGGCTGCAGATGAGTCGTTTTTACTCAATCAGCTTTTTCAGCGCGATGGTGTATCGGCGTGAATCTGACTGCGATCTCGTCCATGGCCACGCGGCAGATTCTGGCTGAGTTGGCTACACAGTGCGCCTCACATCTCGATTGCCTGCTGGTGGTCGAATCATTGGGCGGCGTTGAAGCGGCAAAGAGGGTCCGCGCAGGCGAGCGGTTTGACTTGGTCTTTCTCGCGGACGATGCATTGGCAAGTCTTGAGTCAGATGGGTGCTTGCTTTCCGGCAGTCGGCGCCCGCTCATGCGAAGCGAAGTGGTGCTTGCGGTTGCTGCGGGCAGCCCTACGCCGATCATCAATACCGAAGCGGCCTTAAAGAGCGCCGTCCGTGCGGCCGAGAGCATTGGTTATTCCACAGGTCCGAGTGGCTCTGCACTTTTGGCGCTCTTTGAGCGCTGGGGCCTGTCGGCGGAACTCAAGCCGCGGCTGGTCTTGGCACCCGCAGGTGTGCCGGTGGGGCAGCTCGTTTCCGAGGGAAGGGCGGCGATCGGTTTTCAGCAGCGTTCGGAATTTCTCGGGCATCCTGGCGTCACCGTGGTGGGTCCACTGCCGGAATCGGCCGCGATCGAGACCATTTTTTCTGGCGGGCTCGGTCAAGGCGATCGCGACGACGCGCGCAGTGCTCGGGCCCATCAAATACTCGATTTTATTGCCTCAGTTCAGGCCGCTTGCGTGATACGCGCCCATGGAATGAGCCCCGTTATCCCTTCTTTTGACTGAGATCACCCATGAGCCTTCAGCAGCCAATCGTCATTGATATACACGGCCACTACACAACTGCGCCGAAAGCGCTAGAGGATTGGAGGAATCGTCAGATCGCAGGAATCAAAGACCCAGTTGTGATGCCGAAGGTCTCCGAGCTGCACATCAGCGATGATGCGCTTCGGGAGTCAATTCAAGCCAATCAGCTGGCAAAGATGCGTGAGCGCGGCTCGGATCTCACGATTTTCAGTCCGCGGGCCAGCTTCATGGCGCATCACATCGGCGATTTCAATGTGTCGTCGACCTGGGCGGCCATCTGCAATGAGCTTTGTTACCGGGTATCTCAGCTTTTTCCGGAACATTTCATTGGTGCTGCCATGCTGCCGCAGTCACCCGGCGCCGATCCAAAGACCTGTATCCCTGAAATGGAGCGCTGTGTTAAAGAGTTCGGTATGGTCGGCATTAATCTGAATCCGGATCCGTCTGGCGGCCACTGGAATAGCCCGCCGCTCACCGATCGTCATTGGTATCCGATCTACGAAAAGATGGTGGAGTTGGATATTCCTGCAATGATTCACGTCTCCACAAGCTGCAATGCCTGCTTTCATACAACAGGTGCCCATTACATTAATGCGGATACGACCGCCGTCATGCAGCTGATTCAAGGCGATCTATTTAAAGATTTTCCAACTCTGAAATTCGTGATTCCGCATGGTGGCGGAGCGGCGCCGTATCATTGGGGTCGTTATCGGGGGCTTGCACAAGAGCTGAAAAAGCCCCTGCTCGTTGAGCATTTACTGAAAAATATCTTTTTTGACACGTGTGTATACCATCAGCCCGGAATTAATCTTTTAACGCAAGTCATCCCGGTGGACAACATTCTCTTTGCCTCCGAAATGATCGGTGCAGTGCGAGGAATCGATCCAGAGACTGGTCATTATTTCGATGATACAAAGCGTTATGTTCTGGCGACCCCGAATTTAAATGCTGAGCAGCGCTATAAAGTGTTCGAAGCAAACGCTCGGCGCGTTTACCCCCGATTGGATGCTGCCCTTAACGCGAGAGGACTTTAAGATGTTTGAGCTTGGCGTGGTGTATCGAAACATCGTGCGCACAGACCGGCAAACTGCAGATGCGCTTGGGCCATTGGGCTCTGCGACTGTTCACGAAGCCATGGGCCGAGTTGGCCTGCTTGCGCCCTATATGCGCCCCATTCAGCGCGGCGTACAGATCTCTGGGACGGCGGTTACCGTTTTGCTGCACCCCGGAGATAACTGGATGATGCATGTGGTCGCTGAGCAGATTCAGCCTGGCGATATTGTGGTGGCCGCCGTCACAGCCGAATGTACCGATGGTTATTTTGGTGATTTACTCGCGACAAGCTTTCAGGCCCGGGGCGCCCGCGCTTTGGTGATTGACGCGGGTGTGCGCGATATCAAGACGCTCAACGAAATGGCTTTTCCTGTCTGGAGTAAGACAGTCTCTAGCAAGGGCTGTATCAAGGAAACCCTTGGTTCGGTCAATGTCCCGGTGGTCTGCGCAGGCATGCTGGTCCATCCTGGTGATGTGATCGTGGCTGATGACGACGGTATCGTCTGTGTGCCCAGGGCAAAGGCCGCCGCGACTTTGAAGGCTGCGCTAGCCCGTGAAGCCAACGAGGCCGCAAAGCGGGAGAAACTCGCCAGTGGCGTATTGGGCCTGGATATGTACAGCATGCGGGAGCCACTGGCCAACAAAGGCCTGAAATACATTGACTAGGCAAATCATGAGCGCTCCAACAACGGGTGATTTTGTAAAAACCGCAGGATGGCTGGATTGGTGCTCCGGGCCGTCGAAGCCGCGATTTCAGTTACCGGCAGGCACAGTCGATGCGCACTGCCACGTGTTCGGGCCGGGAGATCAATTTCCTTATGCGCCAGAGCGAAAGTACACGCCCTGTGATGCGTCAAAAGCCCAGCTCTTTGCCCTTCGGGACCACCTCGGGGTGGCGCGAAATGTCGTGGTGCAGGCCACCTGCCACGGTGCGGACAACCGCGCGATGGTCGATGCGCTCAGCCATAGTGGGGGCCGGGCCCGAGGGATTGCGACTGTTCGCCGCAGCATCACCGACACGGAAATTCAGGCACTGCATGATGCTGGCGTGCGGGGGGTGCGATTTAATTTTGTAAAGCGGCTCGTCGACTTTACGCCTAAAGATGAGCTCTTGGAGATCGCGAACCGAATCGTCAATTGGAAGTGGCATGTTGTAATTTACTTTGAAGCGGTTGATCTGCCAGAGCTTTGGGATTTTTTCACGTCATTACCCACAACGGTAGTGGTGGACCATATGGGCCGGCCCGATGTCCGTCAGCCCGTCGAGGGACCGCAGTTCGGTTTGTTTCTAAAGTTCATGCGCGAGCATCCAAATGTCTGGAGTAAGGTCAGCTGCCCAGAGCGACTCTCGGTCTCCGGCCCGCCCGCCCTAAACGGCGAGGTCCGCGCTTATCGAGATGTCGTGCCGTTTGCGCTTCGCGTTGTGAATGAATTTTCGGATCGTGTGCTTTGGGGTACCGACTGGCCGCACCCAAACTTAAAAGACCATATGCCGGATGACGGTCTGCTGGTGGACTTTATCCCCCAGATTGCCCCGACAGTCGAGTTGCAGAAAAAACTGCTGGTGAATAATCCAATGCGGCTTTATTGGCCCGAGGAGTGCTAGACCATGGCACTGAATAAGCCTTACCTGGATATCCCGGGCACCACGATTTTTGATGCCGATCAATCGCGTAAGGGCTATTGGCTCAATCAGTTCTGTATGTCGTTAATGAAGCCTGAGAATCGCGCTCGGTTTAAATCAGACGAGCGGGCCTATTTGAGTGAATGGCCCATGACTGCGGAGCAGAGGCAGGCAGTGTTGGCCCGCGATCTGAACTGGTGTATTCGTCTGGGCGGAAATATTTATTTCTTGGCCAAGATTGGCGCCACCGATGGCCTGAGTTTTCAGCAGATGGCTGGAAGCATGACCGGCATGACCGAGCAGGAGTATCGGGAGATGATGGTTCGTGGTGGCCGTTCGCCAGAGGGCAACCGAATTCTTGGAGAAGACGGTGATGCCCAGCCCCATCGTCAGCCCCAGGGCAGCGGTGGTCAATCCAGAAATCTGAAGGGTGCTTAAATGTCACGAATCACCGCCTCGGTCTACACATCCCATGTACCCGCGATCGGCGCGGCCATTGATCAGGGCAAGACTGAAGAGGCCTATTGGAAGCCGGTGTTTGCGGGCTACAGTTTTTCAAAGCAGTGGATTCAGGCCGAGCGACCAGATGTCATTTTTCTGGTTTATAACGACCATGCGACCGCATTTTCTTTGGAGCTGATTCCGACTTTTGCGCTTGGCCTGGCCGCGGAATTTTCACCGGCTGATGAGGGCTATGGCCCGCGGCCTGTGCCCATTGTGCAGGGCCATCCTGAGCTGGCCTCCCATATTGCCCAGTCGGTGATTCAGGACGATTTCGATCTCACGTTAGTCAATAAGATGGATGTGGATCATGGCCTGACGGTGCCACTGTCATTAATGTTTGGCCAGCCCGCCGCCTGGCCTTGCCGGGTCATTCCGTTTGCGGTCAATGTCGTGCAGTATCCCGTGCCCTCAGGTCGACGTTGCTTCATGCTTGGCCAGGCGATTCGCAAGGCTATTGAATCTTTCGATGAAGACCTGAATGTTCAAATCTGGGGTACGGGCGGCATGAGCCACCAGCTGCAAGGCGCCCGAGCGGGACTCATCAACGCAGCATGGGATAACCGATTTTTAGATCGTCTGATCGAGAATCCGTCGGCGCTATCTCAGGTACCACATATTGAATATGTCCGCGAGGCAGGATCTGAGGGGATTGAGTTGGTGATGTGGCTGATTGCTCGCGGCGCGATGGCCGACATTGCCGGCGGAAAAAAACCGAACGTGCGGCATCGATTCTTTCATGTGCCGGCCTCGAATACGGCTGTTGGCCATCTTATTTTGGAGAACGCAAAAACATGAGCAAAACCATTGGCATTGCCCTGGCAGGCCCCGGCGCCTTTGGCCAAAAGCATCTGGATGCCTTAAAAAATATTGCGGACGTAAAAATTGTCTCGTTGATCGGACGAAATCTGGATCAGGCGCGTGAAGTTGCCGCAAAATACGGCGCACCTCACATCACGCAGGATCTCTCTGAGTCCCTTGCGCACCCTGATGTGGATGCGGTCATTCTCTGCACGCCGACTCAGATTCATGCCGATCAAGCGATGCAGTGCCTGCGGGCTGGCAAGCACGTTCAGGTGGAGATCCCCATGGCGGACTCTTGGTCGGATGCACAGGCGCTCACGCACTTGCAAAAGCAGCAAGGACTCATCGCCATGGTGGGCCACACCCGGCGTTTTAATCCAAGCCATCAGTGGGTTCGCCAGAGAATCACCAGCGGCCAATACAACATCCAGCAGATGGATGTACAAACATATTTTTTTCGGCGCACCAATATCAATGCCCTGGGCCAGCCGCGAAGCTGGACCGATCACCTCCTCTGGCATCATGCCGCCCATACCGTGGACCTCTTTGCTTATCAGACCGGATCGCCCATCGTAAAAGCCAATGCGCTTCAGGGGCCGATTCATCCCGAGCTCAACATCGCGATGGATATGTCCATTCAGCTGCAGGCAGCCAGTGGCGCCATCTGTACGCTGTCACTTTCCTTTAACAATGAAGGTCCGCTGGGCACCTTTTTCCGATACATCGGCGATACGGGAACCTACATTGCTCGCTACGATGACCTGTTTAACGGAAAAGAGGAAAAAATTGATGTCTCCAAGGTCGATGTGTCTATGAACGGAATCGAACTGCAGGATCGCGAGTTTATTGCCGCTATTCGCGAGGGCCGAGAGCCCAATGCCTCAGTGCATCAGGTACTGGATTGTTATCGGGTACTCGGCGAGCTTGACCAGCAACTCTCGGGTGTATCGCCGTAAGGCCTCTTTAATCCTGGTTTCGATGACCGCGATTTAATATCGCTGCAATCCAAATCGATAGAACCAAAAGCGAAATCCCCGCGATCCAAAACAGAGGATCGAAACCGAATTGATTGACAATTGATCCCGCAGCACTGATGCCGATTGACTGCCCGAGAAACAAGGAACAAGCAAAGAGTGACATCGCAGTGCCCCTTGATGCGGGGGTCATTTGTGTAGCCTGGGTTTGCAATGTGTTGTGCAACATATAAAGCCCGAGACCCATCGCAAATATTGCCACTGCGGGAATAAGCCAGAGACCTGTCGCCAAGAGCGTGAGAAAAGCCGCGCACAGCAAGACCCCACCGCTGCGAACAAGGCCCGCCTCCCCGAGTCGTTTCAACAGTCGGCCTGCAGTGCTCGCGTAAAGCAGGCCGCCCAAGCCAAAGCTGGCCATCAGCAGGCCCGCTTCGGTAAGTGAGAAGTGCTGCTCCAAGTGAAGATAAGAGGGAATAAAGACGAGCGCACCGTACAGAAAGCAGCCTTCGATACCGACTACGAGCAGGATAAATCGAGACCAGGACGCCGAGAAAACATTCCGAAAATGGGTCAGTGCAGAGACGCGATAAGCGGAATGACCACGTTCGATTGAGACTTTCAGTTGGCCACTCAGGCGCAGCTGCAGCCAGCAAAGCAGATACAGCGCCGCAATTAGAAAAAAACCGGCTCGCCAATGACCGAGATCGGCACAGACTCCCCCAATGATCTGGCCGCCAATCGCACCGCCGAGCACCCCAAAGAGAAACCGAGCAAGTGTGGTCTGTCGATCCGTATACGAGACCGTTTCGCCAATCCAGGCCATTGCCAATGGCACGACACCGGCGGTAGTTGCCCCCGCGACTGCCCGCCAAAACACGATGGTCTCAAAGTGCGTCGATAGCCCCACGGCGCAGTTGGCCACGACGGATGAACATACGGCCCAGCCCAGTGTTCTGAGTTTGCCGAATCGATCGGCAAGCGGGCCAAATACAAATTGACTGATGCCATAGGCAATCGCAAACGCACTGGCAATCTGTGCGGCCTCGCCCGTGAGAATACTGAATTCATTCGAAATCGCCGGCAGCAGGGGATCGGAAAGCCGCATGGCGGCCATGCTACAAAAGGCGGCCAGCGTAACCCCCAAAATACTCTCGGCAGACCCACGAGCGGTCATGCTGGAGTCTTCGTCATTGATTTCTTTTGATTCAATCGGACGCTACTCTTTTCGTGCGGAGAGATAACGAACTCCTGAAGGACCATAGCGTTCCCAGTGCGGCTGGTTTTTTTGAAGATGAAATATTTCGCCGGCTCGGTATTGACGGCGTTGTTGGGCATCGCCGATCTCAATCTCGCCATCGAGGATCAAGGCTTTGGCTTCAAATGAGTGTTCGTGAAGATCGAGAAATCCGTCCGGCTCCCGGTGAACCTCTACGGGATTTGCAAAGCCTTCAGTCTGGGCCATGACAAGAAAATCTTTGGGGCTCATAGTGTGAGTTTACACGCCGAAACCGTTGTTCGAATGGGCTGAGCCGGTTGAAATCGTGGCGCTTTGATGTTGAAATGCCAAAGAAATTAGAAAAAAAGGAAAGGGAGAGCTATGCCGGGTCTGCTGCCAAATGTTGATCCCGATGGATTGCTGGAGTTTTCGGTCGTCTACACCGACCGCGCATTGAATCACATGTCCAAGCGCTTTCAGCGCGTGGTCTGCGATATCTCCGCCATACTGAAGCAGGTTTATGGCGCCCGCTCCGTGGCGTTGATTCCGGGAAGTGGTACTTTCGGCATGGAGGCAGTCGCCCGGCAGTTCGCCGGAGGAAAAAAGGTCGTTATTTTGCGCAATGGTTGGTTCAGTTATCGCTGGAGCCAGATCATCGAGATGGGGGCCATTACCAGTCAATCCGTTGTGCTGAAGGCTCGGCCAATGGGCCCGAGTGCGCAGGCGCCTTGGGCGCCGCACCCGATCGAAGAGGTCGAGGCAACGATTCTGCGAGAGCGTCCGGCAGTTGTTTTTGCTCCTCATGTGGAGACCTCCGCTGGAATGATCCTCCCGGATCATTACCTGAGTCGGGTTGCGGCAGCCACGCATGCCGCTGGCGGCTTGTTTGTTCTGGATTGCATTGCTTCTGGCGCAATGTGGGTCGATATGCGGGCCACAGGGGTTGATGTTCTGATTTCGGCGCCTCAAAAAGGTTGGAGTGGTTCACCTTGCTGCGCAATGGTGATGTTAAGTGAGCGCGCCAGAGCAGCCATTGATCAGACCGTAAGCTCCAGTTATGCCTGCGATTTAAAAAAGTGGCTGCAGGTTGTGGAGACCTATGAGGCAGGATCCCATGTCTACCACACCACCATGCCAACGGATGCGCTCACCCGCTTAAGGGATGTGATGCAGGAGACGCGAGACTGCGGCTTTGAGCAGACACGACATCAACAGGAATCCCTTGGGAAGCAAGTCCGAAAGCTCATTGAGGCCGCTGGGTATCCGAGTGTTGCTGCCGAGGGATTTCAGGCGCCCTGCGTGGTGGTCAGTTTTACCACTGATCCCGACATTCAATCTGGCAAGAAATTTATAGCGCTTGGCCTGCAGACCGCGGCGGGGGTGCCTCTGCAGTGCGATGAGTCTGCCGAATTTAGGAGTTGGCGGATTGGCTTGTTTGGCTTAGAAAAACTTCAGAACCCAGATCGCACCCTGGGCCATCTGCGGCTAGCCCTCGGCAAGCTCTCGTGACGTCCTCGGCCGGCTGCGGGCCGACTCGAGTTGATGGAGCGTAATTTTACGGACCTCAAGCTGGCTGACTTCGATATGGGCTTTGATGAGCATGCGGGCCTGATCGGCGCGCTGATTCAAGATGGCCCGAAGAATCTTGGCATGCTCATCGTAGGTCGTATCGATTCTGGGATTTCGAGTGAAATCAAGGCGTCGAATCACCCGAATTTTCTCCGTGATCTCCCGGTGAGTCCGGGCGATTGCAGGATTACCTGCCGCCTCAACAATTGCGCAATGAAAGGCCTCATCGAGCTGGCTTACTTGATGCGCCTCGGAAAGTCGTTTCGCTTTTGGGGCAAGCCAGACTTCGCTGAGCGCCTGGAGCTGGATGTTGGATTTGGGTGGGCGACCCGATGAGCGGCCATCACAAAGCCGCTGAATTGCGTCGGTCTCAATCAGAATTCGAAAGTCGTAGAGTGCATCGAACTTCGCGAAGTCCAGGGGAAGTACCCGCCAGCCGTTACGGAACAAGACCTCCACGAAGCCCTCTTGCTGAAGGCGAAAAAGTGCTTGGCGAATGGGTGTACGCGAGACATTGAGCTGCTCAGACAGTTGGGTTTCAGTGAATCGATCTCCAGGAACCAGGAGAAAATTGTTCAGCGCATCCTTGATTTGCTGGTAGGCGTCCTCGCTTAATAAAGCGCGCGAACTCTCGGGGGCCGGTTGGGAAATCATTTGCGGACTTCGCGTTGGAAGATCTCTAGGCTCTTCTTCTTGGTTGCGATAAAACTTGCTTCGGAAAGGGTTGCAGTCGTTCGGGGCCGCGGGTCATCATAAGAAAGTATATCGGCGATTGAGGTCGGCCGCTTGGTCAGCAGTAAGATCTGGTCGGCGAGATAGACCGCCTCCTCGAGATCATGAGACACGAGCATCATCGTAGTCTGGGTTTTGATAAAGACTTCTTGAAGCTTTTCCCGGATAAAAAGTGTCATCTCAAAATCCAGAGCAGAAAATGGTTCATCCAAGAAGAGAACCTCTGGATTGGGAGCGAGCGCTCGCATGATCGAAGCGGTCTGCTGCTGCCCCCCTGAAAGTTCGTAGGGGTAGCGGTTCAGATCAAATTTCACATCAAAGGAGTCGACCAGCTCTTCGACGCGTCGATCTACTTCTGCCTTGGATTTTCCCATGAGTTTGAGTGGATAGGCGATGTTATCGATTGTCCTCCACCACGGAAAAAGCGCTTCGCGGTAGTTTTGGAATACATAGCCGATCGTGGTGTCTTTCAGCGACTTTCCATCAAAGAGAATCTCACCTGAATCGATCGGAATCAGTCCAGAAATCATATTGATCAGGGTCGACTTACCGCAGCCGTTCGGACCGAAGATCGACACAATCTTGCCCTTGGGAATATCAAGGTCAAAGTTTTCGTAAAGTGGCCATCCCGCAAAGTATTTGGTGAGGCCACGGATCGTGATGTGGGTGCCCAGCGGACCCGGCCGAAAATGGGGTTTGGGTACATCAACGATCATCGGCGCATTAATGACTTGGGTCATCGCCCGCTCCAGTGCACAATTTTTCTCTCGAGTGCCAGAAATGCAACATTGAGTGCGTAGCCAAGAACGCCAGCCGACATAATTGCGGCATACATCATTTTCGTGTTCATCACTTGTTGCGCATTGATAATTTTGTGACCGAGCCCGCTCTCTGAGCCAATGAACATCTCGGCCACCACCACAATCACCAAGGCCATGGACACTGCCGATCGCAGCCCTACAAACGAGGCCTGTAGACTTTCCCAAATCAAAACATCTTTAAAAATCTGCCAGCGAGAAGCCCCCATGACCTTTGCCGCCGCGATGCGCTGCTTACGGGCATTGATCACGCCGTAAGCACAGTTAAACACCACCAGCAACCAGGCGCCGAAGCAGGCGATCGCAATCTTATTGATGTCCGAAGTACCAAAAATCAATAGAAACAGTGGAATGAGTGCCGAGGCTGGTGTTGACCTGAAAAAATCGATGACAAATTCAACACTCCGATAGGCCCGCTCGTTGCTGCCCAGTGCGATCCCCAGCGGCATGCCCAGCAGCACCGCGATCCCAAAGGCAACGAGCGTTCGGTACAGCGTCACCCAGAAGTCAAAGAGCAGCGGGCCGCCGAGCATGCCCGAGACGAGGGTCGCGATCGTGGCGGCCGGCGGTGGCAAAAGGATTGCTTTGATCAGCCCAAAGCGCACCACCAGATCCCAGATCAACACCAGGACGAAGGGCCCAACGATCGGGAGAAATTTCGCGAGATCCGCGGTTTTGCGGGGTGCTGCCCCGTCGGCCCGCGGATCGGACCAAGGGGCTACGGCGTTGGTGCTGACGCCTTCGTTGGACATGATTAGCCTTTGTAAAGGATGCTGTCGATCAAGATGCGTTTGCTAAAGATGCCGCGGTCTGAAAACAGATCGAAGAATTTCTGAAAAGCCGCGATATCAGAGGCTTTAAAGTCAGTGGAGAACATGTAATCAGCCATCGGCACCTCGTTGGTGAGTGCGCCTTCAATAGCGGTATAGCCCTTCAGAAATGGCCTTGCCTCGGCGGGCTTATTCTTCACCAGGTCAACACCCCTTCGGTAGGCGGCGATATAGCGACGTGTGACCTCCGTATTCTTTTGAATAAACTCTGAGGTCAGGCTCGCTGAGCCACCGTGCCAAGGCGCCATGGGATCGCCCAGGACATATTTTGCAATGACACCAACCTCCAGGTTGCGTGTCGTTCCATTTAAACGGCCAACGGTGCCGGTAGGCTCGAGTGTGTAGACGGCATCCACTTGTCCCGCAGCGATTGCAGCGACATGCTGCGCGATGGGCAGTTCAATGATTTGGTTGTTTTTCGATCCTGCACGCTCCAAAACAGCGCGGGTCAAGGTCACATTCTGTACACCTGGGCCACAGCCGACTTTTTTTCCAGACAGATCGCCCACCGACTTCAGTGGGCTGTCTTTTGCCACGATGAATTGGTCCAGCACAAATTTTGCGTTGGTCGGATTGGTGCAGAAAATTTTCAACAGTCCCGGCTGAGCCAGCTCTGCGATTCCAAGAGCGGCCGAAGCAGTGCCGTTCGAGCTGCCCTCAAGCCGGCCGGCGAGCATGGCCTCTGCTACCTGCTGCGGACTCGCAAAGCGAACCGCCTCAACATCGAGTCCTGCCTCTTTGAAAAATCCCCGCTCGACTGCTGCGAAAAACGGAATCCCCGAGGCGACTGGCCAATAGCCCACTCGGATCTTTGGGCCGGCCTGTGCTTTGACAATTGCCGGGGCGGCGAGCATGGCAGCAGCGGCAGAACCTGCTTTCAGTACCGTGCGTCGCTGGCCAAAAGCCAATGACTCGGCAGTATTGCCATTGGGTGAAGACTCCTTTGCGTTTTTCATGATGCTCTCCTTGGGGTGGGGGGGGATAGATAAATTGATGTCAGCGCAAGGCGGTCGTCGATGTCGGCGAGGCAAGCGAGGCCATGAAGCGGCGCCAGCCGCCAAACTCACTGATGTCTCGAGCGCCCTCCAAGCCTGTGGGCTCGCAGAGAAAGCCTTGGATCAATTCGCCGTCGCGGGTCTCAATCTGCCCTATGCCCAAGGGGCGTGGAATCATGGCGACGAAACTCCCATACTGGCTCACAGGCATCTGCCATACCTCAATCTCAATGGGCGTGCCTGTGTCGCCAACACGAATCAGTCCGGGTTTCGCTGGCTGTGTATTGGCCAAGGCATATAGCCGATAGCAGGAGGAAGTGGTGGTTGTTTTGATCAGCCTGGCGCCGCGTTCAGTCAGCTGTGGGTTTAACGGCATACCGCTCAAATGTGCTCCGACAACAGCAACCTGAACCGTGGCTGTGCTGGCGGTCTCGTGCGGCAGCGCAAGTGGCAATCCTTCAAGCTGATTTTTCGGAGTCGAAGAGCCGGGCGACTCTGACTGCTCAAAGCGCAGGGCCAGACTCGCTAGCTGCCAATCACTGGCGGTGGGCCCAATGAGCGTAATGCCAAAGGGCAGTTGATCACGACGAAAGCTGGCGGGTATTGAGATCGCCGCGTAATCCAGAAGGTTTACAAAGTTCGTGTAGTACCCAAGCCGGCGATTCAGCTCAATCGGTGCTTCCAGCATCTCATCGATGCGATATATTGTTGGCGCGGTGGGCACCAGCAAGACATCGATGGATTTCCACATTCTTGCCGCCTGTTGTGCCAGCGCTCGCAAGCGGGTCTGGGCACGGAAGACCTCCGTTCCCGACATCGCCATGCCTGGGGATAGCAAGGTTTTGACCGGCTCAATGACCGCCTCGGGATGCTGCTGAAAAAACGATTCCAGCACTTCGAGCCGCTCGGCCAGCAGCGCGCTGCCGTAAAGTAACTCGGCGGCATCAGCCAGCGGCTGGTAATCAATTGTGATTGGTGTTCCACCCAATCGAATGCAGCGTGCGATCGACTTCTCAAACTCTTCTTTTGCGAATTCATCGCCAAACCACTCTAACCGATCGGGAACGCCGAATCGAAACTGTTGTGGCAGTGGGGTTGAGATTAGCGGTAGTTCTCGGGAGTAAGGATCCTGCTCATCTGGGCCGATTGCTGATAGCAGCACCTGCCATGCGGTCTGAACATCTCGGGCAAAAATTGAAACCGCGTCTGCGCTCCGGGCGGCGGGCAGCACTCCATGCGTACTGATGAGCCCCTTGGTTGGTTTCAGGCCAACGATATGGTTGAGGCCCGCGGGTACACGGCCCGATCCCGCCGTGTCGGTGCCGAGCGAGAAATCGACCTGGCCGCTGGCGACGACATAGGCTGAGCCCGAGCTGGACCCGCCGCTGACGTAAGCGGGATTGACTGCATTTGGTACCGGACCAAACGGCGAGCGCGTGCCGTTCAGGCCGCAGGCGAACTGATCTAGATTGGTTTTGCCGCATAGCGCAGCGCCGTTGGCCAATAGTTTTTCCACAACCGTGGCGTGGGCGGTGGGCGTGAACGCGAATTCTGGGCAGGCGGCGGTCGTGGGAATTCCTGCGACATCGATGTTGTCCTTGACCGCGAATCGAAGACCCGCAAGGCGACCTGCCTGCTGTGAGACCAGGGGCTGATCGAACTGCCCAATCCAGGCGTTGCTGGCAAGGGCGGGAAGGGGGCGGGCCGTCATCGGAATCCTTATTTGTATACAAGAAAGTATGCAAATAGCATGCCATCCCGGATCGCTCTGGCAGCCTCGCATCGCTGCAGGCCTCCCGTTGGACTCTTCGGCACAAAAGGGGTCGCCCGCGCTGCTTATCAGGGAGTGAATGCACCAGATTGATGACGTGATGCACCGACTTGGGAAGGCACGCCCTAAAGATACTTACTCGAGAAGTCCTTGATGCCGACGGTCTTGAACCAATCAATGTCCCAGGGCTCGTTGATCAGTCCGGCCTCGCGTGACCACTGATAGACCTGAGCAGAGTGTCGGTGGCCGCTGACATCCGACACCTGAACCCGAACACGCCGATAGTGATCGCCCTCAAAAGCATCAAGCCGTTCGATTTCAGCGGCCGACAGGTCGAACCACAGGATGCCCCGCACCTGTTCACCGCTTGCGGGAAGCGCTGCAGGAAAGGTTTCCTGATCCACGCGGACTCGCTTCCAGTGGTCGAGAACGGCCTCGACCGATTGCGGACATCGGCCTACAACACGCTGGAAGACAAAAGACAACATCAGCGATCCGTAGGTAAAAACGTTGGTGCGATCAGTGTCATCCATCTGTTTCACAACGGACCCCCTCGATGCCAAACGGAGCAAAAGCCGTGCCCGATGCATGGCACGGTAAGTGCTTAGAAGAGGCCAGGAGAGTTCAACTATGGCAAGTCTGCTTCGCTCGGCGGTCGCCGCCGCCGTGAAACGCCCACCGAGTGTGGATGAGGTAATGGGAATGGCGCCCCGGGATGCAGCGCTGCCACTCGCCCATTATCAAAAGTTCTGGTCTTGGCTGTCGTCCCAGTCACCCGACGCGATGGATCGTGCCCGAACCGAGGCAGATCTTTTTTTCCGCCGAGTTGGCATCACGTTCAATGTCTATGGCGATGAGCAAGGCACCGAGCGGCTCATCCCATTCGATCTGATTCCACGGATTCTGCCGTCTCATGAATGGCAGATGCTGGATCGGGGCCTGCGGCAGCGCGTGACGGCATTGAATCGATTCATCCACGATATCTACCATCATCAGGAGATTCTCCGCGCCAATGTGATTCCCCGGGAACTGGTATTGCAAAACGCGCAATATCGAGCCGAGATGCAGGGCATCAATGTGCCAAGTGATATCTATGCCCACATCAGTGGGATCGATATCGTTCGAGCGGGTAAAGGCGAGTTCTATGTGCTGGAGGATAACTTGCGTGTGCCCTCTGGGGTGTCTTACATGATCGAGGACCGCAAGGCGATGATGCGGCTCTTCCCGGAATTGTTTGCCTTGCACCGGGTCGCCCCGGTGGAGCACTACCCCGACATGCTTCTGAAGCATCTGCGCTCGGTAGCACCTGGAGGCATCAGTGAGCCGACCGTGGCAGTGCTGACCCCAGGCAGTTATAACTCCGCGTATTTCGAGCATGCTTTTTTGGCGCAGCAAATGGGGGTGGAGCTTGTAGAGGGCCAAGACCTTTTTGTCTCGGAGCAGCGGGTCTACATGAAAACCACGCGCGGGCCCCAGCGAGTGGATGTGTTGTACCGACGAATCGATGACGACTTCCTGGATCCTCAAATCTTTCGCCCGAATTCAACCCTGGGCGTGCATGGCTTGATGCAGGCTCTGCGGGCGGGTCGGATCACAATCTGTAACGCCCCAGGCACTGGAGTGGCCGATGACAAGTCGATCTACCCGTATGTGCCGGAAATGATCCGTTTTTATCTCGGCGAAGAGCCGCTGCTGGCCAACGTACCCACTTACCTCTGCCGCAAGCCGGATGATTTGGCCTACGTACTGGATCATCTGGATGAGTTGGTGGTCAAGGAAACTCACGGCGCAGGCGGCTACGGCATGCTGGTGGGGCCCTGCGCATCGCAAGCAGAGATTGAAAAATTCAGAAGTCTGCTGGTACAAAATCCAGCCAGCTACATCGCTCAGCCAACGCTCGCGCTGTCGACCTGCCCCACCTTTGTCGCCTCGGGCGTGGCGCCCCGACATATCGATCTTCGGCCTTTCGTACTCTCGGGCGAGGAGATGTCGATCGTACCGGGCGGATTGACCCGCGTCGCGCTGCGCGAGGGTTCTCTTGTGGTCAATTCCTCTCAGGGGGGTGGCACCAAGGACACTTGGGTGCTCCAGGACGCCGCGTAGCCCATGCTAAGCCGCACCGCTGATAGCTTATTTTGGATGGCCCGATATATCGAGCGGGCGGAGAACACTGCCCGGCAGCTGGATGTTCAACGCCAGGCTGTGCTGCTGCCCAGCGCGTTTGCGATGCAAAACGCGTCCTACGAGCAACTACTGCTCGAACTGGTCGCAGACGGCAACAATCCATCAAGTATTCGAAACAGTATCTCGGCCGCACGCGAGAACTGTCGGATCGCCCGAAACTCAGTGAACACCGATGTGTGGGAGACCGTCAACGCGACATGGCTGGAGCTGCAGTCGCTTCTGGCTCAGACCGCCTGGCACAAGGACCCCGGAGCGTTTTTCGAGTGGGTCAAAACCCGCTCGCACTTATTTCGTGGAGTCGCCATCGGCACCATGCTGAAAGATGAGGCCTTTCATTTCATGCGTCTGGGCACTTTTATCGAGCGTGCAGATAGCACCGCCCGAATTCTCGACTCAAAATTTGACTTCAATCCTGCTGAGTTCACGGGTAAGACGTCGGCGGGCGTGGGCAATGATGAGCGGCTCGATTATTACTATTGGGCCTCTATTCTCCGAGCGGTGTCGGCGTTCGATGTTTATCGGCGAGTCTATCGGGATGTGGTCTCCTCGCGGCGGGTCGCGGAGCTCTTGATTCAGCGGCTGGATATGCCGCGGTCACTGCTGGCCTGCCTCAACGAGGTCTGTGTCAATCTAGCGGCGGTTGGTGATCCGCGCAACGAATCCCATCGATTGGCGGGCAGGCTGCGGGCTGATCTCCAGTTTTTGCGTATTGATGCCGAATTTGAGCAGGAAATCCACGGATTTTTACAGCGCTTCCTTGAGCAGATATATTATCTCGGCATCTGTATCAGTAGCGAATATCTCGGGCATACGCGGCAGACTTCGGCCGCCTGAGCACAAGGACGGTCTATGACATATTGCGTGGGTATGCGTTTGAACTCCGGGCTGGTATTTCTGGCCGACAGCCGATCCAATGCGGGTGTTGATCAGGTCTCCACCGTCCGCAAGATGACGGTGTTTGAGCGGCGCGGTGATCGTGTACTGGTGTTGATGTGTGCCGGCAACTTAGCGGTGACTCAGGCCGTGACCCAGCTGCTCTCGGAGCCGTCTCGGATCGACAATCTCTGGACAGTAACGTCAGTCGCAAAAGGCGCTGAAGTCGTGGGTGAGGCAATCCGAGAAGTCCATCGCCGCGATGGCGGCTCGATGCAGCAGTTTGGGCTAGACTTCAATTGCAGTTTCATACTCGGTGGCCAGATTGCTGGTGAGGATTGCCGACTGTTTAATATTTATTCTGCGGGAAACTTCATTGAGGCCCACGCCGAGAGTCCGTATTTTCAAATCGGAGAGTTCAAGTATGGCAAACCCATTCTTGATCGGGTGGTGACACCCGAGACGCCGCTGGATGTGGCCGCGAAGTGCGCGCTCATCTCGATGGATTCCACCTTGCGTTCAAATATTTCAGTGGGCATGCCGCTCGACTTGCTGGTCTATGGGCGAGATTCTCTGCATGTGACGAAGTACGCAACGATCAATTCAGATAACACTTACTTTAATTCGATACGCTCGTTCTGGGGGCAGGAACTTCGCAAGGCTTTTAATCAAATTGCCGATCCGGATTGGGAATCGATGCCCACCGCAGAGTCTTGGCCCGTTTTTGAAAAGCACATTCGAAGCCAGGATCAGTAGCCTAATCCGCGGGACATTGTCAGAAAAAGGCTTTGTTCAGACTAAAAATAAGCCGTGGGTCGGGCTTGCGATCATTGCTCGGGACATAGGTATTGGCGTTGGCCAGCATCGTTTCAACACTCAAACCCTTTGGGGTTCGAATTCGAAAACCAATGGCGGTTGAGGCAATCGATCCAGAGCTCTGAGGTGTTTCGGTAGTGGGATTTGCAAGGCGCGTTGCGCGCGCGAAATCATACGAAGCAAACAGCTGCAAGGTTACATTCTCGGGCAGGCCCAGCGTCGCTGGCTTGGCGTGATCCCAGCGAAGCTCGCCCAGCACACCAAAGCCTCGCTCGCCGTACAAAACACCGCCGTCATAGCCGCGCCCAATTCCCGTGCCACCAAAAAACGTCTGATCGCCGGAGAGCAGGATATCGTTTGCATTTTGGGCCTGCGCCAGCAGCGACAGACTGAATCGATTCGGCAGCATTTGCTGACGGGAGACCGAGAGGGTTTGCTTTTGAAATCGCTGCCGAAATCCTTGCGCAGACGACAGCGGAGCGTGCGAGGGGCTCAAGGATCCAAATGCGTCCAGCCCCTGAAACAGACTGAGGCTTGCTTGGGTGCTGCCGCCCCCAAAACCCGATTGCTGGTAGCTGAGCGCGACCTCGGCAACGCTCGAGCGATCATGCGAAATGGCGGTTCGTTCGGGTGTACCGTGGTTTAAGAAAGCTTCGCTTTCATTAATGGACAGGCCCGTGTCCAAAAAAAAGGAATGCCGTACTGTTCGCAGCAGTGGCATGCGCAGCCGGGGGCTCAGCGACCAGCTTTCGCTGTAAATTTTCAGGCTTTTGATGGATCCTGCGGGCTGTGCGATCGCCGCCAGCGTACCGATGGAAAACACGGCGCCGGAGTCACCCACTGGCCGCGAGTAAGAGGTGGTGACCGCATGAAGCCGGTCAAAACCAAACGCCGAGTTGGACAGCCCAAGGCCCAGCGATCCTAGCTGCCCGAAAGGCCGCGGCATCGTTGTGTTGACCGACATGCCCCACGGACCAATCGACTTTGATCCAAAGTTATTTAAGCCGAGGCTATAGCTGACCTTTTGTGGCGGGGCGAGTGTGACGACCAGTTCCGAGGAGCCTGGCAGCGCTCCCGGCCGAAGGGTGCCGGTCGCCCCCATACCGGGGAGATCGTTCAAAACCAGCAGCGCTTGTTCCAAAGATCTCAGATCAATCGGTTTTTTATCTTTGACCTTTGAGATGATTCGCTCTACAAGACGACGGTCCGGGCCGTCTGCGCCATCCACAAACGCTTCGCTGATAAAGCCCTCAATAATCTGAACGGTGAAAACACCATCTCTGACCTGCTGCGGCGGAATCAGCACCCTGGTGAGAAAAAACCCATCTCGACGATAGCGGTCCTCGAGCTGCCGGACGCGCTCCCGAAATGCCTCCAGAGAGATCTTCTTGCCGAAAAGCGGCTGAAAAAGCGCCAGCATTTCCTGCTCTGAGTAGCGCGTGCCGCCCTCGAATTTGACGCCTTTTGGCTCAAATTCCAGCTCATCGACCGCGCGTGGCGTCGCTGACTTTTCCGGTGACTGAATCCGCAGGTCAAACTCGGGCAGCCGCGGCAATGGCACCGGCACCCGCATCCGAGAGGTGTCTGCATCGGGCGGAATGATTCTTGGTAGGACCTGCGCCTGCGCGGCAGCGGCCAGACAGGCCAGTGCAACACTGGTCAGGGTCGGGGCAAGGCGGGGTGGAGTCCTCATAGGCCAATATTCTATTTCTCATCCATGACAATATGGGTGGAGAGGTTTCCGGACTGTGTGCGTCGCCAGTAAAAATCAACCAGCGGATCCTGCGGATAGTTTGCTCTTAGGCGCTCAAAGGCCTGGACTGCACGTGGAGCGCCCGCAGTTAGCTCGGCATACGCCGCGCAATAGTCCGGCAGCCATGCACGCTCACCGTCGGAGCCACCAAGGGGCTGATACAGCATGACCGGCGTCTCTTTTCCCTTAAGAATTACTTCGCCAATGGGACGAAACGCCAGGTCAAGACATCCTTGCATGATCTCTTCGGTGCAGCAAATTCGGGTGCCGAAGTATTTGTTGACACCCTCGGTGCGGGCTGCCGTATTGACA
>JAGWWC010000118.1 GCA_018970545.1 Betaproteobacteria bacterium | reverse complement strand
AATCACGTTGAGCGCCACAGCGACTGCGGCTGCCCCCTGAACCACCTTAATCAGCTTGATCTGACTGAATTCAGTCAACAGAAAACCGAACGCAATGCCGCTGACGACCATGCCCATTAAGAGCATGGCATACATCATGGCGACGACGCGGGGCCGGGCGGCCTGTGGCGCGATATCGGTTGCCAATGCCAGGCCCGCAGTCTGAGTCGTTTGCAGTCCGATTCCCACCAATAGGATCGCGAGCGCAGTGGCGGCATGCGCCACCCAGGCGGGCCAGTGGCTGTCGCCCGACAGCAGAATCAAGGCAAAAGGCATGATGGACAGGCCGCTGAACTGACAGAGCGTGCCCAGCCAGATGTACGGCACGCGACGCCAGCCGAGCACCGAGCGATGAATATCTGACTTAAATCCCACCAGGGCACGAAAGGGCGCGAACAGCAGAGGCAGCGCGACCATCAGTGCCACCAGCCAGGCGCCGACGCCAAGCTCAACGATCATCACGCGATTTAATGTACCAATCAGTAGGGCCATGCACATGCCAACCGAGACCTGAAACAGTGATAACTGAAACAGCCGACGCAGCGGCAGCTCTTGGGTCGCAACATCTGCAAAGGGCAGAAACCGCGGACTCACGCGTGTCCACTTGCGCCAGGATTTCAGGGCGCGCGAGGGCGTCATTGAATCCTCACCAATTCGAGTGCCTGCGACGTGTAAAAGCCGCTGGAGATTTTCTGTGTGCGGCCGATGCGAAATGCAGATAACCCAGGCTCATGCTGAATCAGACCGCAGAGCCGCTCGAAGGCCACCGGCTCAATAAAAGGCGCGCGATCACCGCGGGGAAAAAGCCTGCCGATGGACATCATCGCGGCCAGGGCCAGGTTACGCGGCGGAAAGGTCAACAAGATGGTGCGGCGTGTGCGGGCAGCAAGACCGGCCAGCACGCGGACCACATCCGCCGGCTGATAGTGAATCAAGGAGTCCATGGCCACCACCACATCAAACTCACCCAATTGATCATCGAGCATATCGCCTGCGCGAAAATCAATGCGTTGGGCAGCCGACTGCACGCAGGCCCGCTCGCGGGCGAGATTGACCAGCGTTGGCGAGAGGTCAATGGCAACGACATCAGCGCCGCGGCAGGCCGCCTCCAAGGAGAGTGCGCCCGTTCCGCAGCCCGCATCGAGAACTCGCAGGCCGGAGAGTTCCTCTGGCAGCCAAGACATCAGTGTTGCCCGCATCCGATCACGGCCTGCGCGCACGGTTGCCCGCACACCACTGACCGGCGCTGTCGAGGTCAGCCGGGCCCAGGTCTGCGCTGCAGTGCGATCAAAATAATGCTCGACGCGATCGCGCTGTTTGAGATATCGGATGTGGCTTACATCGTTCATGGCAGTTGATATCGGTAGGGAATCAATCAAATCCCAACAAATCAAAAATATCCCGGTCTTTCATCGGATCAGCATTCATTGGATCCACACCATTCCAGAGTTTTTCTGCCAGCCGGAGGTACTCCTCCTGGACACGCTGAAGCTCTGGGGAGTCTTCCATTTCGAAAAGCGTTGATTTTTTCAGACGACTTCTGCGAATCACATCGAGATCAG
>JAGWWC010000117.1 GCA_018970545.1 Betaproteobacteria bacterium | reverse complement strand
TGCCCTTGCCCAGCTGCTCGGGCGTATAGACCGGCGAGCCATCGAGGTTGCGCTGTGACTTGATCACATCGGAGATCACCAACTCATGTGGAAACGAGGGGCCAGAGGGGGCTGTCGAGCGCCGTGGCGGCGCGCTGTAGAGCTCCGCGGAGCCGCCACCCGGCATCGCGCTGACCGTACTGCGGCCCAAGCCTGCAGAGAGTTGATCCAGCGCATCCGGGGTAATCGCCATGATCTCAACGCCATCGGCAGTCTCTTTGGTGGAGAGCACCATGGCGTCCGGACCGAGCGCTCGGCGGACTTGCTTTAAGGCTTCAGCGGCCGAAGCCGCAACGAATCGTTCAGGTCCCATGATGATTTTTCGTGAGTTTAACCGGGCGCACCCCGGTTACAGAGCACTTTCTGAAAGGTGACGTTCCCGGTAGCTGGCAGCTCGCTCATGGCCAGCACGATGGCTTGGGATTTGATGCGGCGAGCAAGTCGAGACAGGGTAAGGCGGGATTTGGATCCAGTGAGAATCACCGGCGCCAGGCCCTGGCTTTCCATCTCATTGACACCTGCGATGACCTCTTCGCCAAACAGACGCGCCAGCGAGGGCTCGATGGCGCCATCGGCTGCGGTCGCCGCACCGCCGACAGTCTGATCAATCAGCCGCTCGAATTCCGGGTGGACACCGAGCACCTTGAATTCGCTGGTCTCGCCAAAAGTCTCCTGCACGATGGTTCGGCGTAGCGCATAGCGCACGGGCGCCAACACATTGTTGGGATCCGTGAGAAGCGCTGCATTTTCACTGGCGACTTCGAGAATAGTGCGCAGGTCTTTTACCGGCACGCCTTCTTCTAAAAGCAGCTGCAAAATGCGCTGCAAATTGGCCAGCGTGACCACTTTGGGCACTACATCTTCAACCAGTTTGGGGTAGCTGGATTTAAAGTGATCCAGCAAATCTTGTGTTTCTTGGCGGCCCAGCAACTCATGGGAGTGGGAGCGCACTAAGTGATCCAAGTGCGTAGTCATCACCACTGCGGGTTCCACTACGGTGTAGCCTTTGCTGATGGCTTCATCGCGCTGGCCACGATCGATCCAGACCGCGGGCATGCCATAGGTAGGATCCTTGACTTGAATGCCCGCCAAGGGCTGGGTGTCGCCTTGGGGAAAGATGGCCAACAGCTTATCCGGCAGGCATTGGCCGCGGCCGATTTCTGCGCCGTAGAGCAAAAACCGATAGGTCTCAGCGGGTAGCTGCAGGTTGTCGCGAATGTGCACTGATGGCGTGAGAAAGCCGATCTCAGTAACAAACTTTCTACGGATCGCGCGGATGCGCTTAATCAAATCGCTCTCATCGCCTTTATCAACCAGCGGAATCAGCCGGTACGGCAACTCCAGGCAAAGCGGCTCGATGACGGGAACATCGGACCATTCCAGTTCGGTTTTCGGTGGCGCAGCCGCCGCCGCTTCCTTGGCTTTTTGCTCGGTCTTTTTCAGCCGATCATTGAGCAGATAGCCCAGGCCCCCAAACAGCAGGGCAAAGGCGATAAAGGGCACGTGCGGCATGCCGGGTACCAGCCCCAGCAAAAACAAAATCACCGCCACGATAAATAGCGTATTGCCGCTGCCTTGGAA
>JAGWWC010000006.1 GCA_018970545.1 Betaproteobacteria bacterium | reverse complement strand
GTATTCCGCTGCCAGGAGCGCAAGCGCTTAATGCACCGCAAGACCCATTACACCGAGACTCCAATCAAGCCGATGCGCGTCTACGAAGAAATGAACAAAGCATTTCCTCGCGACACGATCTATGTGACCACCATCGGCCTTTCACAAATTGCCGGTGCGCAGTTTCTGAATGTCTATGGCCCGCGTCAGTGGATTAACTGCGGCCAGGCCGGCCCGCTGGGCTGGACCATTCCAGCGGCGCTGGGGGTTGTCGCCGCAGACCCCACCCGTACGGTGGTGGGCCTTGCCGGTGACTATGACTTCCAGTTCCTGATCGAGGAGCTGGCTGTGGGCGCACAATTCCGCCTGCCCTATGTTCAGGTGCTGGTCAACAACAGTTATCTTGGCCTGATCCGGCAGTCCCAGCGCAATTTTGATATGGACTTCAATGTGCAGCTGGCATTTGAGAACCAAAACATCGACGATCCAACCCTGAAAGGCTACGGCGTAGATCATCAGGCGGTTGTGGTGGGGCTTGGCTGTAAAGCCCTGCGGGTCACCGATCCTTCAAAAATTCATGATGCCTTAAAAGAAGCACAGGCCACCGCTCAAAAATATCGAGTGCCGGTTGTGGTTGAGGTGATTCTCGAAAAGGTGACCAATATTGCGATGGGCACGGAGATCGACAACATCATGGAGTTTGAAGAAATCGACTGCCGTCACCCCGAGGGCCGCAAGGGCCTTGAAGTTGCCGGACTGCTGGACTAATAGTCCGATATCGCTCACTGACGCCAAAAGGATCCCTCATGCCGCGTTTTGCTGCCAACCTCACGATGCTCTTTAATGAGGTACCGTTTCTGGATCGTTTCGAGAAGGCCGCTGCCAGCGGCTTTCAAGCGGTAGAATTTCTATTTCCCTATCCTTATCCGGTCCAGGAACTAAAAACACGCCTTCAGTCACACAATCTCAAGCTGGTGCTGCACAACCTGCCCGCTGGAGATTGGGACGCAGGCGACCGCGGCATTGCCTGCGATCCTCGGCGCGTCGACGAGTTTCGGGCTGGTGTGCCCAAGGCCATCGAGTACGCAACCCAGCTGGGCGTGCCGCAGTTAAATTGCTTGGCCGGCAAGGCGCCCGCGGGTGTCAGCCCGCAAGATCTACACGACACACTGCTTGCGAATCTTAAATTTGCGGCAGCTGAGCTCAAGAAGGCAGGCTTAAAGCTGCTGACCGAGCCCATCAATACCTTCGATATTCCGGGCTTTTATTTGAACCGTACCGAGCAGGCCTTGCGCCTGCACGACGAAGTTGGTGCAGACAACCTCTTTCTTCAGCACGATCTCTATCACATGCAGCGCATGGAGGGTGAGTTGGCAGCAACGCTGAAAAAGCATCTCAGCCGCATCGCGCATATCCAGATTGCGGATAACCCGGGCCGCAACGAACCCGGCACAGGCGAGATCAATTACAAGTATCTCTTTCGCCTTCTCGATGAGATCGGCTACTCCGGCTGGATCGGATGCGAGTATAAGCCTGCAACCACCACCGAGGCGGGCCTCGGCTGGCGCGCCACACACTAGAAAGGAAACTCTCTCATGTCGACACTTAATGTCGGATTTATTGGCTTGGGCATCATGGGTGCGCCGATGTGCGGCCACCTGATTAACGCAGGCCACAATGTATTCGTCACCACCCGCAGTAAAGTCCCCGAGGCGATCGCACAATCCAAAGCGGTGCAGTGCGCCTCTGCCCAAGAGGTTGCCCAGAAGGCCGATCTGATCATCACCATGCTGCCCGACACCCCGGATGTCGAAAAGGTGCTGTTTGGAGATCGCGGTGTGGCCAGCGGCCTATCAAAGGGCAAGGTCGTCATCGACATGAGCTCGATTTCCCCAATCGTCACCAAGGAGTTTGCCCAAAAAATTAACGCCTTGGGCTGTGAGTACCTTGATGCTCCTGTCTCTGGCGGTGAAGTGGGTGCAAAAAATGCAGCGCTGACCATCATGGTGGGCGGCTCCGAGGCCTCGTTTGCCCGCGCCAAGCCCCTCTTTGAATTGATGGGCAAAAACATCACACTGGTAGGCGGCAACGGCGATGGCCAGACAGCAAAGGTGGCCAACCAGATCATCGTGGCGCTAAACATTGAGGCCGTATCCGAAGCCCTGCTGTTTGCAGCAAAGGCAGGGGCCGACCCTGCGAAGGTTCGTCAGGCACTGATGGGTGGCTTTGCTGCCTCGCGCATTTTAGAAGTCCACGGTGAGCGCATGATCAACCGGACATTTAATCCCGGCTTTCGGATTGAGTTACACCAAAAAGATCTCAATCTCGCCCTTCAGAGTGCGCGTGCCATGGGGGTATCGCTGCCCAACACCGCCACGGCCCAGGAGCTCTTTAATGCCTGCGCCGCCCACGGCGGAAAGGCTTGGGATCACTCGGCGATGGTCCGGGCCTTAGAGAAAATGGCGAACTTCGAAATCGGACAGAAGTAGGAAGTTAGTCACAGATTCCATCGTGGATCGTTGCCCACGTACGTTTATTCTCGATTGCCCAGACGACGATCTGGCGACGCTGCTTTTCAAGATCGTGACCCGCCATCTCTACCGCATGTTGTGCCCTGACACGTTGCAGCCCAATCTCTCGCGTGACCTGATCGGCCCGAGCGATCTCTATTTCTTTCGGTATTAATAATGTCCTCCTCGGATCAATCAACCAGTACCCCTCCGCCTCACGCTGTTTTGCCGCAGCCCAAGCATTCCATTCCTCGATCTTTGAGAGAAAACTACGTTCAACTGCGTCCATCCTAGCTCGCTCGCTTGCGATGTAGTCCTCTTGCCAACGCAAGTCAGAGAGTGCGGACTGTAGCTCAGTAGAGTTCGAGCAACCAGGCATAGTAAGGAGATTTAATTTAGTCATTACAGCCGCACTCGCCCCTGCAAGCGGCCCTGCCATCGCTCCTGCAATTAGAGTTGAAGTCACAGCAAGTTTTTGGTCATTACACCAAGTCTCACTCTGAAATCTTCCGCTTTTACAAAAAGCAACATCGTGAACCGTGAGTTTTGTACCACGAGGCGCCGCCAATCGCCGAGTCTCGACCCGCTCAATCGTACGACTTGTCAATAGGTTGTCGTTTACTCCTAGGCGTCCGGGGAGTTTCGTCGTGCGCGAGTTTGAAACAGTCGTCAGGTTATCCTCCTGATCGTCCGTTAAATAAGGGCCAAATCTCTCGGTCCAAGATTTTCCTTCTTGCACATCGTAGACTGCCTTACGCCACTCTGAAGCACATTGCTTGTTATCCCATCCAAGCGGAAAACCTAAAATCGCATCCGTACCTATCCAAAAGCCGGCGGGGCCTGGCGCTTCTTTGCAGTAGTGGCCGTCCTGCGGTCGATTCTGCTCCCAAAGAGATCTGCAACATGAGTCGTGAAGAATCGAGCCTACGACTACTTTCACATCAATCGTGCAGTCTGAATTCACTGTCGCGACCGGATACCCTGGGCTTGGCGGCCCTTGAGTGAGAGAACCGCCTCGTAATTGATCCTTACAACCATTCCCAACTCCACCGAAACAGCGCTCACGATTTCCAATTTTTACAGGATCTAATTCAACGAGAGAGGGATCGCACACCCCCGAATTTTGCGACCTGCGCACTGCCGGAGGCGGGGTAACTGTGGGTCTTGTTACGACCTGCGCTGGCGGGGTAACCGAAGGTGGAGAAATGGCAACGGGCGGTGGCGCCGTTTGCCGAAGGTTGTACTGGCAATCCGCGTATGCATCGGGACTCAGCCCTGCGCATGGATCGTCTAATGGCTGTGTCGACCTATTTGCCACCGGCTCCGCTCCCGGATTGGTCACTCTACTGGGAGGTGGTGTACCGACAGGCGGGGGGGCCACCGTAACGGGTGGCGGCTGCACAGGACGAGATACTCGCTCCTCTTTCTGGAGCAATTGCATGAATTCTGCTCTTAAAAATCCTCGTTCAGAGACTCCCGTCGATTGGGTCTGGGCAATTTGAATCAGAGAAAAAGACACCGGAATAACAAAGTCACGATACTCTCGAAGATCGCCTCGACGGCCCTCACCGCGGCCTGGCGCTCCCGGGACGGGGTTACCCCGAGGCGGAGCGCCCTGCAGACCACGACTCAAATAATCAAAGCCTTTCTCTTTGCAGATCTCCATACCCCGCCTCACAGCGGGGCCACTGATACTCCCTGCAGACGACTCCGGAAAACTTCTCTTAATCAAATCGAAAACTATTTGATCTTGACACTCATTTGATACGGAGGGTGCCACTGTGACAGGTGGTGGCGCGATCGCTATAGGAATCGAAGACGGCGGCGCTGGAGTGACAACCGGTGGTGGCGTCGCTGCTGGTGGGGCCGAAATTGGCTTATTTGCGGGGGGTGGATCTATCTTCTGCACCGGCGAAATCACCGGTGCAGTAGCTGTCTGCCCAGGCATTGGTGTCTCCGTTGAGCGCCTCTGCCGCCCCGCTGGAGATGCACGGGGAACCGAATGCAACGCCCAGCCAGTATTTTGACCCTTTGGTCTAATCCGTGCAAAGCCAAGCTCTGAATTGATGATAGTTAAGACGTTCGGAACGCTTGCTACATTGGTCACCCCAGGCAAAAACGCCAGCTGCAGTGCGTCAGGATCAGCGCTTGGGATCGTCCAGGATGCCGCACCTGAGCATGCAGTCATCACGGGACGAACAACTGAAAGCCGCTCATCAAAGACGGCAGACAGGCACTGGCTTAAGTCCCCAGAGGTGGGATTGAGCCACCGAATCTTTCGGTCCGCGCTACTGAATATCCAAACGCTATTAAAGGGTCTAACACGGCAAGACCCGAACTCTGTAATGCGTGGGCGATTTTGTTGGCTGCCGTCAACACATAAAAGTCGATTGATATCTTGGCCCCCCATCGCGTGTAGTACGCCAACAATATCCGGGGATAACGCCTGCGTCTGTCGCCCACTCAACCCATCTGAAGAGAGAAAAATTAAATCGTTTTTTGGCGAGATGATTTGCAAATTATTACCTATCGACACGGTAAATGCCGACGTATTGTTCAGCGCTGACGTATTGTTCAGCGCTGACGTATTGTTCAGCGCCGACGTATTGTTAAGGCCATCGATCGAAAAATTGAGGTTTAAAACAAGCTGACCTGGACCTGTATCGCCGAGCACGGGAGGATTCACCGCTACCGGTGGCGGTGGCGCAACCGCTACGGGGGGCGGGATTTGCTTTTGTACAAATGGCGCAATCACTTGCTCGACTGAGCTTTTTACGGCTGGGCGACTGGAAAAGTTTCGCACAAATCCTTGCATATCACCAAAGCCAAGACACTGGCTAATAATTGCTTGGGACATATTGGCCCATCTTTGGTCGAGTGCTTGCTGAACATTTGTTCGCGGATAAAGCTGTGAGTTTTCAGTCGGAGTATTTCGATCTGAAAAAAAATTGTTATTCTCGTAATAAGTTTTTAAGAAGCGTTGCAGATTAGTGGACTCACAACTTTGAGCCACTGCCGGGGCATTCGCTGTCGGCGGTGGGGGCGCTGTGGGAATGGGCTGCTGAGCGGGCGCACTCTGTGGCGCGGTAGCAGGTGGCTGAGTAAATGTAGGGCTAGGTGCTGCCCTTGATGGCTGACTGGTAGGCGGCGGTACCGCAGGTGTGAGTGCAGGACGGGGAGCAGGCGAAACGGGAGGTTGGGCGGGCGGAACGGTTGGGGCTGGAGCGGGTGATGGCGAGGACGTCGGTTTTTGGGGCTGGACCGGTGCTGGAGCAGCTGGGGCGGGGGGCGCAGGGTTCGACGGAAGCGGCACCACGACCGACTTTTCCGGGGTCTTTTGAGGCGGCGGTGCGGCCTTCTTCTCGTCTTTTTTCTCTGGCGGCCGAGCAGTATCAAAAGACGGAACTGCAACGCTGCCACTCTGCGCAATCGTCATTGATGAATAAATGGCCAAGAGACTAGCGATGAAAATTTTCATTTCGCGCTCCTAAAGGCTTTCTATTAATCAGTCGCCCAGCCCCTCCAGGCGGGGCACTCCATGCTATAGCGCTCCCACCTTACCCCTCCCACAATTAGAGAGCTGGGGTGGGAGCTGGTTCGGTCATACTGAACGCGCTTCACTTCGTCGCGGTAGGTAATCTTTTGACAATTCTGTAACGTGACCTCGTTTTCTAGGCGACTCTGGCCGCTCACGTCAAGCTCACGCTGCGTGCCCGCACCACGATTCGTTTGGCTCACGCCCGTACCCTGATAACCGATACGCGTAACGAGTACCCCTCCAGACTGAAAAGCATACGTACCTCGTACCGTTCCGTAGACCGCGCCGGAGCTCGCGAACCCGCCAGAACCCGAAATTGACGTGTGATAAAAATGACCGGTAGCGAAAAAATTTAAATATTCGGCACGCGAACCCTCCATTCGATAAAAACACATCTGGGCACGCTCACCTCGAGGCCGACCAAGGATCTCCGGCTGGGTGAATTCCCGGGGTTCCATAAAAGTGCCTTGTCGGCAGCTGGCGGGATTGACGCTAGCAGGGGGTAACCCACCGAGCTGCGCTGGGGACGTCGAACTAGTTGAGTTCTGCTGAGCGGCAGGCTGCGTCGAACGAGATGACCTACCCTCAAAAGCGCGCCCGAGATCCTCAAAAGCTTTGGCCAAATCATTTAAGTTTTTTGCAAGCTCATTGCCTGCCGTCTCTGCTGGTCTGGCTGACGACGAACTCGCTCCTGCTGGCTGAGGAGAGAACACGGCGTTATAAAATTGACCGCTACGAAAAAAAGTAGTTTTTACCTCTCGACCTTGCGCTATCAGATTCCGAGCTTCCTCAATTGTCTGAGCATTGGCAGCTTGGTCATTAATGTGAGTTAGCACATCGCTCGGTACAAGGCCCGCCGATGCAGCAATACCGCCCGGATTCACAGAATCAACCAATAGCCCCGTGTATTGATCAATAGGGAATCGAAGTCTTTGCGCTGCAGTCTGATCAATCGGGGTGTAGCCAAAGCCAAGCCGGGGGGACTGACCTGCCCCTGACGAGCCCTGCGACTGGCTACTCGTCGCTGCCGCAACCGCACCGCTGCCGGTAAAAATAATCTGCTTTCTTTGACACAGATCTACTGCGCGAAGATCTTCTACGCTTTTATTTTCATACTGAACGCGAATATCAAAGGTACAGCCTCCTGCGGAGTCAGGACTAAACTTCCTTTTGTTATTTGAGGAGATTGTTCCTGCGAATCCGAGACGGTCACGGCCCCAATTTTTTTCCGTGGCAGACGATATGTAAACACTGAAAATTACGCTACTTGATCCGTTGACGAGCTCAAAACTTGTATCCATTGGCTGGCTTTGTTGCGCCGGCTGAGCGTTCGTCGGTGAGAGCGGCTCATTTGGAGTGCTCCGTTGATTGGGATTCGCCGGTATCAACGGAGCGCTTTTCTGAGGTAGTACGACTTGTGCAAACCATTGCGCCTTACGAAAATAAGTCACCTTAACCTGCTGCCCCCGAGCATGAGCTTCTCCGGCCTCTTTGGCAGCTGTCGGAGTCAGCGCTTGATCGTTTACGTGCGTTACTACATCCCCGACCTGCAGCCCCGAAATCGCTGCTGCACTACCAGCCGACAAAGATCTCACGATCAAAGCACTAGGATATTGTTCGGAAGGAAAACTAAGCTTGCGCGCTGATACTTGATCGAGCACCTCAAGCGTTGCACCAAGCAACGTAACGCCCTGCAGAGCGGAGGGACTGGGGGTAGGAGCGGCAGCCGCTGAGGCGGCAACCCCGACCTGCAACGCAACACTTTTCGCGCCTTCGCAAGGCGACAGGCTCTTTAGTCCTCGGGTAATTTGCCGGCCTGCTACCGAGATCGCATACAAACCGTCCTGCTGATAACTATGCTCGATGACTACGGGAAACTTATCGCCCCTTATCGTTCTTGTGTTGTTATCGCCAAAATTTATTTCTAATCCACAAGGGGCTGCATCCGCCTTGCTCGAAATAGTGATTCTTACTGGTTGGTTGGCGGAAATAGCTCTCGGCTCTACCGAGACGTCACTAATTCCCTGAGCCGGGGCTATTGCCGGGTAGAGCCCAAAAAATAACGGGGCGACGAAAAGGGAGTGGGTTGGCCTCATTTCGCACTATTTGATCTACTTCATTTATCGAAATTCTACCCGCCACAGATCCAAAAACAATCCCCTTTAGCTTAAAAGCCAGCGGGCCATGCCAACATACAGCGGAATGCCCACGATGATGTTCAGCGGGAACGTCACCCCCAGCGACATACCCAGGTAAAGGGTCGGAGAAGCCTCGGGAATCGCGTGCTTGAGCACCGCCGGCACCGCAATATAAGAGGCGCTCGCGGCAAGCACCGCCAAAAGCGCTGCATTACCGGCTGGAATATTAAAGACCGCGCACAGGCCAATCGCGAGCAAGGCGTGACATGGTGGCGCAAGCACGCCGTAGAGCAGCAATCGTTTCGGCACATTGCCAAGATCAGCCATCCGACTTGCGGTCGCAATGCCCATATCCAGAAGAAAAAACGCCAGCATGCCCTTGAAGAGCTGCCCGGTGAAGGGCTCCATGATCTGCTTACCTGCATCTCCAGTCAGCAGCCCAATCAGCATGCTGCCCAAAAGCAGGATCTGCGCACCCTCTGTGAACGATTCCTTCAGCACTGCCCCCAGGCTGGAATTTTCATCAACGCCATGTCGCGACTTCGGCACCTGCTCGGGGTGTAACGCATAAGTCTGGCCAAATAAAGGGTCCCCGCCAGCAGCGGAGAGCGAGCGACGTCGCAGCATGTTGGCCATCAACACGGCAAAAATGATCGCCGGTGATTCCATCAGTGCCATCGCAGCCGCCATATGGCCGCCATACTCCAAGCCCTGCTTTTCCAAAAACTGGGTGGCCGTGATGAAGGTCACCGCACTGACCGAACCATAAGTCGCCGAGATCGCCGCCGCATCAAATCCGCCGATAACCCGGCGCAAGATGGCATAGCAAAGCAGCGGAATAATTACTGCGAGGCCGATGGCAATCCCGAGATCGGCCAGCACCTCGAGTGTGAAGCCACTTTGGGCAAGTGCGAATCCGCCCTTCAGTCCCAGGGCCATCAGCAAATACAGCGACAGGAACCGCGCAATTGGGACCGGGATTTCAAGGCTGGATTTCATCAGCCCAGCCGCAATGCCCACGACAAAGAACAGAATGCTCGGATCAAAAAGCGGTGCGAGAGACATGATCCCCGATTCTAACCAGTGTTGGCGGCCCGCTTATGCCGAATAAAACGGGTAATCGATATAGCCCTTCGGGCCACCTTTATAAAAGGTGGAGCTGTCCGCCTCAGTGAGGGCAACCCCACGCTGGAGCCGCAGCACCAGATCTGGGTTGGCGATAAACGGCACACCAAACGCAACGAGATCGGCGGCCCCGCTTGCCACCGCCTGTTCGGCCATCTGCCGGTCGTAGCCGTTGTTGGCCATCACCGTCAGACCGCCCGACTCCCGAAATACCCCCTTCAACCATTGCAGATCGACTTCGGGCCGCCAATCCCGTGGGCCGCGAGTCTGGCCTTCAATCAAGTGCAGATAACCCAGTCGGCGGCTGCCGAGTTCGCCCGCCAGTGTCGAAAAAACATCCATCGGCGCGCTGTCCTCACAATCATGAACGGTGGCGGCAGGAGATAGACGTATGCCTACGCGGTGCGGAGGATAGACCTGACATAGGGCGTCAATGACGGCCAGCGGGAACCGAATTCGATTCTCGATGCTGCCGCCAAACGCATCAGTCCGTCGGTTGGACTGATCCCGCAGGAACTGATCAATAAGATAGCCATTCGCGCCGTGCAGCTCAATCATGTCAAAGCCGGCCTGCTGGGCATTTCTTGCTGCCTGCGCATAAATAGAGACCAGGCCAGTGATCTCATCGGTCGTTAAAGCCCGCGGCTCGGAGCAGTCTTCGAGGCCATCGGGCGTAAAGACCTTTGCCTTTGCTGCAATTGCAGATGGCGCCACCGGGGCTGCATGATTTGGCTGAAAATAACGATGTGAAATACGGCCCACATGCCATAGCTGAATACAGATCTTTCCGCCTGCCGCATGCACCGCATCTGTAACCCGACGCCATCCGGCGATTTGTCCGGCCGAATAAATTCCTGGTGTTGAGACATAGCCCTGGCCCTCAGGACAGACCTGGCTGGCCTCCGTGATGATGAGTCCAGCAGACGCCCGCTGCTGATAATAGGTCACCGCTAAATCAGTCGGCTCAAGCTGCGCATTGGCCCGACTGCGCGTGAGCGGAGCCATCACGATGCGATTCGATAAAGCGAGATCACCTAACGAAAAGGGTTCATAAAGAGATGGCAATTGACTGTCCTTTTCTCAAATTAAGCCCGGCTGGACTCTAAAAAGCGTTGCACACGTGCGACACCCTCCTGCAAGAGATCGAGCGGCTTGGTGTACGAGACCCGTACAAAGCGATCACCGTGATGCTCCCCGAAATCGCGGCCAGGCGCCATCAGCACGCCCGCATGATCACAAAGCTCCAAACAAAACTGATAGCTGTCATTCGTGAGACCCGATACATCGCAATAGCCATAAAAAGCACCCTGCGGCGCAGCGGGCAACGCAAAGCCAAGCCCCTTGAGCGCGGTAAGTAAATATCGGCCTTGCTCAGCAAATCGCTGCCGATAGTCCTCGGCCACCGCAAGGGACTCCGGCTCAAATGCTGCCAATGCGGCCCGCTGCGCAAGTGAGGATGCCGAGATGTAGAGATTCTGTGATAAGCGCTCTACTGCACCGCTCATCTGCGGGGGCAGCACCAGCCAGCCGAGCCGCCAGCCGGTCATCGAGAAGATCTTGGAGAAGCTATTCACAGAAATGATGTCTTCGCCCAATGAGACCAATGATTTGGGGGCGTCCTCAAACACCACGCGTTGATAGATTTCATCCACCACCATGACACCGCCGAGCTCACGCACAGCCTGTGCCAGTGATACTGCCGATGCATGGCTTAACATCGTGCCGGTTGGATTGGCAGGGCTTGCCACCAGCAATGCCCTGGTTTTCGGCCCCCAGAGCTTTCGGACCTGATCTGCGGTCGGCTGAAAAGCAGTCGTTGCATCGACCGCGATGGTGCGCACCACGCCGCCCATCACCGTCACAAACTGTCGATTGCAGGGATAGCTGGGATCAGGCATTAAGACCTCATCGCCCGGGTTAAGAATTGCTGCCATCGTTAAAAGCAGGCCACCCGAGGCACCCGCAGTCACCGCAATACGCTGAGGATCAATCTCAAGACCATCGCGCCGCGCATAGTCTGCAGCAATCGCCTGCCGCAATTCGGGCATGCCAAGCGCATGGGTGTAATGAATACCGCCCTTGGATAATGCCGCCTGGGCTGCGCGAATCACGGGTGCGGGCGGCGGAAAATCCGGCTCACCCACCACCATGCTGATCGCCGGCCCGAACTGCGCCGCCCGTGCCGCCGCCCGGGCCAAGAGCTCCATGACATAAAACGGCCGGGTCTGTTCGGCACGAATGGAGAGCAAAGTATTTGATGTCATAGTCGCTATTGTCACAGGTTTATCGAGCCCGCCTTGAAATCAAAAGAATTGAGACCGCCCGCAATCTACTTAGCCTCACAGAGCCCGCGCCGTCGCGATCTGTTGCGCTCTGCGGGCTTAAACCCAATCGTAATTGCTCCCGATGTCGGTGATGATCCCGAGCGGCTGGAGCGGGCCCAGCCTGGCGAGGTGCCACTCGCATATGTGCAACGCGTCGCCCAGGTAAAGCTAGAGCAGGCGCTTTTGCGACTCCATCGCTTGGGCCCGCGCCAACGCCCGGAGCCGGCGGATTTAATCATTGCCGCTGATACCGTGGTGGCGCTCAACGGTGAGAGCCTGGGCAAACCGGCAACTCCCAGCGCCGCAAGAAAAATGCTTGCCCGCCTCTCCGACACAACTCATCAGGTGATCACGGCGGTAAGTATCAGTCGATTCGATGGCACTAACGCAGGCGATGTCACCGTTAAATCCGAAGTAACCTTCGCGCCGCTATCGCCGGCCTGGATTCAGGCCTATGTGAACTCTAAAGAGCCAATGGATAAAGCGGGCGGCTATGGCATTCAGGGGGCTGCCGGAAGCCTCATCCCCCGAATCTCCGGAAGCTTCTCCGCCATCATGGGCCTGCCTTTACATGAGACGTTGATGCTCATTCAACGCCTAAGCCACAAACGCTAAGACCGAATTCGCGTTAGCCACACCACTGCTCCGAGGACCACAGCCGCACCGATCAGCTGCAGAGGCTGAAGTCGCTCGCCAAGAAAGATTGCAGCCAAGGCGATGGTCACCACGGGCTCCAGCGTAGACAGTGTCGAGGCATCTGCGGCGCCAAGAATCCTCATGCCGATAAAAAACCCCACAATTGCGATGACTGTTGAAAAAACCGCTATCGCCACAATGGCGCGCCAGCCCGTTGCAGACTGGGGAAACGCAGGTTCGCCGATTGCGACCATCACACCGAATACGGCCGCGGCCGACAGCATCACCACCGTAGCGGAGCCAAGTGGCTCTTCATTTTTTAAGATCCGGCTGCCCACCAAAATATAAGCGGAATACAGCAGCGCAGCGATGACACCCAAGGCAACGCCTGCAGCAGACCCGCTCATGCCACCCCATAACGTTAACGCTGTGCCGGCAAGCGCCAAGCAGACTGCAGTAAACCGTTTTGCGCCCAGCGGCTCTCGGAACAATAAAGCGCCCATTACCGTGACCAGAAAAGGATAGAGATACAGCAAAAGCCCGACCAAGCCCGCAGACGCATACTGCAAAGCCTTAAAAAACAAGAATGACTGCAGCACATAAATCCCGCCGCCCATCAGTGCAAGGATCCCGATTGCAAGGAGCCGTGGCCAGGGCCGCCGGCCAGCGACCATCAACAGGGCCATCAGTAGGCCTGCAATTAAGAACCTTAAAAACAGCACCGCGGTCACATCTGCGCCATCGGCATAAGCTTGGCGGGCAAAAATCGCCATCGCGCCAAATCCCACCGCTGAACCAACAACTGCGGCGACCCCCCATGCTCTTGCCTGCACATCAACTCCTTACGCAAAGCGCTCCAACGAACACCAGAGTCTATCTGTATCAAGGCCAAGGTCGGATACAAGCCCCGCTTGGTGATTGCGGCTGACGATCAAAATCATCCTGCCCTATTGCGCGATGAGGAAATTCAGACTATTTTTAGCGGCGTTGGGCTTTCAAAAGATGCAAAGGGAAGAACAATGAACTGGCAGCCGTATCTGAAAGCGAGCTGGGAGCTTGTCATGGAGTCCGAGGGCAAGAGTCAGGTCTTTCTCGACCAGGAACTCGAGGCCTATCTGGTTCACATGATGGCGAGAAACTTTCGCAAGACCCAATTTCCCCCCGATATCGTCTGCCTCGAATTCTCACGAGCCAAAACGAAGGATGACTACCGTGATATCGGCGACAGCTGCCTATTCGTGGATGCGTGGGATGTAAAACGCGCTCGGCTGGTCGAACGCCAGTACTACGAAAAAATGGGTCAAATCGCCTACACTCGGGCCGCCATTGCAACCCGGCCCACCGATGAGCTCTTTGATCGCATCGCCCGCCAGTTCGGCCTGCTAAGCCGCGTACTGCGAGTCCTCAAACCAGGCGTGCCACACTACGCGCTTTAAACACGGCCTGCGGGCTGCGGGAGAAGCACACATGAGGCCCGAATCGCTCTCGAGTCGGCCACGCTGCGGAATTTCTCGGGAAGCGCTGGCCGAATGATGCTGAATTTTCGGTGGCAGCAAACGGCCTGCGGCGTGGTCGCCCTCACGCTGGCGTTCCATCTTTCGATCGGCCAGGTGCAGGCCGATCGGCTGACTCAGGATCGGCCCGAGGCAGGCCATACCGGTGCTGCTGCGGGCAGCCTGCCTTCGCCGCAAGTCTTCCGGCATCACATTGTTTCTGCTGCAAATCCCTACGCGAGTCAGGCAGGGCTTGAAATTCTGCGAGCCGGTGGAAGTGCCGTTGATGCGGCCATCACGACTCAGCTCATACTCAACCTGGTTGAACCGCAATCCAGCGGTATCGGGGGCGGCGCCTTGATGCTGCACTTTAATGGCCGCAGCCTGCAGGCCTACGACGGCCGGGAGACCGCACCACGGGCCGCAAATCAAAACTTATGGCTTCGCGATGGCAAAGCGGTCAACTTTCAAGACGCGGTGATGAGTGGCCGATCGGTGGGCACGCCGGGGGTATTACGCCTTTTGGAGCTTGCCCATCAGCAGCACGGCAGGCTCGCATGGGCGGATCTTTTTGTTCCCGCGATTCGACTTGCCGAAAGTGGATTTCAAATCAGCCCGCGCTTGCACCAGCTGCTGCAGCGGGATCCTGGACTGCGCAAAGATCCGCGAGCCCGGGCGCTCTTTTATTCCGATGATGGCAACGCACTCGCGGTCGGTACCTTACTGCGCAATCCTGATTTGGCTGCAATTTATCGTGAGATCGCACAGCACGGAGCCAACGTGTTTTATCAGGGTCCGATCGCGAATCAGATCGTTGCTGCGATTCAGCAGCATCCAACCGCTGCGGGTACCATGGATCAGGAAGATCTTCGCCGCTATCGGGCCGTGGAACGCGACGCCCTGTGTTTTTCGCTTGCAGCTACTATTCGTCCCAAAGACGGCGTCGAAATCTGCGGCTTTCCGCCCCCCAGTTCAGGCGCAATCACCATTGGCCAAATTCTGCAGACGCTTGCATCGTCTGAAATCAAGTCGGAAAGTCTAAAGGTTCCAGACGATGGTCCCCACTCCGCGCACGCCCCATGGATGCATATTTACATCGAGGCCGCACGACTGGCATTTGCCGATCGGGCGGTCTTTATTGCAGATCCAGACTATGTTGCTGCGCCTGCAGGCAGTTGGAATCAGCTACTCACACCGCCCTATCTTCGCGAGCGAGCCCGACTCATCGGGCCGCGACGCATGGAAGCCGCTGTGCCCGGCAACCCAGGGCCTGCAAAACGTTCGCAGGCGCTCATGCCTGATCAGCCCGAGGCGGGCACGAGCCATCTCTCGGTTGCAGACCGTTTTGGAAACGTTGTGAGCATGACCACCACCATCGAAAGCGCCTTCGGCGCCCGGCTCATGGTGGGCCATTCCGGCCGGGGTGGATTTTTGTTGAATAACCAGCTCACCGATTTTAGTTTTCAGCCGCAATCCACTGAGGGCTTGCCGATTGCCAACCGGGTGGAGGCCGGCAAGCGTCCACGGTCATCGATGAGTCCGACCATGATTTTTGAAAAAAACCCCGATGGTTCTCGGGGCCCGCTGATTGCGGCTCTTGGCAGCCCGGGCGGCGCCTCGATACTGCATTACACCGCGAAAACGATTTTGGGTTTTACGCAATGGGGCCTTGATCTTCAGGCGGCCATCGATCTGCCGAACTTCTCAATCACCGGGCCGCAGTCGATCGTTCAGCTTGAATCGGGCCATCCGCAGTCTGAGCGGCTGTTCAACGAACTCAAGGCCTATGGCCAACCAGCGGAGCTTGTTGAACTGACCAGCGGCCTTCAAGCCATCGCCCGACTCGCAGGCCAGTGGACTGGCGGCGCCGACCGACGGCGAGAGGGCGTAAGCGTTGGCGACTGAGATGAAGCGGCAAGCGGCCTATCCTTGGCTCATTCTATTGGTGCCGCCCATCATGTGGGCCTGCAATGCCATTTTGGGCCGAATCGCAGCCGACATGATTCCACCCATGCTGTTTAATTTCATGCGCTGGCTTTTTGTGCTGGTGTTTTTGCTGCCACTGGCTTATTGGATCTTTCGGCCCGGAAGTGGCCTGCTCATCCACTGGCGCCGCTACGCTGGGCTGGGATTTTTATCTGTCTTTGGCTATAACTCACTGCAGTACCTGGCGCTTCACACATCGACTGCGATCAATGTCACGCTGATTGCAGCCAGTATGCCAATCTGGATGCTGCTGGTCGGTCGAATTTTTTATCAGACTCGCATCACCGGCTTGCATCTTTTGGGGGCGGCCTGCTCGCTTTTTGGTGTCGCGATTGTTTTATCCCAGGGTGATTTGAGCCGCCTTGCCGGTCTGAGGTTTTTGGCAGGCGATCTTTATGTCGTGCTGGCTGCGATCGGATGGGCAATTTACAGCTGGCAGCTGAAGTTCACCGTCAAACCGGAGCGGCTGCGGCAGGACTGGGCGGCGCTGCTGATGGCGCAAGTGGTCTATGGTCTAGTTCCCTCGGGCCTATTTGCGCTCGGAGAGGTAGGATTTTCTGCGCAGCGTATTCAATGGAGTCTGCCGCTTCTCGGAATTTTAGTCTTTGTCGCCATTGGGCCAGCGATCCTTGCATACAAGACCTGGGGCGAGGGTGTTCAACGGGTCGGCCCAACGTTGGCAGGATTTTTTGCCAATCTGACACCCTTAATCACTGCCCTGCTCTCGTCTCTGATTCTTGGTGAGTACCCAAAGCTCTTTCACGCCGCGTCATTTGTCTTTATCGTGCTGGGGATCTGGCTGAGCTCGCGAAAGCCTCCGCAGCCTTCGAAATCGTAAGTCCCGCATCAGGGCTACACAGACCATGTGGTATGCCCGGCCCCGACGGCCTTTAGGATGCAACGGTGTTCAATACGATTGCCTCCCATGCAAGCAGCCCTTGCGATGCCTGCCGGTCCATCATCTGGATCGCGGCTCGACTCTAAAGTACACGCCGGAATCGCCCGACTCACCGCGTCGATTTCGCCAACCTCAATCGGTCTGGCGTGGATGGACTGGGCCACGCAGCTTGCGCTCAGTCCAGGCAAGCGGCTTGATTTGATGATTCTGGGCTGCAATCACTGGCTCTCACTGAACTGCTACTGCCAATCGGTGGCCCTGACCCCTTCTACGATCAGCATCCAAGAATGCATCGTGCCGCCAAGTTTTGATAAACGATTCAAGGCCTGCCTGCGGCGGGCGGGCAAAGTCCAGTGGGGCAATTGCAGTTATCGGCCCTCTCAAAACGGATTGCACGCGGGTGGTGGGCCCTACTGAATTACACCGCGATCTAATCGATGAAGTCTTAAAACCTAATCGAGGTGCGCCCACATGATGTCGCTACGCTTACTGTCGCTGGCCGTTTCGGCCGGACTCACACTGATGGCCGCTTCGGTCCAGGCCCAAGGCCAGGGCCGTATGGCAGATCTTGGAAAACGTGAATTTGAGAAAAGCTGTGCCAGCTGCCACGGCATGGATGCCCGAGGCTCGGGCGTGGTTACCCCGTGGCTTAAGAAAAGCCCACCGGATCTGACCTTACTGTCGAAAAATAACGGCGGGATTTTTCCAGCGGATCGAGTCTATAAAAGCATCTCAGGCGAAGACTCCCCTGCCCACGGTTCCCGCGAAATGCCCGTCTGGGGCCAGGTCTACCGCATGAGCGCAGCGGAGTACTACATGGACCACCCGTACAACGACGAGGCGATCGTGCGCGCGAGAATTTTGTCACTCTTGGAATACATCAACCGCATGCAAAAACCCCGCTAGACATAAGCCCTGCGGGGCCCTTGGCTTACTTCCCCGAACTACCGTTGCGGCCCTCAAGACCCTGCACCACCGACTTGGCCCAGGACTCGACCCCTTTTGAGAGCTTAATCAGCAGCTTTTCGGCATGGGCGGTAATCAGCACGATTCGGCGCCGGGAATCATGGGGATCGATGTTCACAGTAATGAGGCCGCGCTCTTCGAGTAAGGCAATCGACTTATGAATGGTTGCTGGGGATGCGATCTCCGACTTCAGCACGATTTCCTGGACATGCAGGGGATCGGCCTTACGATTGCGTACAGAAATCCACTCCAGCAGACGCTGACTGATCACATCAAGCTGACCGTAATCCGTCTCCGAATGAAGCGACTCCAATACCGCCCGAAGGGAGATCCATGTTTTCATTTCTATCGCTATTTTTTTAGATATATCGATTTTGATTAAAGCGAGCGGACGAAGTTCCACGACAGATGTGGAAATTGGAAGCGGATGATAACAGGCAGCAGAAATTAACAAATCTGCTGAAAAGATCTAAGAGGACTATCTAGACAGTATTTATTAATTTCAAATATGAAACATATACTTTTAATTCAGACGCGCAGGGTGCGTGACAACCTGCATAGTGGCCCGCCCTAGGGCCTGACCACCCGCTTGCCGTGGGCCTGCCGCCGGGCCATTCGGACCAAGGCCTCGGGCACTGCCTCAAGACCGAGCACTTCAGTCACGGGGGGCTTCAGTGCGCCCGAAGCAATAGCAGAAAACAAATCAGCCATCATTTGAGCAGCCCGGTCAGGCTCATACTGAAAAAGCCCATCCAGCACAACGCCCAAAACATCTATGCCACGCAGCAAAACAAAGTTTGCAGGCAGCTGGGGAATGTCGCCTGCCGCAAAACCGATCACCAGGAGCCGCCCGCGCCAGGCCAGTTGGCGCAAGACGGTCTGCGAGACCGATCCTCCGACAACATCCACAACAACATCTAAGGGCCGGCCCGAAAGCAGTAACTTCAGCTGATACCGAAAGTCAGCTGTCGAGTAATCAATGCACTCATCAGCGCCATGATCGCGACAGATTTGCATCCGGGCGGTACTGCCCACCCCGGCGATCACATGGGCGCCAAACTTCTTGGCGACTTGTATCGCAGCCAGGCCGACACCGCCAGCTGCCCCGAGTACGAGACAGGTCTCGCCCGGCCGAATCTGCGCCCGATCTGCAAGGCCAAACCAAGCGGTGCCATACGTAATGAGACTGGCTGCGGCAACCACATCATCAATTGCATCGGGAAGATGCCAGGCAAACGCGGCCTTCGCGCTGCAGGTCTCTGCAAAACCGCCATAGTAGGTAAACGCGCAGACACGATCTCCGGGCTTAAAACGGCTGACGTCGGGCGCCACTGAAAGCACTTCACCAGCAATTTCGGCGCCTGGCGAGAACGGGAACGATGGTTTCACCTGATACTTCCCCGAGACGATGAGCGTGTCGAGAAAATTCATGCCCGATGCCCGCACTCGGACCGTAATCTCTCCCGGGCCAGGCTGTGGCGCTGCGGCGTCAGTTGCCACCACAAGTCCATCAATTCCTGAAAACTGATGGCAAAGCAGCGCCCGCATCAGCCCACCTGAGCGTTCGGTTTTAGATCAAAAAGGCTAGTCGCTTCGAGATCTAACACTTCGACATTGTGCTGATTGCGCATCTGCCAACGCCAACGCAAGACACCGAGCTTCGGATTTTTTGATGAAACGCGCTTTTCCAGCACTGTCGCCTTCAGGGTCAAGGCATCGTTAGGTTTCACGGGTGCAAGCCACTTGAGATAGGCAAGGCCCGGGGAGCCAAACGACTCTGAGTCCTTTAGAAAGTGATCCACACTTAGCCGCATGGCCAGACCGCAAGTCTGCCAGCCACTGGCAATCAGTCCGCCATAGGGGCCTTTTGCCGATGCCGCGACATCGGTGTGAAACCATTGCGGATCATAACGATTGGCGAACTCAAGAATATCTTGCTCGCTCACATGGGATGGGCCGACTTCGGCCACCATGCCTTCTTTAAATTCAGCAAATTTCATGAGCTAAACCTTGGTGCGCGCTTTTCTTGAATGGCAGCAATGCCCTCGCGGGCGTCGGGCGAACCAAAACAGAGCACCTCAAGGGCGGCAGAATGCTCAAAGGCAGGCCACGCAGCCCGCAGCCAGTGATTCAGACTGCGCTTGGTAAATCCAATCGCCTGGCGGCTGCCCGAAATTAATTGTGTCGCGATCCGCTCTGCGGTGCTCGCAAGTTCCTCGTCGGGAACCGAAAGACTCACCAGGCCAATGCGCTCTGCTTCCTGGCCGCTTAAAGGCTCGCAGGTCATCAGATAGTACTTGGCCTTGGCCATGCCGCAGAGCAAAGGCCAAATAACAGCCGCATGGTCGCCAGCAGCAACACCAATCTTGGTGTGGCCATCAATGATCTTGGCCTTATGGCCCGCGATCGAGATATCGGCAAGCAAAGCAATCGCCGCACCGGCGCCCACCGCGGGACCGTTGATCGCGGAGATGATCGGTAGATCGCAATCGATCATACCTTGCACGATTTCGCGGACCTCGCGCATCACCCGCAGGCGTGCCGATTCGCTATCGAGCATTTCGCGTACCAGGGCCATATCTCCGCCCGCCGAAAATCCCTTGCCAATGCTGCGAACGAGAATCACGCGCACCTGCGCATCCCTAGCCAAGACTGGCCAGATGGTTGCCAGATCTGCATGTCCTTTCGCGTCTGCTGCGGGCATTTGGCCTGCTGGGCCCAGCACCAATTCAGCGACACCATTGTCATGAATGGTCACCGTAAAGGCAGGGGCATAGTCGAGAACTCGGGTCATTTAGTAGGTTTCAAAATGAATTCGGCCCTGCGACTTCATGGCCGTAGAAAGCGACTCCCAGTTTAACCCCTGCCGCTGCGCGACATCTTGCAACGCCAGTACCACGCCTTCTTCCATGGCCTTCAAGCCGCAGACATAAATATGGGTATTGGCATCTGCAAGCAGTGCGCCCACATCCGTGGCGCGGTCGCGCAGAGCGTCCTGAACATACCGTTTAGTCTTTCCCGCTTCGCGAGAAAAGACCAGATTGATATCCATAAAATCCTTCGGCAGGCTCATCAAGGGTCCGAAATACGGCAGCTCTTCTTTTGTACGCGCCCCGAAAAACAGCATCAGCTTCCCGTGTGCGCCCGCATCGCTTTTACGCTGGCGTCGACGCCACTCGGTCATCGCCCTCATCGGGGCGCTGCCGGTTCCAGTGCAAATCATGACGATGTGCGATCCCGGGTGATTGGGCATTAAAAAGCTATTGCCAAACGGCCCGATGACCTGAACCTGCTCGCCCACCTTCAGATCACAGACATAGTTGCTGGCCACGCCACGTACTGGCTTGCCGTCCCAGTCTTCTAACACCCGCTTCACCGTCAGTGAGACATTGTTATAGCCGGGCCGCTCACCATTGCGCGGACTGGCAATTGAATACTGCCGCGCATGGTGAGGCCTGCCGCTGGCATCCGCCCCGGGTGGAATGATGCCCAGCGACTGGCCCTCCAGCACCGGAAAAAAATGATCGCCAAAATCAAGCACCACGTGATGGGTATCGTAGTCCTTACCGACCTCGGTCACGCGGACATTGCCGGTAACGGTTGCCGTGACGGTTTTCTGCTGCGCTTTCGGTCCATAGAGATTCACATAAGCGTGGGCTGCAGACCATGGTGGGGTGGTCGAGCTGACGCTCTGCTGCACGGCTGCGCTGCCCGGTGTCTCGGCGGCCTGAACATCGGCTGCTGCCACGGCGGCGCCAACATCGACACCCTGCTCTGCAAATGACTCCGGCGAGAGCTCGGCGGGCAGAACATCCCAGCCCAGCTGGTCATTTAGGCTGTACGCCTCGGCCTTCAGCACCACGCGCCAATTATCGATAGAACCGGTTGGGCATGGTGGAATACAGGCCATGCAGAAATTACATTTCTCGGCGTCCACGACGTAATTACGTGAGTCATGGGTAATCGCACCCACCGGACAGGTAGCCTCGCAGGTGTTACAGCGAATGCAGATCTCTGGATCGATCAGGTGTTGCTTGAGTACGGCGCTGTCATCGGTTCCCATCGTTTATCTCCGTCTGGCTTACAAAAAAAACCCGGGGGTCATGGCCCCCGGTTAATGATTGTCGTCTCCCCGCCTGAAATCAGTTAAAGCGAACGTAATCAAAATTCACCGGCTGCCGATTGATGCCCATGATCGGGGGCGCAATCCAATTGGCAAACTTGCCCGGCTCCACTACGCGGCCCATCAGTGAGGCTACATAGGCGCGATCTTCGTCGGTGGCAAGCCACTGATCCACATTGGCATTCCACTCACTCTCCGAGATCACACGACCATCTGGCGAAATATGAACACTCGAAAGCGGCCCAATTTTACGGTTAAACGCCTTATGGGGCACCGTCAAACGGAAATCAATTCCGGCTTTTTCGATCACCTTGTTCCAGCGGTCTACGCCACCCACGGAGTCCTTGATGTAGTCATCGCGGAGGACTTCGTTTAAAGCATTGAGCATTGGCACTTCTTTCTCAATCAGTCTGCCGCCAGAAATCTGCAGGACCTTGTAGGTATCGTTTTTCAACACATGATCATCCATCCGCTTGCCTTCCTCAAAGCGGCCCTTCAGACCCGAGCTATAGAAGGTTGCGGCATTGCTGGACTCATCGGCACCAAACAGATCAATGGTCACTGAGAAGTGGAAATTCAGATAACGCTGGATGGTGGGCAGATCAATCACACCAGCGGCACGTAGCTTGGTGACATCGTCGGTTTTGAGCTGGTTCATCATGTCGCAGGTCCGCTGGATGACGCGCGAGACCCCCGATTCACCCACGAACATGTGGTGGGCCTCTTCGGTCAGCATGAAACGTGTCGTGCGGGCAAGAGGATCAAAGCCGGACTCTGCCAGGGCGCAGAGCTGGAATTTGCCATCACGGTCTGTAAAGTACGTGAACATGTAAAACGAGAGCCAGTCCGGTGTCTTCTCATTGAAGGCGCCCAGAATGCGCGGATTGTCTTGCTCGCCACTGCGACGCTCTAGCAATGCCTCGGCCTCTTCTCGGCCATCCCGGCCAAAATGTTTATGCAGCAGATACACCATGGCCCAGAGGTGGCGGCCTTCTTCCACGTTGACCTGGAACAAATTGCGCAGGTCGTATTGGCTGGGGCAGGTCAGGCCGAGATGGCGCTGCTGCTCTACCGATGCGGGCTCAGTGTCGCCCTGCGTCACAATGATGCGGCGCAGATTCGCACGATGCTCTCCGGGGACATCTTGCCAAACATCCTGGCCGATGTGATCGCCGAAGTGAATCTTGCGGCCTGCCTCGGCGGGATTTAAGAAAATACCCCAGCGGTAGTCGGGCATCTTGACATGGCCGAATTGGGCCCAGCCCTGGGGATCCACGCTGGTAGCGGTGCGCAGATACACGTCGAAATTCTGGCTGCCCTCGGGGCCCATATCGTTCCACCAGCTCAGATAATTGGGCTGCCACTGCTCAAGGGCCCGCTGCAGGGTGCGGTCCTCGCTCAGATTCACGTTATTGGGGATCTTCTCACTGTAGTTAATGCTCGACATGCTCGACTCCTCGTCTTATGAATTACGTTTTAAAAAAGTTTCTCTCATCAGCCCGATCTGGGCTTTAGACTCGATTCCAATCAAAGGCAGCCTTCTCACCCTTACCGTAGACTTTTAGTGCGCCCTTCTCGCCAACGGCATTTGGCCGCTGGAAAATCCAGTTTTGCCAGGCAGTCAGCCGGCCAAAAATTCTGGTGAACATGGTCTCAGCACCGTTAAAGCGCAGATTAGCCTCCATGCCTGTCAATGCATCTGGCGACATCGCGGAGCGCTCCTCAATTGCAATGCGGACCTCATCTGCCCAATCGATATCGTCGGGGTTGCTGGTAATTAAGCCCAGCGCGAGGGCTGCATCCGCATCCAGCGTCTTGCCAATCGCTGCCTTGGCAGCTGCAATCGGAGCAGACTCTTCATAGAAGCGGCGGCCAATGCGGCTCTGGCCCGTAGCCATTGGATAAAGACCAAAATTCACTTCTGAGAGTGCAATCTTCGGTGCCTTTGCCTGATTGTCAGGCAGGGCAAGCTGGTAGCTGCGATCGCAGGCCAAGGACAACTCCAAAAATGTTCCGACAAAACAAGATCCCTGCTCAATCAACGCAAAGAGGCTGCGTGAGGAGACATCCAACCGGCTCAACACACGGCGCAGCAGGCCGATTGTTTCGCGGACAAACCAGTGCTGCTGGTTGGCCAGCAAAATTGCATCCATCTCCAGAACCGACTTCGCATCGCCTTCGGTCTTAATGAGCCAGGTGCCGACATCCAACTCATTGGTACGCATATGCAGAATTGCATCATCAAGCTCACGGGCAAGCTGCAGCGGATACCAGTTGGCACCCTGGGCGACCATTGCATCCGGCGTGCTGGCAATCGCACCAGCCGCTGAACGGACAACAAAGGTCGCGGTGCGCTGCGCGCGGTCAATCTCAACGGAGACATACTGGTATTTCACCGAATTCGCATCGATGGTGCGATTTAAAGGTGTGAGCTCAACCCCTTTTGCATCTGCAGGCCGATCACTTTGCGCCGCCAGTTCCATGGCCCGCTTTTGAACTGCCTCATTAAATTGGGCAGGCTTGGCGATCTCGTCAACCAGACGCCAATCTTTTGCCTTCTGGCCGCGAACGCCTTCGGTGGTTGTGCAGAAAATATCGGCCAGATCGTGACGCACATGCCGCTTGTCGGTCACGCGGGTCAGGCCGCCGGTCCCGGGCAGCACACCCAGCAGCGGCACCTCGGGCAGACTTACCGAAGAGGAACGGTCATCGACCAGAATAATCTCATCGCATGCGAGTGCGAGTTCATAGCCGCCACCGGCACAGGCGCCGTTGACTGCGGCAATAAATTTCAGACCGCTGTGCTTGCTGGAGTCTTCAATACCGTTACGGGTTTCATTGGTGAACTTACAGAAATTCACTTTCCAGGCATGGCTGGAGAGGCCAAGCATAAAAATGTTGGCGCCCGAGCAAAAAATTCGGTCTTTGCCACTGGTCACCACCACCGAGCGGACCTCGGGGTGTTCAAACCGAATCCGGTTTAACGCATCGTTGAGCTCAATATCAACGCCGAGGTCGTAGCTGTTGAGTTTGAGCTTGTAGCCTGGACGAAGGCCGGCGTTTTCATCGATATCCACCATCAGCTGGGCAACGGGGCCGTTGAACGACAGCTTGATGTGGTGGTACTTCGAGGGGTGGGTCTGGTACTCAACAATCGGGTTAGCGGTGGTCACGGCTGTCTCCTTGAAAAATAGTGCATTTATCGTTTCTGATATGCATCATAGTGCACTTATTTCAGATGTCAAGCACTTTATTTCATATTTTTAATGGGGTTATTCCACCAGCTCCAGAACTCCCCGGACCATGTCCCTCAGAAGCACAAAGGTCTCATCAATGCCCTGGGCGCTGGTGTCCAAGGCCAGGTCAGCCTTGGAATAAAAGGCGGCGCGGCCGGCAAGGATGGTCTTGAGGTCTTCCATCGCCTCCTTACTCGCAGCCATGGGCCGCAGGTCGCCCTGGGCGCGCACCCGGTTCATGTGGTCTTCGGGCCTGGCCTGTAGCCAGACGGTCGTGCAATGCGACAGCAACAAGTTGAAGGTTGCGGTATCCGAGACCAGGCCGCCGGGTGTGGCAATGACCGCCTCAGAATAGATCTGAATGGTTTCCTCAAGGGCCCGCCGCTCATACCGCCGATACGCATTGACGCCGTAAAGGCCTTGGATTTCGGAGACGCTGCAGCCCGCAAACTTCTCAATTTCCTTACTGAGCTCTATGAATGGAAAGCCCAATTCATCGGCCAGCCTGCGGCCGAGTGTGGATTTTCCAGCGCCCCGCAGGCCCACCAGGGCGATCCGCGGGCTGCGTGCCGGCCGGCCGCCACCCAAGCCCATCTGCTCGGCGATCTGAATTCGAACGCGCCGAAGCGTCGCCTCATCTGCATTGCCCAGCAGCTCGCGGATCAGCAGCCACTCGGGGTTCGAGGTGGTGATGTCGCCGATTAATTCCGCCAACGGACACTGCAGCGCTCGGGAAACCTGAAGCAGTACCAGCATCGATGGATTGCCGATCCCGTACTCGAGATTGGCCAAGTGCCGATCCGAGACCTGGGCGGCCTCGGCTAGGGCGCGACGGGTCATTCCCCTCCTGCCTCTGGCTGCACGCACCCGCTCACCGAGCGCTGTAAGGAAGGGATCTCGGGGGCTACCCTCATCCCCATGATTAGAAAAGGGTCTTTCCTGATTATGAACTATAGTGCTTGACATGCTGGTTTCCGAGTTTTATCGTTCACAGCTGCACAATACTTCATAAAATTTTTCATCGCAATAGCGTCCGACGCCTGCTGCCGCAGCCGGACTGCTCAAAAGGAGACCCCAGCATGTCGCAAGGCTTATTTAAAGAACAAATCGCCAGCCTCACCCGAGAAATCGCTGGCCGCCCTCTGAATGCCGATCTGGACGCCTGGCTCAACACCCATCACGGTGCCGGCTCAGCAACCTTCAAGACCCTGAAGAAATCCTGCGAGACAGGCGTTGCCGAAGGATGGCTGTGCAATCGCGAGGGCGGTGGCATTCGATACGGCCGCATTTTTAAGCCCGATGCGGAGCTCCACGGATTTTCGGTCGATGTTGTGGATATGAACGATATTGTTGGGCCCCACCATGCCCACCCCCAAGGTGAGATCGATCTCATCATGCCAATCGCCGGAGACGCCGAATTTGATGGGCGTAGCGAAGGCTGGCTGGTGTATCCGCCCGGCAGCGCTCACAAGCCCACTGTCACTGGCGGACGCGCACTGGTGCTTTATCTGCTGCCCGAAGGCCAAATCGAATTCACCCGCTAAGTGCGCTAAGCCGCATCCACTTTAAAAAAAGAGAGTTCACGTGACTGAAAAATTACTCAATTATTTGGGGGGCCAATGGCAATCCGGCGCCGACGATGGTGCTGTGTTAAGTGACCCCGTAACCGGCCAATCCCTGGTGCGTGTGGCCAGCAGCGGCATGGATCTAAAGGCAGGCTTTGCTTTTGCTCGCGAGAGCGCAGGGCCCGCGCTGCGTGCGATGTCCTATGCGCAGCGTGCAGCACTATTGACCACCGCAGTGAAAATACTGCAGTCCAATCGGGATCGCTACTACGAGATTGCAACTGCAAATAGCGGCACCGTGAAAAATGATTCTGCCGTGGATATTGATGGCGGCATCTATACCCTTTCTACCTACGCCAAGATCGGCGAGAAACTCGGTGAACAAAAATTTTTACTCGATGGCGAGGCCGCACGCTTAGGAAAAGAACCGCTTTTTCAATCTCAGCATGTCTTGGTGCCACGGCACGGCGTAGCACTTTTTATCAATGCATTTAATTTTCCGAGCTGGGGGCTATGGGAAAAAGCAGCACCTGCACTGCTCTCGGGCGTGCCGGTCATTGTCAAGCCTGCGACCTCGACTGCATGGCTCACTCATCAGATGGTGAAGGATGTAGTCGATGCGAAAATTTTCCCGCCGGGTGCACTCTCGATTGTTTGCGGCGGTTCCGCGGGACTCTTAGATGCGCTGGCACCCTTTGATGTGATTTCATTTACCGGCTCTGCCGATACTGCAGAGAAAATCCGCACGCACCCTGCGGTCGCCAAGCATTCAGTGCGTGTGAATATTGAGGCTGATAGCGTCAACAGCGCCCTGCTCATGCCAGATGCAGTTCCAGGCAGCGAGGCCTTCGATCTTCTCATCAAAGAAGCGGCCCGCGAGATGACCCAGAAATCAGGTCAGAAGTGCACGGCGATTCGTCGGATTTTCGTGCCCCGAGCCCACTACAACGCTGCCGCGGAGGCTTTAGGTGCACGGCTTGCCAAGACCACGGTCGGCAACCCGCGTAACGAAACAGTCCGTATGGGGGCCCTGGTCAATCGTGAGCAATTCACGACCGTCACCAATGGAATTGCACAACTTCAGGCTCATATCACAACACTTTTTGATGGCCGAAAAACAGCGCTGGTGGATGCCGATCCCTCAGTCGCCTGCTGTGTCGGGCCCGTACTGCTGGGTACCGAAAATCCAGAATCCGTATCGATTGTGCATGAGGTCGAAGTCTTTGGTCCGGTGGCCACGCTGATGGCATACGAGACGCCCGAACGCGCTACTGCACTGATTCGTCGTGGTGAAGGTTCGCTGGTCTGCTCGGTGTACGGGGCGGACAACACGACGCTGGCCGCAGCGGCAATTGATTTGGCCAGCAGCCACGGCCGCATTCATGTGATTTCGCCAGAGGTCGGCGTGCAGCACACCGGCCATGGCAACGTGATGCCGCAGTCCCTGCATGGCGGCCCGGGCCGGGCCGGTGGGGGTGAGGAATTGGGCGGACTAAGGGCCCTGCATTTTTATCATCAGCGCAGTGCAATTCAAGCAAGCAGCAACATCTTAGAGAAACTCACGGCATGACCGTGGGGCAAACGAGGAGACCAGTATGACAGTCGATCTATCGACGCTACACCCCGGAGCATCATTTAATTTTGCCCAACACCTGATGGGCATCAATGCAAAGCGGCCGCAAAAAACCGCATTTATTGATGATCAGGGCAAGATGACCTATGGCGAGCTCGACCAAGCCATTCGCAGTATGGCCCAGGGGCTATTGAATCTTGGCTTAGAGCGCGAAGACCGCGTTCTTTTACTGATGCATGACTGCAATGATTGGCCAGTCAGCTTTCTTGGCGCACTCTATGCAGGCATTGTTCCGGTTGCCGTCAATACTCTGCTGACAGCGGATGACTATGCTTACATGCTCGCGCACAGTGCGGCAAAGGCTGCACTCGTCTCTGAGGCCCTGCTGCCCACGCTGCAGGCGGCGCTGTCACAAGGTCAACATCAGGTCCGACAAATCGTGGTCTCCACCCAAGCGGCAGCGCCCTCGGGAACGCAGCGTGTGGCCGATCTCCTCAAGGCCCCCGGCCTGTCCCGGGCGGCCGATACGGCCGCTGATGAAATTGCATTCTGGCTTTACTCCTCAGGCTCAACCGGTAAACCCAAAGGCACAGTCCATACCCAGTTAAACCCTTTCTGGACCGCTGAGCTTTACGGCAAGGGCGTGCTCGCACTAAAAGAGAGCGATATCTGCTTTTCCGCAGCAAAATTATTTTTCGCTTACGGGCTTGGCAATGGCCTGAGTTTCCCGCTCTCAGTGGGCGCCACCGTCGTGCTCATGGCCGAGCGGCCCACACCCGATGCTGTCTTTAAGCGCTGGAAAACAGAGAACGCCACGGTATTTTTTGGCGCTCCGACCGGCTATGCCGGCATGCTGGCCTCCCCTAGCCTTCCAGCGCGTAGTGAAGTTGCGCTGCGGATGTGTTCCTCGGCGGGCGAGGCGCTTCCTGCGGAGCTCGGTGAGCGTTTCACGCAGCATTTTGGTGTCGAGATTGTCGACGGTATCGGATCGACCGAGATGCTGCATATTTTTCTCTCAAATATCCCCGGCCGCATCCGCTATGGCACCACTGGCTGGCCTGTCGCGGGATACCAGATTGAACTGCGCGATGAGTCGGGTAGCCCTGTCAAAAGGGGGGAAGTTGGTGACCTCTTTATCAGCGGTCCAAGCGCGGCACTGATGTACTGGAATAACCGAGAGAAAAGCAACGAGACTTTTCGGGGTGCGTGGACAAAAAGTGGGGATAAATACGTCGAAAACGAGGATGGCACGTTTACCTATGCTGGCCGCAGCGATGACATGCTCAAAGTCAGTGGTATTTATGTTTCTCCATTTGAGGTCGAAGGGACACTCATGCAGCATCCGGCCATTCTGGAAGCAGCCGTGATTGGCGTAGAGGACCATGAGGGCCTGATCAAGACTAAGGCCTTTGTTGTTGTGAAGCCGGGACAGTCAGTCCAAGAGGCTGAACTGAAATCCTTTGTCAAAGACCGTCTCGCACCCTATAAATATCCACGCATGATTGAGTTGATTGCCGAACTGCCGAAGACCGCCACAGGCAAGATACAACGCTTTAAACTTCGTGAACTCGAGCGTAAGAGGGGCTCCGTGCAGTGACACCGCAACACGGTTTTGTTGAACTACACTGGGATAAGCGCGACATAGAGCTCGAATTTCAGTGGGTCGGCCTACAAGATCCCAAAGCTCCCGTGATGATTTTTCTGCATGAGGGCCTGGGATCAATATCCATGTGGCGGCAGTTTCCCGACACACTGTGCCAGGCAGCCGGCTGCCGGGGGCTCGTCTATTCACGCCCTGGCTACGGCCGCTCCACACCACGGCCCGCGGATGAGCTTTGGGATTTGGACTTCATGCATCGGCAGGCCGACGAGGTCTTGCCGGCACTCATGGAGCAGCTCGGGATCAATCCCGCGCGAGATCGCGTCTGGCTTTTTGGCCACAGCGATGGCGGCTCGATTACTTTGCTCTATGCCGCCCGCTACGGCGATCAATTGGCCGGTGCGATTGTCCTTGCGCCACACATCATGGTTGAGGAATTAACCGTCACCAGTATTGAGAAAGCCCGTCAGGCGTATCTTGAGACTAACTTACGAGAAAAACTTGGCCGGCACCATCAGGACCCCGATTCCGCCTTCTGGGGATGGAATCGCATCTGGCTTGATCCACGATTTAAGCACTGGTCGATTGAGGATGAGATTGTCACAATCCCCTGCCCGCTTCTCGCAGTACAAGGCTTCGACGACGAATATGGAAGCCTTGAGCAAATCCGAGGCATCGCCCGCCGGCTGCCGCAGGCCCAGCTGCTTGAGCTTGCCAACTGCGGCCATTCGCCCCACCGCGATCAGCCGCAGGCGCTCATCGAAGCCGTAGTGGCTATGTTAAAAACTGAATCAGAAAAAGGCTAATGCCGGGGAAAAACAGCAAAAGCAAGGTGCGCAGCGTGTCACTGATCAGAAAAGGCATCACCCCTCTGTAGCTTTCACTTAAGGGGACATCCTTGGCCATTCCATTGACAACATAAACGTTCAATCCCACTGGCGGCGCGAGCATGCCAAAGCCAACAGTCATCAAAACCATCACCCCGAACCAGATCGCAGTGGACTCAGGCGACATGCCGAAATTCAGCTGCATGATGATCGGGAAGAAAATCGGAATAGTCAGCAGCAGCATTGACAACTCGTCCATCACCGCGCCCAAAACGACATACAGCAGCAAAATCGCACCAACTACGACCAGCGGCGCAAGATTCATCGATACGACCAGCTGAGCGAGCTGATTCGGCACCTGGGTTCTGGCCAACGCGGCATTCATGACATCAGCGCCCATGAAGATCATAAAAATCATTGCCGAACTTAATGCGGTCGCGTAGAAACACTCCAAAAATTTCTTCCGATCTAACTCACCCTTCATGACGGCAGCCGCAAATGTGGATGTCGCACCCACTGCTGCACCCTCGGTCGGCGTAAAAAAACCTGCATATATTCCACCAAACACCACGATGAAAATAATCGCGATTGGCAAAATTCCCATCAGCGACTCGAGCGTTAATTTTTCTACTTCCTCTTTGTCGGGCGCCTGTCCGGGAACAACCCGCACATAAACGGCGATTGCAATCATGTAGCCCAGCATTGCAATGACGCCGGGCAACATTGCGGCCGCAAACATCTTGGCGATATTTTGCTCAGTCAGAATTGCGTAAATTACGAGCGGAACAGATGGCGGAATCAAAATGCCAAGCGTGCCCCCCGCAGCAAGCGTGCCGGTCGCAAGCCGCCCGGAGTAACCATGGCGCTTCATCTCGGGCAGGGCAACGCCGGTGATGGTAGCCGCGGTGGCAACTGAGGAGCCACAAATCGCACCAAATGCGCCGCAGGCCAGCACCGCACTCATTGCTAAGCCACCCTTGAAGCGGCCCATCACTGCTGCTGCAAACTTGAATAAGGCTTTGCTGATTCCGCCCTGCGTCGCGAAATGCCCCATCAGAATAAAAAGCGGGATTACGGATAGGTCGTAGTTGACCAGGCGTGCATAGGCGATGTTATTCAAAAAATTGCTGTATTGAGAAAAGCCCGATTGAATTAAGAAACCAATCGAGCCCGCGACAAACATAGCGCCAGCTATGGGTACACGTACCACCATAAAGGCCAGCATTAGGCCAAAAATCAGCAACGCCAATTCAATCGGGGTCATCAAGCCTCCGGCTCGCTGGCTTGAAATCGCTCGACCGCCTGAAAACAAGCGATGAACGAGGTGACTGCAAATGGAATCGCCATACCCGCCAAGACAATCCAGTCCGGAAAACCAAGCAACATCGAGGTGCCCATATTGGCTTTTGCATTCACCGCGGCGACTGCAGTACGCCAAGCGAGCAGAGCGAAAATGGCTGCCATCAGCACGTCACCAAAACGATCTAGGCGATGGTTAAACCGGCGGCTGCGGCCAGCAGTGAAGAAATCTACGATGATGTTGCCGCGCTCAATCTGGCACAGCGGCATAAAAAAAGCGATCGCCAAGCCACAGGAAATTGCTGTGAGCTCAAAGTCACCGATTAACGCCCGCTCAAAGAAATTCCGACCCACCACGCTGTAACAAGTCATCAGCATGAGCGCGACCATCACGACACCACCGATTACACTGCAGAGTCGGGCCAATCGTTTCAGCGGATGAGTGTGGCTCATGTATTCGCTCTCGGAAGCCTGACCGGAGGATTCGAAGATCGCACGCGATCCAAAAAAGGAGATCAAAGCAGATCGCGGCGCAAAGGCGCCGCGATCTGATCTCGCGTTACTTGGTGTACTGCTTAATCAAACCGAGAGCATCCTGCAGCATGGCCTTGCCATTCAACCCACGTTTATTCATGTCAGCGACCCAGTCGTCGTCAATCTCGCTGGTTGCCTTACGCCACCGCTCCAGCTCGGCTGCCGAAAGCTGGCTAATGGTGTAACCCGATGTTTGGGTGAAGATCTTGCGGCTAGGCACATCATTGCCCCACTGGGTCTTGCCCAGGAAGGCAGAGAACTCACGGCCGGAGTTTTTATCAATTACCGCCTTCAGGTCCGCCGGCAGAGAGTCATACTTCGCCTTGTTCATCGGCACCACGAAGACCGTGGTGTAAAGCGCTGGAAACTTTGGATCTGTCTCGGTCGCGAACTTGGTGAGTTCATTTACTTTGAGGCCGGGCGCGACTTCATAGGGAATCACCGCGCCATCAATCACGCCTTTGCTGAGCGCCTCCGGCACCTGCGGTACGGGCATTCCCACCGGGGTAGCGCCCATGATGCCCATCATGCGAGTCACGTTTGCCGTTGGTGCCCGAAATTTCATGCCCTTTAAGTCTTCTAGCTTGTTGATGGGCTTATTTCTAGTAAACAGCACGCCGGGTCCATGCACGTGAACGGCCAGGAGCTTGACGTCTTTGTGCTCATCCATCGCGTGCTTTTGCACGAAGTCCCACGCGGCGCGGCTGGTGGCCTCGGCATTGGTCATCACAAAAGGCAATTCGAACACTTGGGTTCGCGGGAATCGACCAGCCTGATAACCGGCAACTGTCCAGACCACATCGGCCACACCGTCTTTGGCCTGATCGTAAAGCTGCGGTGGTGTGCCGCCTAACTGCATTGCCGGAAAAATCTGGCACTGCAGACGGTCTTTCGAATCCCTTGCCAGCGCTTTGCACCAATCGCCGAGCATGGTGGTGTGCTGAATCGACTGTGGCCCCAGGAAGTGGTGGACCTTCAAGATGATGGGCTGCTGTGCGGTCTGGGCCTGTGCAGGCAGGGTGGTTCCAATCAGGCCAGCGGCCAGCGCGAGGGCCGAGTAAATAGAGGTGCGCTTCACGATGCTTGTCTCCCTTTGTGACGCCAATGAGCCGGCAGTTATTTGTGCCATACAGATTATAGGGAAATCTGGCCGGGAAAGTCTCCGTGGGAAACCCCAATCCCGGCCCGTCTTCAAGGCCCGCCGGCAAATCGCCTAGTGGGCCTCGGCCGCCTTGGCCGCCTCAATTGAACCCGACTCGTCCCCGCCACTGCCGTTGAAAAAGAGATTCAATACAACTGCGGTGATCGCGGTCAGCAGAATCCCGGATTCCAGCAGCGGATGCAGACTATGGGACATATGCTGAGTCCAACGCGGTGCGACCAAGGGAATCAGGCCCGCCCCGATCGAGATCGCAACGATATAAAGATTATTGCGATTGGTTTTGAAATCCACCGCGGAAAGAATCCGGATACCGGTGGCCGCCACCATGCCGAACATCACAAGCCCTGCACCACCCAGCACAAAGGTCGGAATTGATTCCACAAAAGCAGCCATCTTGGGCAGCAGGCCCAGCACCACCATGATGATGCCCGCAGCGACGCAGACATATCGGCTCTTCACACCTGTGACGCCCACAAGCCCCACATTTTGCGAGAAGCTGGTGTAAGGGAAGGTATTGAAAACGCCACCGATCAGCGTGCCCAGACCATCGGTTCTGAGGCCTGCGGTCAGGGCATCACGTGAGATCTTTTTACCGGTGATATCACCAAGCGCGAGAAACATGCCCGTTGACTCAATCATCACCACAATCATTACCAGTGTCATCGTGAAGATCATGATCGGATCAAAAGTCGGCGTCCCAAACGCCAATGGAGTCACGACTTCAAACCATGGGGCCTTGGCGACCTTATCAAAATGCATCTTGCCAATCATTGATGCGACAACGCAGCCTGCAACAATACCCAAGAGCACGGCGATATTCGAAACAAAGCCCTTGCCATACCGGACCAGCAGCACAATCACTAGCAACACAAATCCGGCAATCGCTAGGTTATCCAGCGCAGCGTAATTCGGGTTATCCAACATCGGAATCGGTCCCGGCAGTCGCATCACAGGCGGTGCTGCGCCTGGAGATGCATTGGCCGCTGCGGCCGCTGCAGTCTCCTTGGCCTTATCCACCATGACCGCGAGTTTGGCGACATCAGGGGACTGTGCCAGCGGTGCAGGCCCGCCCATTGCCCAGCCCACACCGACACGCATCAGGCTGATACCAATAATCGCAATGATGGTCCCGGTGACCACTGGCGGAAAATAACGCAGTAGCCGACTCATTAAAGGCGCCAGCAGAATCGACAAAATTCCGGCGCCGATAATCGCCCCGAAAATCGCTCGGGCGCCCTCCGGACCACTTTGAACATTGGCCATCGCCACCATCGGGCCAACAGCAGCAAAGGTCACCCCCATCATCACGGGCAGTTTGATGCCGAAATAGCGGCCAAAGCCCAGCGATTGAATCAGGGTAACCAGTCCGCAGCAGAAAAGATCTGCGGAGATCAGCATCGCAACCTGCTCGGGACTGAGTTTGAGTGCGCGGCCCACAATCAAGGGCACCGCTACAGCGCCGGCATACATCACCAGAACATGCTGTATTCCAAGCGTAAAACGCCGACCTACGGGAATCTTCTCATCTACCGGATGCGGCGATGAGTTGTCGTTCATCGTTGCTGCCTGCGACATTGTTGTCTCCTCTTTTAATCAGCACTCGAGGTGCCCTTTAGAAAGTGTAGAGACGAAAAACTATCGTGCTGCTAACGGCCGCAAATAGGGGGTATATCGAATTTAGTATCGCTGGCGCGATGACCGAATTAGCCGAGCGCGCGAATGACTGCGGATTCAGTTAGCGGCACTTCGTCGCAGTTATCGCCCGGTCCGCTGCGATCCACGACCAGAAAATCCGAGGTCTCCTGCAATGCAAGCAGAGGGTGATGCCAGACACCCGGTGCATAGTTCACGCCCTGATCCGCGCGGGCCAGAAAACAACGCAGATCTTTTGCGCCGGGTGCGCTTTTCGGATCCGCCACAACGACCAGATAGGGCCGGCCCGACATCGGCACAAAGGCCTGGCTTCCTTTTGGGTGACGCTCCATCATGGAAACAATAAAGGGAAGTACGCGCGGCTGGCCGCGGAAAATCGACACGATGGCCTTGCCGTCCTGCCCAACATGAAGTTCTGCAAGATCGTGATAGCGCTCGGTGTTACCCGCATTGATCGTGAAGTGTTTTACCGCATCGCTTGCCTCGATAACATCGCCAAATGGAGCAAAGGCCTCACGGGTCAGCAATTCACATTTCAACTCAATCATGAATGGCCCCTATTTCCCGAGCCGGCCAAACAAGCGAAGCCGCGAGACGCCGCCATCGGGAAAAATATTAAACCGGACATGGGAGATTCTTCCAAGCCTTGCCACTTCCTTTTCAAAGCTGTGCACTGCATCCATTTGTAGTTTTTGGCGCGGCAAGAGCTCCTGCCAAAACATAGATTGGGTAGTAATCGACTGATCGGTACCGCCTTCAACAAAGGCCGCCTGAAGCGAGCAGCCGTCGGGAAAGTTTCCTTTGAAAAAAGCGGTATCAACCTCAATTCTCTCTACGATGCCGGGCGCGCCGAGCTCCAGCACACACCAGTCGTTACCAGGCTCACGCCGGCGGCGGGTCTCCCATCCGTCACCCATATTCACGCCGCGGCCGGGCAGCAACAGACTGGAAACCGATGATCCAAAGCTGGCATCGTTCCATGACACCGGCCGGCCACCATTTTCCATGGCCACGAGATCCACAACATCAGTGACGGCGTATTTTTCCAGCGCACCGGTAGGCTGGCCATAGACCCGCAGCCGGGCAATGCCGCCATCCGGAAACATATTCACCCGCAGGTGAGTCCAGGCAGCTAATGAGTCGATTTGCAGTAGATGGTGCCGACTTGGCCCAAGCTGGGTGGCCGGCAGAATCTCGGTCCAAGTCGCCGACTTTAATTGCTCGCTGTCATCGGTTGCAGAGACTGTTGCCTCTATCGAGACCGCAGGCGGATAGTTACCCGTGAAGTGACTTGTATCGACATCAAAACCACGGATCACGCCTTTGACGCCGAGCCGCACAAAGGCCCAATCATGGCCGGCCACCCGCTTTCGCCGCGACTCCCAGCCATCCATCCACTTGCCATTGGTGTCAAATTTTCCAGGAATAAATTGGGCCGGCTCCGGATTGAGCATCCGCCCGACTTCAGCAAAAAAATCATCACTAGCAAAAAGCGCCTTGGCGCCAAGGCGTGGGTTCGCAAGATCAACCGAGCGCTTTGCCCACTCTGGCAGCTCTGCTGCCGGCGCGATGATGGGAGGGCCCGCTACATGACTTGCCATACATTCTCCTGATTAGGTTTCACTACTTTTAAAGGGATGCTCTTTGATCCAATGCTTGGCGATATCGATTCTGCGACAGACCCAGACCCGATCATGCTTTTCAATATGATCTAAAAACCTCTGCAAGGCCTTAAAGCGCGCTGGGCGCCCCAACAGTCGGCAATGCATTCCAATGCTCATCATTGAGGGATGCTCCTCGCCCTCGGCGTACATGACATCAAACGCATCCCGCAAGTACTCGAAGAATTCATCGCCGTGTGAAAAACCCTGCGGCAAAGCAAAGCGCATGTCATTGGTGTCCAGGGTATAGGGCACCACCAGATGGGGCGCCGACTCACCATTGAATTTTTTGACCTCCATCCAAAACGGAAGGTCATCACCGTAGTAATCCGAGTCATAGAGATAGCCGCCCTGCTCGACCAAGAGCCGTCGCGTGTTTGGCGAATCCCTGCCGGTATACCAGCCGAGGGGCATCTCTCCGATGAGTTGGCGAATAATTTCCGTACCCCGCAGCATGTGCTCCCGCTCGATGGCCTCATCCACACTCTGATAATGAATCCAGCGCCAGCCATGGCAGGCGATTTCGTGGCCGAGTTCGGAAAACGCCTGGGTGAGTTCCGGATGGCGTTGCAAGGCCATGGCCACGCCGAAGATTGTCATTGGCAGGTCACGGCGCTCGAACTCACGTAAAAAGCGCCACACCCCAACACGGGATCCATACTCATAAATACTTTCCATGGACAGGTGACGATCCGAATAGCTGGCTGGCGCAAAAAGCTCCGACAAAAACTGCTCGCTGCCGGCATCGCCGTGCAACACGGAGTTCTCTCCGCCTTCCTCATAATTGAGCACAAATTGGACCGCGATGCGGGCCTTGCCCGGCCAACGGGCCTGCGGCGGATTACGGCCATAGCCAATTAAATCTCTTGGATAGAGGGCCTGCGCAGTGCTTGGCTTACGGTTTGACATCATTGGAATAAAGTATCGAGCCGAAAGCGGGCTATTTTATAGATCTGCTCCAGGCAGGCCTGAAATTCAATCTCAAGGCTATTGGCGGTCCGGGCCTGCATCGCCTCCATGATTTGTGTGCGGGTTAAGCCCTTCACCGCAATCACAAATGGAAAACCAAACTTGGCCCGATAACCGGCGTTTAGCTCTCGTAGACGTTGTAATTCCTCTCGAGTGCACTCATTGAGCCCGGCGCCCCGCTGCTCGGCGGTTGAGGCAGCGGTCAACGCACCAGCCTCGGCCTCTTTGCCGGCAAGCTCCGGGTGGGCCCGAATTAGGCCCAGCTGCTCATCACGGCTTGCCTGCTTGACCACCACAACCAGCGCTGCATGTAGGGCATCCAAGCTCTCAAAAGGCTGATGGGCCCAGGCCCGCTCAGCGATCCAGGGCGAATGCTCGTAGATACCGTCGAGCTGCGCCTGAAAGGCCTGCTTGCCGCGCTGACAAAGCGCAAGAATCTTGCCATTTTGGAGTACGTCAGTCGTAGATTGGATCATGGCGAAAATGCAAATTAATTTTTTGTGTTCGACCCTTGGGCTGCCCAGGCGGCAATGATTCGGCGCTCCTCATCGCTCATCTGAGTCACATTGGCAAGCGGCATATAGCCGCTTGCCACGGTCTCCGCAATCTTGGCAGCATGCTGGGAAATCTGCTCCGGATTCTGAAGCATCACGCCCTTTGGGGCCTGGGCAAAACCTGCCCAAGAAGGTTTTTCTGCATGACATACCGTGCAGTGCTTCTGAATGACGGTGTTGAGCTCGGCGAAAGACACTTTGCGGCCCGTGGCGTCAATGGGTTTGGGCGCCATCAGCACCACCAGCGCAGCCAGCAGCGCAATGCCTGAAAGTGGCAGCCACCACTTCACCTCGCCGCGATGCCGCAGCACAAAGAATTGCCGAATCAAGACACCCGCCAGCATGATGATGGCCAACACCAGCCAGCCGTACTTATGGGAGTAGGTCATCGGATAGTGATTGCTGATCATGATGAACAGCACCGGCAGCGTGAAATATGTGTTGTGCACCGAACGCTGCTTACCAATGATTCCGGGCTGTGAATCCACCGGTTGGCCCGCCCGAATCTGCTCCACCATCCGTTTTTGACCCGGAATGATGTGAAAAAAGACATTGGCCGCCATCATGGTGCCAAGCATCGCCCCCACGTGAATATAGGCACCCCGGGCAGAGAAGATCTGATGCAGCCCGTAATTACAGAGCATCACGAACACAAACACCAGCAGGGCCAAAAGCCCGTCTCGGCCCACCAGATTTCTGCACAACACATCGTAAACAACCCAGCCTAAACTCAGAAAGCCAATTGAAACCAAAACGGCCGTCATTGGGCTGAGCGCCATCACGCGCGCATCGACCAGATGGGTGGAGGCCCCAACCCAGTAAATCAGCGCCAATAAGGCCATGCCGGTGATCCAGGTGGAATAGGCCTCCCACTTCGACCAATGCAAGTTATCGCTCAGCGGCTCGCCTTTTGGCCCTGTCAGAAACTTCTGGCTGCAATAAAAGCCTCCGCCGTGTACCGCCCAGAGCTCGCCGTGGACGCCACGCTGCGCGTCTTCCGCTTTTTTTGGCGCTGTCAGCGAGTTATCCAGCATCACGAAATAAAACGAAGCACCAATCCAGGCGATGCCGACGATGAGGTGGGCCCAACGCAGTAAAAGATTGACCCAGTCAAGCAAATAGGCGTCCATAAGTTCTCCGCAATCCCGCTATCGGGGAGGTTTAGCTGCCGCGATAGGTGGAGTAACTCCACGGTGAAACCAAAAGGGGTACGTGATAGTGCTGACTGCCGTCACCAATTCCAAAACGCAGCACCACATCGCCAACAAACGGCGGCTGCGCAAGGGGTGCGCCGCGAGCACGGAAATACTCGCCCGCAGCAAATTCCAACTCATAAATACCTGCAACCAGTGCATCGCCCTCCAGCAGGGGCTGATCACAACGGCCATCGTGATTGGTCTTGACTGCTTTTAACTCTTTGCGGCTGCCCTCAATTCGGAAAAGCCGAACCGAGATCCCAGCACCCGGAACGCCATTTGCAGTATCGAGAACATGGGTTGTCAGCTTGCCCATGGTCACCTCCCTTCAGTTTCGGTAAGTCTACGGGGGGCCGCGGCCTGCAGCCACCGGGGCCAAGAATAAATCCTATATGGACTTCTTTATACCTGGCCGCTTTGCCGCCCCAGGAACACGGTCTGCAGCCTGGGAGATCTTGCTGCGCAGCCAGCCCAGCGCCGGGCTCGAATGGGTTCGGTCATGCCACAGCTGGACATAGCGGACCCCAGGAAACGGTAGCGGCGCATCCACCACGCGCAGGCCTAAGGACTCGGCATAAAACCGGGCCATGCTTTCATTCATGGTGGCAATCAAATCGGTGTTGACCAGCGCATAGGGCGTGAGGCTAAAAAATGGGACACAGGTCTTCAGGTTGCGCTTAAGGCGATGCCGGCTTAGGTATTGATCAACAACGCCCCGCTTGCCAACCGAGTGCGGCGTTGGCCCGATATGGTCGGCTGCTAAGTACTGATCTCGGGTCATGCCCGATGCGAGCGGATGGTCCCGCCGAAGCAAGCAGACCATTTTATCCTCATACAGCAGGCTGGCATGCAAATTTTCCGGAAGCTCAGCCCAATTCCCGATCACAACATCAATCTGGCCTTCTTTCAATGCGGTGAAGGGATCGAAGTTCTGACCAAAAGCACTAAATTCCAGTGAAATCTTCGGCGCGGTGCGGTGGACCTCTGAAATGAGCTCAGTAAAGACGTGATGCACCACATTATCGGAGGACGCAATTTTAAACATGTTGTCTGCTGAGCCCGGATCAAATGGAACGCTGGAAGACACCACGGCCTCGATGTTGGCCAGCGCCTGCTTGACCATGGGATGGATCTGCTGGGCCCGGGTCGTGAGTACCAATCCCTTGCCATCGGAAACAACCAGGGGGTCTTTAACTGCCTCCCTGATTTTTTTTAATGCCGCGCTGACCGCAGGCTGAGACATGCCGAGATTACGAGCCGCTTTTGAGACGTTTCTCTGCGTAAGGATCTCATCCAGTATGCGCAGCAGTTTTGTATCCAATAGAGGTGCAGGCGTGGGCATATGCGAAATCGCTATCGGCTAAAAATCGGCGGCAATGACTTAGGCTGCAACCGCATCCGGGCAGGCCGAGGGCTGGGCCTGCTGAAACGCAGGAAGTGCCATGCAGCGGGCGTTAATCGCCACCACCCGCTCTAGGTGCGCAATGTCGACTTTCATCCGGTTTGCATTGGCGACTTGAGGCACCAAAAAGCAATCCGCCATACCTGGCAAATCACCATGACAAAACTGGCCCGTTGCACTTTCAGCCAGGCGCTTTTCGACCGCCGTCAGTCCGACAATCACCCAGTGGGCATACCAGGTGTCTTTTTGCTCAGAAGACAGTCCCAACTCACCGGTGAGGTACTTCAGCACTCGAAGGTTATCGAGCGGATGAATATCGCACGCAATCATCTGGCAAATTGCCCGCACACGGGCCCTGCCCTGCGGGTCGGCCGGCATGAGCGCTGGACTGGGAAAGGCCTCCTCGAGGTATTCAATGATTGCAGTGGACTGCGATAAACGCAGTCCATCGTGTTCGAGTAACGGCACCAGCCCTTCGGGATTAAGCGCAGTGAATTCCGCCTGGCTTTGTTCGTTTTTTAAAAGGTTCACTGTTAAGTGCTCGTACGTTACGCCCTTCAGCCCCAAGGCAATGCGGACACGATAAGACGCCGATGATCTCCAGTAGCTATGTAGTCGCAGCATGGCTTAAACCCCCTCGCTTGGTGCTCTGCTTAAATCATTATTGGTGGAGACCAGAACCTTGATCATCCGCATGAATTCTTTGCGATCTGTTTTTGACAGCGGTTCGAGTATTTTCTCCTGCGCCCGATTCACCATCGGCTGCATCTTTGCCATGATCGACCGCCCCTCTTCTGTCAGCGTCAGGAGCCGAACACGTCGATCTGCCCGCGTGCTGCCACGGTGCACCAGGCCTCGGGACTCCAAGCGCTCGACCACACCGACCATGGTGGAGGTGTCCAGACCGATCATGCCTGCAAGGCTACGCTGATCTGAGCCGGGCGCCTCGCGCACTGCCTGCAAGACTGCATATTGAATCGGAGTCACGCCGACCGACTCGAGCTCCTGCAAAAACACCGCCACCGCAATCTGTTGCAGCCGCCGGATGTAGTGTCCCGGCATGTCGTGAAAGCCCGCTGGCGGCCGCTCTTTTGCCCCTGGCATCTGACACCTCTTTTTAAAAAGTCTTGACGCCCGCTATTTTATCCTTATACTAATCGTTAGTACACTTATTTTTATCCGACCCATAACCAAAAGGAGAGCAGCCATGACATCCCCCCCAGGCGGACCAGTCATCGTGGCCGGCGGCGGAATCGGCGGCCTGGCCGCGGCGCTGACCCTGGTTCGACAGGGCTTTGAGGTCCTCGTGCTCGAACAGGCCCCTGCCATCGGTGAGATCGGTGCAGGCATTCAACTTGGGCCCAATGCATTTCATGCCTTCGATGCCTTGGGTGTGGGCGATAAGGCACGGGGCCGCGCGGTCTACACCGAGTGCATGGTGATGCATGACGCCATCGATGAATCGTTGATTGGCCGACTAGAGACCGGCGAGGCCTTCCGTCAGCGCTTTGGTAATCCTTATGCGGTGATCCATCGGGCGGATGTTCACCTTTCTTTATTAGAAGGCGCCCAAGAAACAGGGCGGGTCCAATTTCTGACCAATACGCGTCTCGAGCGCATCGAGCAAAACGCAGACGGCGTCATCGCTTATGACCAAAATGGAAATGCGCATCGAGGCGTTGCGCTCATTGGTGCCGATGGTGTGAAGTCGGTTGTCCGCGAGGCGTTTGTGAATGACCCTCCGCGCATCACCGGCCATGTCGTCTATCGGGCAGTTGTGGATAAGGCTGACTTTCCCACAGATCTGCAATGGAACGCGGCCAGCCTATGGGCAGGCCCGAAATGCCATCTGGTCCACTATCCCTTACGCGGAGGGGAGCAATACAACGTTGTCGTGACCTTTCATAGCCGCCAGCAAGAGCAGTGGGGAGTCACCGAGGGCAGTAAAGAGGAAGTGCAAAGCTACTTTCAGGGTATTAGCCCCCGGCCTCGCCAGTTAATTGACTTGCCGAAGAGTTGGAAGCGCTGGGCCACGGCCGACCGTGAACCGATTGGCCAGTGGAGTTTTGGCCGGGTGACCCTGCTGGGCGATGCGGCCCACCCCACCACCCAGTACATGGCCCAAGGCGCCTGCATGGCGATGGAAGATGCGGTCACACTCGGCGAGTCACTGCGCGTGCACGCCAACGACTGGAATAAGGCACTTGATCTTTATCAGCGGGCTCGTGTTGCGCGGACTGCGCGCATTGTGTTGTCGGGCCGTGAGATGGGCAGGATCTATCACGCGATGGATGTGGAGCGCCTGGTTCGAAATAGCCTCTGGAAGGGCAGAACCCAAGACCGCTTCTATGATGCCGTGGAATGGCTTTATAACTGGAATGTCAATAATTGCTTATCAGCAGCGCAATAAAGGAGGGCCCCATGCAATCTCTTGGACGTCTTGAAGATCTTCCCCAGGCCTATCGGGATCAGCTCACCGAACAAAACCTGGTGCCTTTGTGGCCCAATCTGCGCGCTGTTTTGCCGCCAAAAATCCCGAGTCGCAAAACAACGCCAACGCACTGGTCGTATCAGGCCATGCGGCCACTGCTGCTTCAGGCCGGTGAACTTACACCCATGGAAAAAGCAGAGCGGCGGGTCTTGGTCTTGGCCAACCCCGGCCATGGCCTGGAGAAAATGCAGGCCAGTGCCGCCATGTATTTAGGTATGCAGCTGCTGCTGCCCGGCGAGTGGGCGCCATCCCACCGGCATACCCCCAATGCAGTCCGTATGGTGGTTGAAGGCGAAGGCGCGACCACTACTGTTAACGGAGAAAAATGCCCCATGCGTCGTGGCGACCTGATTCTCACGCCCACTGGCGTATGGCATGAGCATGGTCACGAGGGAGAGCATCCCGTGGTCTGGCTTGATGTGCTCGATCTTCCACTGATCTACTACACCGAGACCTCGTATGCGATTGAAGGCGAGCGGCAAAAAGTGATACCCGGCCACGGCGAGCGCGCCTATGTGAGTGGCGGCGTGGTGCCCACGCCCAGCTTTGATCGGCAGCCCAAGGCCTACCCCATCATTCGTTACCCCTGGAGTGAGGTGCGACAGTCCCTACTCGCGCTGGCAGATGATCAGCCGGGGCTCGAGGCAGTCCAGGTCACGTATGTGAATCCCGAAACTGGCCAGGATGTGCAAAACAATCTTGGGTTTTATGCCCTGCTGCTGCGGCCTGGGCAGACGCTCAAGCTGCCTGCGCGTTCGCCCGCAATTGTGTTTCATCAAATTGAAGGCCAGTCCGAGCTGGTGATCGCGCAAACCCAGTTCCTCTTAAATGAGGCCGACACTGCATGCGCGCCGGGCTACACGCCGATCACCATCAAAAACCGCTCCGCTAACGCGCCCGCATTCCTGTTTATGGCAGATGAATCGCCGCTGCACCGAAAACTCGGTGTCTATGAGACGCGGCCTTAACTCTTTGAGACACCACAAGACTTCGCCGAGAAAGAAAACATGACTACTTACCTCTGGAATCCACCCCCACCCCTGTCACTGCCCATCCGCGGAAAATCAGAACGCTTCCCGATTCATCGCCTATTTTTTGTTGGCAGAAACTATCACGCCCATGCGGTCGAGATGGGCAAGCCGGTAGACAAATCCACTGAGCGGCCGTTTTACTTCACCAAGTCGCCTCAGACACTTTTGGAAAGCGGTGCAACCACCGCCTATCCGCCGGAGACCAAAAATTTTCATTATGAAATGGAGCTGGTCGTGGCAATTGGTAAGGCGGGTTTTCGTGTATGGGCCGATCGTGCCCACGAGATCATTTATGGGTATGCCGCAGGATTAGACATGACACGGCGGGATCTGCAGCTGGCAGCCCGCGATAAAGGTCGGCCCTGGGATCTGGGCAAAGATGTGGAGGAGTCCTCGGTCTGCGCCGAGATCGTTCCCATGGAGGGTGTTGTCATCGAGCGCGGCGAAATCGCACTTCAAGTCAATGGTCAAACCAAGCAGCAGTCCAATGTCGATAAGCTGATTTGGAATATCCGCGAAATCATTGCAGACCTATCGCTTTTTTATCATCTACAACCGGGCGATCTCATTTACACCGGCACACCAGAGGGTGTGGGTCCGGTGGTCACCGGCGATGAAATCACCGGCCAGGTGCAAGGAGTGGGCGAGATTTCTCTTCGGATTGGCGCAGCCCGCGAGTGAGGTCAATGAAAGGCATAGCCATCCATGGCCAGCACGTGATCACTGATGCCACGAAAAAATGCATAAGGCTTGGCCGATTCGCCTGCCGCACCCAACGCAACCATCAGCGGCAGAAAATGCTCATCCCGCGGATGGGCACGGACTGCATCGGGCTGGGTTGACCGATATCGCAGTAAGGCCCCGGTATTTCGGGCAGTCATCTGCGTATGGACCCAGTCCGAAAACCCCGCAACGTAATCAGGCCTCGGGCTTCCAAGCGACTGAACCATCTGCCAGTCCCGCAGGTTGTGAGTCACATTGCCCGAGCCCACAATCAAAAATCCCTGCTCGGCAAGCGGTGCCAAGGACTGCCCAATCCGATAGGCATGCTCTGGGCCCGCGTGATGCTGCAGCGATACCGGAATCACCGGCAGATTAGCCTGCGGAAACATATGCAAAAGCGGTACCCAGACCCCGTGGTCTAAGCCACGCTCTGAATCTGCCTTTGCCTGGAAGCCCGCAGCACGCAATGCATCTAATACCGCCTGGGCCACCTGCGGATCTCCGGCTGCAGGATATTGAATTTCAAATAGCCGCGAATCAAAACCCCCAAAATCATGGATCGTGGTTGGGCGAGCAGCAAATCCCACCTCTGGGATTTCTGTCTCCCAGTGCGGACTGACCACCACCACGGCACGTGCCGCACGGAACTGACTGCCGATTTCGGCCAACGCCGCTCCCGCGGCTCCCGGCTGCAACGCGAACATTGGGGAGCCATGCGGCACAAAGAGTGAAAAACGGTTTGAGCTCATGGCCCGAAACTCTAAGGGTTTCGAACGCCTGTAAAAAGTATCTAATCAGATCATATTTGTTGCATAATTAGCAACAATATGGACCGACTCGATGCGATGCAAATGTTTGTGCGGGTGGCCGAGGCGGGCAGCTTCAGTGCTGTCGCCCATGCGCTTCAACTCGCCCGCTCGGTCGTGACTCGCCAGATCGCCGGGCTCGAGAAGCACCTGGGTGTCCAGCTCATTACCCGTAGCACCCGCAGCCTGACGCTCACCGAGGCGGGCACCAACTACCTTGAGAACTGCCGGGCGATTCTGAATCTGGTGGATACCGCGGAATCCAATCTTAGTGGCGAAGGCCTCGCGGCAAAGGGCCGCATCCGTATCGGGCTACCTCTGCTGTTTGGCATGAAAGAGATTGTCCCGCTGCTGCTTTCCTTTGCAAAACGCACTCCCGACATCGATCTGGTGATGACCCTTTCTGATGAGCGCTCCAATCTGATTGAAGAAGGCCTTGATCTCAGTATCCGCATCACCAGTAATCTCAACCCCAGCGATATTGTGCGCAAGCTTGGCCAATGCCGGCTGCTCACACTTGCTTCCACCTCTTATATGAAAGCCCATGGCCGGCCAGAACGCCCGCAGGATTTACGCCATCATGAGTGCCTGATTTATTCGCACGATGCGAGCAACTCGCAGTGGATTTACCAAAACAAAAAACAGCTCATGCAGGTGCCGGTACGCGGAAGAATCGTTGCCAATAACGGCATTGCGTTAACCGAGGCGGCCGCCCATGGCATGGGCATTACCCGTCAGCCGGATTTCATCGCCGCGCCCTATCTCGAAAAAAAGCGTGTCGAGGTAATACTCAAGGCCTACGAACCAGAGCCCTTGGGTATTTATGCGGTGTTACCCAGTAACCGCTACATCCCGCATCGGGTTCGACTCTTAATCGACCATCTCGCCAGCGCCATGCTAGCGAATCCCGCGAAGGTGCCGTTCAAAACAACTTAGCAGCTGGCTTGCCGCATGCGTCAGTGGCACTCCCTTTAGAGTGATCACACCCAGGACCATATCAGGCGGCGCAGGCTCCACGGCGATCAAACTCATCTGATGGCCAAAGATCGGGTCCGAAAACAGTGTCTTGGGCCCAACACACAGTCGATCTGCTCTGCGCATCAGATCGCTCATTAGCAGCGGCGAGTCACAGTACGTGAGGCGCTTGGGCTCACCCATGCCCCGCTCGCGCATCCATCGCAGCAGCTGATTACCTTGGCTGCCGGCACTCAGGTTTAAGGCCCAACGCGCATCCTGCAATTCCGACCAACGCTTGGCAGACTCCAGTGGATGGCCCTTGCGGCAGCCAATTGCGGTCTCGATTTTGGCCATCTCACGAAAACTCAACTCAAACGGGAGCTCCTTCGAGTTAGCGATCGCAAAGGCAAAATCAATTCGGCCCTCAATCAAGGCGGGAATCGCAATCGAGGGAAGACCTTCAACCAAAGAGATCTGAACATCGGGCGCGATCCGCTCAAACTCACGAAAGGCCTTGGTCATCACCGCGGCCGCGACCACCGGAGTCATCGCGAAGGCCACGCGGACCCCTGAACCGCCCTTCAGGGCACTGATCTCCTCCTGGGCTTTTTGCAACATGGACCGGGACAGGCGGGCCCGGGTCAGCAGCGCCTGCCCGGCCGGCGTGAACTCGACCCCCCGGTAGCTGCGCGAGACCAGGGCGGCGCCTACCGACTCTTCTAGCTCGCGCAGCGCCTTGGTCAGGGCACTCTGGCTGAGATTTAGGTCCCGCGCAGCCGCTCGGATCGAGCCGGATTCGGCAACCTGCATCAAGGCCCGCAGCTGATGGTCACGCATCGGAGGGTTTAAGGTCTGAAATGACTACCTATAGTTGTCACTAAAGCAAAAATATAGTCTTTTGATTGTCTTTGCAAGTGCCTAAGATGGCTTTCAGAGGAGCTGACCGCTCCCGACTAAACCAAGGAGACAACCATGAATCAGCTGTTTAGAAAACCGATCGCGGCCCTGATGGCCTGCGTGATTGCTTTTGCACCGGGACTGGCCATGGCCTATCCCAACGGAACGGTCTCACTGATGGTGCCCTACCCTGCGGGCGGCCCC
>JAGWWC010000116.1 GCA_018970545.1 Betaproteobacteria bacterium | reverse complement strand
GAGTTCAACGTCATCATCGAAATCCCGGCCCACTCCGAGCCCATCAAGTACGAAGTGGACAAAGAGACGGGTGCTTTGTTTGTGGATCGGTTCATGACTACCGCCATGCACTACCCCTGTAACTATGGCTATGTGCCCCAGACCATCTCCGACGATGGCGACCCAGTCGATGTCTTGGTGATCACGCCGTTTGCCGTAGCCCCGGGCGCTGTGGTCCGCTGCCGGGCGCTTGGCATGCTGATGATGGAGGATGAGGCCGGCGGTGATGCCAAGGTCTTGGCCGTGCCAGTCGACAAGATTCTCGGAATGTATAGCCACTGGAAGAAAATTGAAGACATCAACCAACAGCGCTTAGCCACCATTCAGCACTTCTTTGAGCATTACAAAGATCTCGAAAAAGGAAAGTGGGTCAAGGTCAAGGGCTGGGCAGGGCCCGATGAGGCCAAGCAGGAAATCTCCGGTGGCATGGTCCGCTACAAGAAAGAATCCGGCGCTTAAATGCTGAAGGTTGCGCTTGCCCAGATCAACAGTCGGGTAGGCGATCTCGCCGGCAATACTCAAAGGATCATCGATGCGGCCCATCGGGCCCAGGCCATGGGCGCGTCGGTCATGGTCACGCCCGAGCTTGCGCTGACCGGCTATCCGCCCGAGGACCTGCTCCTGCGGCCTGCGTTTTTAGCCGCCTGCGATCAAGCGCTGGGCGGGCTTGCCGAGCAGCTGAAATCGATCGCGGAGTTAACCGTTGTTGTTGGCCATCCGCGTGCACGTGAGCAGCACACCTTTAATGCGGCAACGGTATTGCGCTATGGCAAGGTGATCGGCAGCTACGGCAAGCTTGAGCTGCCCAACTACGCGGTCTTTGATGAACAGCGTTATTTCGTGCCCGATGGCGCGCCCTGCATCTTCGAGGTCAATGGGGTGCGGCTGGCAGTCAATATCTGCGAGGACATCTGGGCCTCGCGGGCGCCGGCCATGGCCAAGGCAGCAGGCGCAAATCTCTTGTTGGTGTTAAACGCTTCACCGTTTCATCTGGATAAGCTGCGCGAGCGTCAGGATGTGGTCCGCGCCAACGCTTCCCGGCTGGGATTGCCGGTGGCGTTTTGCAATCTTGTTGGCGGCCAAGATGAACTGGTCTTTGATGGCGGCTCCTTTGTGTTGGACGCAAAAGGCAATCTGATTGCCCGGGCCCCGCAATTTCAGGAAGACCTCTTGGTGGTGGATTTTTTCGAAGGCGCGGTCTTAGAGGGCGAAGGTGAAAACGCCATTGCGGCTGAGCTCTCTGTGGAGCAGCAGGCCTATCAGGCCCTGGTGTTGGGCACCCGCGACTACGTCCACAAAAATGGCTTTAAAGGCGCGGTCATCGGCCTTTCGGGTGGCGTGGATTCTGCATTGGTGACTGCAATTGCTGCCGATGCCTTGGGCCCTGAGCATGTGCGTGCGGTCATCATGCCGTCGCCGTTTACTGCGGCGATGAGCATTGAAGATGCCACCGCCTGCGCGCGGGCCCTTGGAGTGCAGGCGGATACGATTTCGATTACCGCGCTATATGAGGCCTTTAAGTCATCACTTGCGGGCGTGTTTGCAGGCCTTGCCGAGGATGTCACCGAAGAAAACCTGCAGGCTCGGATTCGTGGCACGCTTTTAATGGCCATTTCAAATAAAACCAACGCCCTGGTGTTGGT
>JAGWWC010000115.1 GCA_018970545.1 Betaproteobacteria bacterium | reverse complement strand
CAATCGACCATCTCTCTGGCAGGCGGCCTGCCGCCAAGCGATTCAATGTGATGAAGGCCTGCTCGGCTTTGATTGCAGCGCTCACCTGTCGCTGCCGGGCGCTGATGATTTCAGCATCCGCCTTGATTAACTCGAACCGTGGCGCTTCGCCGGTATCCACCCTGAGCTTGACGCGATCACGGATCTGCTCGAGTAGCCGGACTGCGTCGCGGGCCGCGATTTCCTCCTCAAGCCTCAACAGTGCCTCAAAGACACGCAGCCGCACTTCCGCCACCAGATTATTCCGCACCGAGGTGAGCTCGTGGCCAGCCGCTGCTGATCCGGCAGAGGCTGCATCGATTCGAGCGCTACGCAAAAAAGGATTCTCGATGAGTTGGGCGACACCGCGAGTCTCCACACGGCCCGCAACTGCAGCGCTTGCTGGACGCAGGGCGGTATCGCCCGAGGCGATCTCAAGGCGCGGATTAGGCAGGGCGCGTGCGGAGCGCACCGCCGCCGTGGCGGCATCTCGGCTTCGGGCGGCCGCGGCGAAATCGGTGTTGTGCTGTAAGACCACCTCGGTGATCTGATCAATCGTCAGCTGCGACGCAATCGGCGTTGATTGGGCGGCCGCAGTGGCCGTAGACCCAGCAAGAGCGACTACGAACAACAGCCGAGCTGAACACCGTCTTTTCAACAAACTAAGCGGCGCCAAGCGGCATGACTGAACTGCCGAAACAACCAAATGTGAGGACATAAGGAAATTTAGTTTTTTGTTATGGACTGAGTGGAACGGTGATCAGTTCCAAGGCAGTAAAACAAAACCTCAGAGACCCCAGTCGGTCCGGGGCTAATACCGAAGGTGAACCCTGCGGCTAAGCGGTCTGCAGGGCGTGGTACTCGAGATCGGCAAGCGCTACGACCTCGAGCGCCCGCTCATGTGTGGATTCCAGAATCACGGGCGGTGCAAGGCCCGCCTCGGCAGCCTCGCGCCAGCGGGCAGCGCACAGGCACCACCGATCGCCGGCCTTCAGGCCAGGAAAACGGTACTCGGGATTTGGGGTCGAGAGGTCATTACCGCGCGACTTGGAAAATGCCAAAAAAGCATCGGTCATCTGGGCGCAGATCGTATGACTGCCGTAATCTTCAGAGGACGTATTGCAGCAGCCATCTCGAAAAAAGCCCGTCACGGGATCCAGGCTGCAGGGCGCAAGAGGACCACCAAGAACATTTTTTGCGCTCACTGCAGTCTTTCCTTTATCTCGTGATGTGACCTTCACATTTTATCTTAAGCAAGGTCCCTGACCAGCGAGGCCCGCGTCTCAGCTGCCACAGGATCCACCACCACTTTGTAGTTGGGATGATCGACACCCATGGCCAGGCCCACGCCATATTTCAGCGCGCCGGCCATATCCTCGTCGAGTTCAAATCGCATGAAATGCACCGAGGATGTCTTTTCTTCGTTTTCTCGCTCCAGATCCTCGTCGGCAATCGCAAAGACCTTCTCACGGCCCTCGACCTGCACCCAGACCCGATCCTCAACGCCCTTGAGCTTTGCAAGCTCCGTCTTGCGGACCTCGGGGTTCGAATACTCAATCATCATCGTGCACTTGAAGTTACGGCCATCCGGAATCAGTGGGTTGTAGGCATCCAGCTCATCTTGAATCCCCGTTTCCTCAAACGTCTTCTCAATCCGCAGCATCTCTTGGATCTGATAACGAATTGTTTTTTC
>JAGWWC010000049.1 GCA_018970545.1 Betaproteobacteria bacterium | reverse complement strand
CTCGCCAAAAAAATTCGGCAGCGTGTACAGCAGGCCAAAGGCCAGCGCGACCACCATGACGATGGCACGCCAGATGGGAAGCTTATTCACTGCTTAGATGCTCTTGATGGTGCCCTTGGGCAGCAGGGTCTGAATTGCCTGCTTTTGCAGATGAATATTCACTGGGGCCTCGCTGCCCACATTCAGCGTGACGTAGGCCTCGTCGATCTCGGTGATCTTGCCCACCACACCGCCGGCCGTGACCACCTCATCGCCTTTGCTCAGCGCAGCCAGCATGGACTTGTGCTCTTTTGCACGCTTCATTTGGGGCCGGATCATCAAAAAGTAGAGCACGACAAACATCAGGATGAGTGGAATAAAACTCATCAGCGAAGACTCGGGCGTGCCGCCGGCAGCCTGCGCAAAAGCGGGGGAAATCAGCACGGACAACCTCCTTTGGAAAAGGCCACAAGTATACCGGCGGCGCCCGACCTCACTAGGGCTCTACACCCCGGGCCCGGTCTTGTTCAAAGGTCCTTCGCCAGGACTCGAATTGGCCAGCCGAAATCGCCTCGCGCATCTGCCGCATGAGGTCCAGATAGAAATACAGGTTGTGCACGGTGGCCAAGTGGGCGCCGAGGATTTCCTGAACTTTTTGCAGGTGATACAGATAGCTTCTGGAAAAAGGGGGGCGGTCGTCGCCGTGGCGCTGGGGATCGCAGACTGGGCAGTGGCAGGAAGGGTCGATCGGGCCCAAATCGTTGCGATAGCGGGCATTGCGAATCTTCAAATCGCCATACCGCGTAAACAGCCATCCATTGCGGGCATTGCGCGTGGGCATCACACAATCAAACATATCGACCCCCCGAGCAACGCCCTCTACGAGATCTTCTGGCGTGCCCACCCCCATGAGATAGCGGGGCTTGTCTGCCGGCAAAATCGGGGTCGTGGTCTGAAGCATGCGAATCATGTCCTCTTTGGGCTCACCCACCGACAGACCGCCGATGGCGTAGCCATCAAATCCGATTTCCAGAAGGCCCGCTGCGGATTCGGCACGCAACGACTCCATCATGCCGCCTTGCACGATGCCGAAAAGTGCATTGGGATTTGCCAACTCACGAAAGGCCTGATGCGAGCGTTTCGCCCAGCGCAGCGACAGCCGCATGGACTGGGCAGTCTCCTCCTGCGTTGCGGGGTAAGGCGTGCATTCATCGAACACCATCACGATGTCCGAGTTCAGCACGGTCTGAATCCGCATCGACTCTTCCGGGGTAAGAAACAGCTTATCGCCATTGACTGGCGACCGAAAGGCAACGCCTTCTTCGGAAATTTTGCGCAGCTCTCCCAAGCTCCAGACCTGAAATCCCCCCGAGTCCGTGAGAATCGGTTTCGACCAATTCATGAACTGGTGCAGGCCGCCGTGTTGGCCCATGACTTCAAGGCCAGGCCGAAGCCAGAGATGAAAGGTATTGCCCAATACGATCTGCGCGCCAATCGCGCTGAGGTCGGCGGGTGCGGCAGCCTTGACCGCGCCATAGGTGCCCACTGGCATAAAGATGGGGGTCTCCACCGTGCCGTGGCCAAGTGTCAATCGGCCGCGGCGGGCAGCGCCATCTGTCTGGAGCAGTTCGAATTTCATATGTGTTGCGGGCAGAACATGGCATCCCCGTAGCTGAAGAATCGATAGCGTGCATCGATTGCATGCTGATAAGTGGCCCGCATCTTGTCATAACCGATGAAGGCAGCCACCAGCATTAAGAGGGTCGACCTGGGCAAATGAAAATTGGTCAGCAGGCTATCGACCATCTGAAACGAGTAGCCGGGCCGAATGAAAAGATTTGTCTCCCAGCTGCCTGCCCGGACCCGCGGTGAATCGTCTGCAGCCGTGCCTTTGACAGCGCCCGACTCCAGGGTGCGCAGGCTGGTGGTGCCCACCGCCACCACCCGCGATCCCCTGGCCTTTGCGGCGTTGATTACTGCTGCGGTTTCGGCAGAAATCTCGCACCACTCACTGTGCATTTGATGCTGATCAATCTGATCCACACGGACCGGCGCAAACGTGCCTGTTCCCACGTGCAGTGTGACCGACGCCCGCTGGATGCCTTTGTTCACCAAGGCCTGCAGAAAGGGTTCATCAAAGTGCAGGCCGGCAGTCGGTGCGGCCACCGAGCCGGGGTTCTGGGCGTAGACGGTCTGATAGCGCTGCACATCCAGAGCATTGGGCCGGTGAGCAATATACGGCGGCAGCGGAATCTCGCCATCGACTTCTAAAACCTCCAAGACCGGCCGATCGAATTGCAGCAGAAAACGATCCTGGGTCTCGCCGTATCGGCTCAGCACAATCGCCGCCGATCCGCTGCTGCCTTCTACGGTCAGCAGGGTGTTGTCTGTGGTTTTTTTACTTGATCGCAGCAGCGCCACGGCCTGCCGATTTTCCAAAATACGCTCAATCAGAATCTCAACTTTTCCGCCTGTTGGCTTGGTGCCATAAAGCCGCGCAGGAATGACTTTTGAATTGTTAAACACCAGTACATCACCCGGGTGTAGAAGATCCAAGAGGTCGGTGAACTGCTGATCCTTTACCGGATCGGCAGCCACCAAAAGCCTGCTGTCGGATCGACGCTGTGTGGGCTGCTGGGCAATCCGATCCTCGGGCAATTCAAAATCAAAATCCGATAGCTGCCAGCTTCGCAAAGACTCTGATTTCAACGGCTGCCCCCCAGTCTTGCCACTAGCCAGGCGGCGATGAGCGATTTCAAGATATCACCTGGCAAAAAGATGATGCTGGCCATCGCTGCCTTTGGCAGCGTGAGCTCTGTGCGCAACGCAATGCCTGGCACGCCGAAGGCATAAATCACCACAATGCCGCCGACCCAGCAGGCAATCAAGGCTGCCAGAAAACGCCGCGATGGCAGCCAGACATGGAGACGCTCAAAAGCCGCGCCGCAGGCCCAGGCGCCCGCTACCCAGCCAATTAAAAATCCGATCGTAGGTCCAAAAAAAACACCAAGGCCGCCGCGTCCGCCAGACAACACCGGTGCGCCCATGGCAACGACAAACAAAAACAGCAGCACCGCCAGGACACCGCGTCGGGGCCCCAGCATCAAGCCGGCCAGCATGACCCCCAGAGTCTGGGCAGTAACGGGTACGCCCGCAGTAAACGGGAGATCAAACTTTGGGATCAGGCCCATCACCGCAATCAACGCAGCAAATAACGCAATCCGAACAAGATCTCGTGTGGTCAACATCAAGAGAGTGTAGACGAGGGGTCGGATCGAGCGCCCGCGGGGCTTACCCCAGCAGGCGTTTTTTGGCCTCTCGCGCAGCGATCGATTCCGCGATCTGATCTGTTCTGCGCAAGGCCTGAGATAAAAACACTGCCAGCAAAAAAGGTTTTGGACGCCGACTGGTGCGCGCCCGATACGCGCAGCGCTGGGCCTGCCACTGCTGAGCCAGTAATGGCACAAAGCGAATCATCAGGGCTACCGCAAAGGCGAGCTGTCGCCGCATGTTTCCGCGCCGATCCAAAGGCGCAACAAGTCGGCTTGTGATTTCCAAAAGCCGCTGAAGCGGCGTGGTCATGGTGATGAGATCGGCCAGCATCACCATCATCAGAAGCCGCACGACCGTATTGGCTGCCTGATCCCAGTCCATCACCAGGCCCTGAAAAACCCCAAGGGCCGCAATGAGCACCGCCAGGCCGCGCAGCCCGAGTAGCCGCTGCCGGCCCGGCCGGCCCAGTGATGCGTAAGCCAGCGCGAGAAGCAGCACCACTGGCATGAGGGCAATCCATTCTTTGACAAAGAGCAGGCCAATGGAGGCCAGCGCAAGGCCCACCAATTTCACTGCCGCGGGAATGCGATGCAGCCATGTTTGACCGGAGAGATAAAGCGAAATCATTCGGACTGAACGCGGCGGCGGTAGGCGGAGATCACTGCATCGGCCGGCCCATCGGCCTGGACTTCGCCCTGATCGAGCCAGATCACGCGAGGAAAGCCTTGCAGCAGCTCGAGGTCGTGGGTGGCCATGATCACCTGCTGCGGCAGCGACTTGATGATCCGCATGACTTGATTGCGGCTGGCAAGATCCAGGCTCGCACAGGGCTCATCCAGCAGCACGGTGTCTGCGCCATCGACCAAGACCTCGAACAGACAGAGGAGTTGTTTTTGTCCGTCGCTGAGTTCGTGCACAGCGCGCGACTCGAATTCCATCGCGCCGAAATCACGCAGCACCCGCTGCGCACAGGCACGGGCCTCCTGCTCGCTGCAGCCCCGCTCGCGCAGGCCAAAACAGAGCTCCTCCATCACCGTCGGAAATAACAGCTGATGCTCTGAATTTTGAAACACAATGCCGACTGAGCCAGGCCGATGAATTGCGCCAGAATCTGCGGTCAGCAGGCCCTTCATCAGCCGCAATAGCGAGCTTTTGCCAGAGCCATTTCTGCCAACCAGGCCAATACGTGGCTCATTCAACGACAGCGAGAGATCCCGAAACACGGGCGACTGATCACGCGTGAGATGAATACGGCTGAGTTCCATCGCCGGTATACTAAGGTCCTTTTCTGCCCGCCGGGGTGGTGGAACTGGTAGACGCGCCGGACTCAAAATCCGGTGCCAGTGATGGCGTGAGGGTTCGAGTCCCTCCCTCGGCACCACGGCCGGACCGGCCGTCGCTTGCGCCGCTGAAAATGCGAAAATCCGGGCTATGCAGCGCCCTGAATTTGTTCACCTTCGCATTCATTCGGAATATTCGATCGCAGATGGCATCGTTCGACTTGAGGCGGCGGTCCAGAAGGCGGCCGGCGATCATCAGCCCGCCTTAGCGATTACGGATCTCGGCAATACCTTTGCTTACATCAAATTTTACAAGGCGGCCCGCGCTGCTGGCGTCAAGCCGATTCTGGGCGCCGATGTGTGGATAACAAACTCCGTCGATCGGGATCGGCCTTTCCGCTTGCTGCTGCTGGCGCAAAACGATCTTGGTTACAAAAATCTCTGTGAGTTGTTGACACGGGCATGGCTGAAGAACTCTTACCGTGATCGGGGTGAGGTCAGAACCGAATGGTTCACCGAGCCAGGCGTCAATGGCCAAGGATCACTTGCCGATGGCTTGATTGCACTATCCGGAGGGCTCGCTGGAGAGATTGCCGATGCACTGGCGAAATCAAAATCGGCAATGCAGTCTGGGCCGGCCGATGCCATTTTGCAGCGTTATCTCGCTGCGTTTGGTGATCGTTTTTATCTTGAGCTGCAGCGCGCGGGTCATCCCGGAGAGGAGCCTTACATTCGCAGTGCGGTCGCGCTGGCGCTGCGGCATCAGGTTCCCGTGGTGGCGACCCATCCGGTGCAGTTTCTTGAGCCTGAGGACTTTCGCTCACACGAGGCGCGCGTCTGCATCGCCGAGGGCGAGACGCTGGTCAGTGGCCGCAGGCAGCGCCGCTTCACCGCTTCTCAGTACTTGGCCTCGCAGGCAGAAATGGTGGAAAAATTTTCTGATCTGCCGCAGGCCCTTGCCAACTCGGTTGAAATTGCCCGGCGATGTTCTGTCACGCTGCAGCTGGGCCGGCCGCAGCTGCCGAATTTCCCAACGCCCAACGGTGAGAGCCTGGAAGACTATCTGCGCTTGAGCGCCCGCGAGGGCCTCGAGCAGCGGCTGATCGAGCGATTTGTGAATTCCGAGATTCGCGATCGCCATGCAGCGTCGTACCGTGAACGGCTTGAGATGGAGATCAAAACCATTATCGATATGGGATTTCCGGGTTATTTTTTGATCGTGGCCGATTTCATCAACTGGGCCAAACGCAATGGTGTGCCCGTGGGGCCGGGCCGTGGCTCGGGTGCGGGCTCGCTGGTGGCCTATAGCCTGGGGATTACCGATCTGGATCCCATTCCCTACGCCTTGCTGTTTGAGCGGTTTCTCAATCCCGAGCGGGTCTCCATGCCCGACTTTGACATCGACTTCTGCCAAGACAATCGCTACAAAGTCATTGACTATGTGCGCAGCAAATACGGCAAGGATGCGGTCAGCCAGATCGTAACGTTTGGCACGATGGCCTCAAAAGCGGTGATCCGCGATGCGGGGCGGGTGTTGAATCTGCCCTACAACTTTTGCGATCAGCTCTCCAAGCTGATTCCTGTGGTGCAAAACAAGCCGCTGTCGCTTGAAGAAGCAAAAAAAGAAGAGCCCATACTCGCGGAACGTGCGGAAAAAGAAGATGAAGTCCGCGAGCTTTTGGCGCTGGCGCGGCCACTCGAAGATCTGACGCGCAATGTCGGCATGCATGCGGGTGGCGTATTGATTGCGCCGGGCCGGCTGACCGATTTCTGCCCGCTGTATCAGGCGCCCGGCTCGGAGGGCAGCGACGGCATTGTCTCGATGTACGACAAAGACGATGTCGAGGCGGCCGGCCTAGTGAAGTTTGATTTTCTGGGCTTACGAAATCTCACCATCATTCAGATGGCCGTGGATTACATCAATGGCCTTTACCCCGATCGGCACCTCACGCTCCGTGAGCTCGATGGCTTTAATGACCCTGCTGCCTATCAGGTGCTGCGTGATGCCAATACAACCGCCATTTTCCAAGTGGAATCGGACGGCATGAAAAAGCTGCTCGCCAAGCTGCAGCCCGACCGCTTTGAAGACATCATTGCTGTGTTGGCGCTGTATCGGCCGGGGCCTTTGAATTCCGGCATGGTCGATGACTTCATCAAGCGCAAGCGCGGAGAGCAGCAAATTGATTACTTTCATGACTCGCTGAAGGACTGCCTATCGCCGACGTACGGCGTGATTGTCTATCAGGAGCAAGTGATGCAGATTGCCCAGATCATTGCCGGCTACTCGCTGGGCGGAGCAGATTTACTGCGTCGGGCCATGGGCAAGAAAAAGGCCGAGGAGATGGCCCAGCAGCGCGCTATTTTTGTCGATGGCGCGCTTGCCAAAGGCCATAGCCAGTCCTTGGCCACTCGGCTTTTTGACTTGATGGAGAAATTTGCCGAATACGGCTTTAACAAATCCCACACCGCAGCCTACGCAGTACTCACTTATCAGACCGCCTGGCTCAAAGCCCATCACACGGCAGAGTTTATGGCGGCAACGCTCTCGGCGGATATGGATGACACCGATAAGGTGGCTTTTTTCTTGGCCGATACGCAGGCCAACGGTGTGAAAGTCATGGCACCCAACATCAACACTTCGGCGTATCGATTTGAGCCGATCACTCTGCCCCAGAGCGCTGGAGCGCCGCCTTCGGCAGACACGCCGGCGAAGCGGCCCACGCTGCAAATTCAATATGGATTGGGTGCCATCCGTGGCGTCGGTGAAAATGCGGTGCTCAACATTCTCTCTGCCCGCCAGCAGGGCGGGCCGTTTAATTCACTGTTTGACTTCTGCCAGCGTATCGATCGGCGGATCGTGAACCGACGCGCCGTGGAAGCACTCGTCAAGGCAGGCGCCTTTGATTCACTGCACGAGAACCGGGCTCAGCTGCTTGCCTGCGTTGGGCTAGCCATCAATGCCGCCGATCAGGCTCATGCAAACGTACACCAGAGCGGTTTATTTGAGGACCCTGCGCAGTCGGCCCAGGCCATCGAGATGCCGAAAGTCGCGGCTTGGAATGAACGCGAGCAGCTGCTCGAAGAAAAACAGGCCCTGGGATTTTGCTTTTCCGGCCACCTGTTTGCATCGTATGCGCCGGAAATTCGACGATTTATCTCCATCACACTGAATCGACTGAATCCCTCACGCGATCCGGTGTGGATTACTGGCATTGTCAGTGCCAGCCGGGCCCAGATGACCAAACGCGGCATGATGCGCATTGTCGAGATTGACGATGGAACTGCCAGGCTGGAGCTCACCGTATTTTCCGAGCTTTGGGACCGCTATCGCCACTCCATCAAAGTCGACGAGCCCTTGATTGTGTGTGCAAGAGTTGAAAACGATGATTTTTCAGGCGGGCTTCGGGGCGCGGCCACTGAGTTGCTGACGCTGGGCGAGGCGCGCATTAAATTTTCAATGGGCCTGCGGTTAAACCTGACCTCGGGCGATGCTGCGCCGGAAAAGATCCGCAGCTTACTGGAGCCCTTCCGGGCGCCGCGGCAGGGCTGCCCGATTGTTTTTAGGCTGCTGCGTGATGGCGCCCAGTGTGATATCCAGCTGCCCGAAGATTGGCGTGTCAAGCCCGAAGAAGACCTGATCCGAACGCTGGCCGAACACCTGCCACGGGAGTCGGTTGAGGTCATCTATCGCTCCTGATTGATCGCCTGAAATCGCAGGGATTTCCGGGCGCTGCAGCACCAGGCGGGCTAAAATCGGCTGATGAAAATTCCCGAAGCCATCAGCGGACTCATTGGCCCGATTCGCGCCATTCGGCGGGATATCCATGCCCATCCTGAGCTGAAATTCGAAGAGCACCGCACCGCAAGCCTGGTGGCCCAGGAGTTGCGCGACTATGGCTGCGACCAGGTCGTGACGGGGCTGGGCAAAACTGGTGTAGTGGGGCTGATCAAGGGCCATCGGCCAATCGGGTCAGGACAGCAACGCACGATGATTGGACTCCGGGCGGATATGGATGCGCTGCCCATGAGTGAGCTCAATACCTTTGCGCATGCGAGTCGGCATGCGGGCAAGATGCATGCATGCGGCCATGATGGCCACACCGCCACACTGCTGGCAGCGGCAAAAGCAATGTCGTTGGACCGTGATTTTGCTGGCAGCGTTGTCTTGATCTTTCAGCCCGCCGAAGAGGGGGGTGGCGGCGCAAAGGCCATGATTGAAGATGGTTTATTTGAACAGTTTCCCTGTGATGCGGTGTTTGCGATCCACAACTGGCCAGGACTGAAGGTTGGGGAATTTGGCATGAACCCGGGCGCAATGATGGCGTCCAGCAATGAGTTTGAAATTACGGTGCGCGGCAAGGGTGCCCATGCGGCCATGCCCCACTTGGGGGTGGATCCGGTGCTGATTGCCAGCCATCTCATTCTCGCCTTTCAGAGTCTGGTCTCGCGGGAGACCAAGCCGATTGATGCCACTGTGCTCTCGGTGACCCAGGTCCATGCGGGCGAAGCCACGAATGTGATTCCCGATCACTGCGTGATGAAGGGCACGGTACGGACTTTCTCGCTGCAGGCGCTTGACACCATTGAGGCCGGAATGCGCCGGATTTGCAGCCAGCTGCCCAGTGCCTTCACGGCGCAGGCCGATTTTCAGTTCAACCGCAACTATCCCCCCACCATCAACCATCGCCATGAGGCAATGTTTGCGGCCGATGTTGCTGCTGACATCGTGGGGGAGACGATGGTGCAGCGAAATGTGGAACCGACGATGGGCGCAGAGGATTTTGCTTACATGCTCTTGGAAAAGCCCGGCGCCTACATCTTTCTTGGCAATGGTGATGCCAGCGGGCTGCATCGGTCTCAAGGCCACGGCCTTGGGCCCTGTACCCTGCACAATCCAAGTTATGACTTTAATGACGACCTCATTCCGATTGGGGCGACCTTCTGGCAGCTGCTGGCCAAACGGTTTTTGGCCTAAGGCTCACCATGCGGCTGCTATCTCCTTTGGATCAACTCTTCGGTGCTGCCGATCACTTTCTGCGATCAATAGCGACTACACCGCCGAGTCGTCGGGCCTACCCTGCCAAGGGCATGGACGAGCCCTCACTGTCAGACGAAGAGAGAAAACTCTCAACGGCGCTGATGCGCGTGAATCACTCCGGTGAAGTGGCTGCTCAGGCGCTCTATCAAGGCCAGTCCATGACCGCCGCATCTCCTGAAACAGTTCGCCTGCTCAAAGAGGCAGCGGCAGAAGAGACCGATCACCTAAACTGGACCGCCCAGAGGATTCAGGCCCTTGGCGGTCGGCCGTCGCTGTTGGCGCCAATTTGGTATGCGGGTGCATTTGCACTGGGGGCGATTGCTGGCCGCATGGGAGATCGCGTGTCCTTGGGATTTTTGGCAGAGACCGAGCGGCAGGTCGAGCAGCATTTGATGCAGCATATGGAGCGTCTGCCTGCGGCCGATGAGGCCTCGCGGGCAGTGGTGGCCCAGATGAGGGAAGATGAAAATAAACACATGCAGACCGCCTTGGGCGAAGGCGCTGCCGATCTGCCGCGGCCGGTACAGCTCGCCATGCGGGCCAGTGGCGGGCTGATGACCCGCATAGCCCACTACCTCTAGCGACACATCGTGGACATCAAGGGCGAAGCACAGATTCCTGCCGGGCTAAAAACGGTCTGGGCCGGATTAAACAGCACCGATGTGCTTTTGAAATCCATTCCCGGCTGTGAGTCAATCGAACGTGTTTCTGAAAATGAATTGCAGGCAAAAGTCATGATCAAGCTCGGTCCGGTGACCGCCCGCTTTAGCGGCAAAGTCAGCATGACCGACGTTCGACCTCTGGAGGGCTACACCCTGCATTTCGAGGGCGCGGGTGGTGCGGCGGGCTTCGCCAAAGGCAGCGCAGACATCCACCTTCAAGAAAACGGCGAAGAGACAAGGCTCACGTATACCGCCAAGGCTTCCATCGGCGGAAAGCTTGGCCAGCTGGGCAGCCGGCTGATCGAGGGATCGGCCCGAAAACTTTCTGCTGATTTTTTTGCTGCATTCGCCCAGGCGGTTGCGCCCAGCAGTGTCAGCGCCTCTGTGCAAACAGAAAATGGGCCGGCGGACCCGTCGGCTTCCTCACCCGCATCACCATCAAGTGCGATGAGGCCTGGGCTCGTGTGGCTGGCGGTGGCCGCAGCCGCTGCCTTGGTGATTGCCACAAGCATCTTTGGCCAATAGCGAAAGGCAAAACACGGGGCGCCCCGTGTTAACGCGGCAGCTTTAAGGTGTCGATGCCCTGCAGCGGGCCCAAGGGATTGCG
>JAGWWC010000114.1 GCA_018970545.1 Betaproteobacteria bacterium | reverse complement strand
CTCTTCGTAGTTGGGACTGACCACGCTATAGGCCCGAACGAGGGGCTTGCCCTCGACTTCCAGGCCAATCATCAGAAAGTGGCCATTACGAAAGCGTAGGCCCTGCCGGCGTGTGGTGGTGAAGCTAAAGAGGCTGTCGTTCCAATGATGGACACTCAGCACTTTTTCTTTCTGGTATTTCGACATCTCTACTCTCCGACAAATGGATTGGAGCGTCGCTCCTCTCCAAATGTACTCATGGGCCCATGGCCTGGGACAAACTCTATGTCATCGCCCAAGGGAAATAGTTTTCCGCGAATCGAGTCAATGAGTTGCTGATGATTACCGCGGGGAAAATCCGTTCGTCCAATTGAACCCGCAAACAGCACATCCCCAACAAAGGCCAGTCGATCCGTCTCGTTGACAAAGACGACGTGGCCTGGCGTGTGGCCTGGGCAATGAATGACACGCATCGTCTCTTGGCCTACCGATACCGTATCGCCGTCCACAAGCCAGCGGTCCGGCGTAAAGGCTTCCGCCCCCGCCATACCGAACATCATGCCCTGAGTCTTGAGCTGATCAATCCAGAACTGATCCTCTTGGTGCGGCCCTTCGATCGGCACACCGAGCTGCCGAGCCAGCAGTCCCGCCTGGCCGCAGTGATCAATATGGCCGTGGGTGAGCAGGATCTTTTCAATCGTGACCCCAGCCTGCTGGGCGACTGCCTGAAGGTGATCAATATCCCCGCCCGGGTCCACGAAGGCCGCCCGCTGGGTCATCGGACAGACGACCAGGGAGCAGTTTTGCTGGAACGCGGTGACCGGATGAATCTCGAATTGCATCCGGCGATTATCGCAGATGACCTAGCGAGTCGACTTATCCAAAGAAGTCTGAGCTACCGAATACGAGGTGCCATCACGGACACGATGCATGCTCTGAATGTCGACTACCCAAACCAGCCCGTCGCCGATCTGTCCAGTCTGGCAGGCCTCGATCATGGCGGCGCGGATCGTCTCCACCATGTCCCCTTCTGCCAGCACGCAGACCATGACTTTATCGGTGAAATCCGTCAGCTCATCCCGCAGCGACCGACGATCCACAGACGAGGGGGCTGTGAATCCTTTGACATTAAAGACGGTCACGCCAGGGAAATTGGGTATCCCACGCAGGGCCTCGCGCAGGCGCGATAGCCGATTGGGCCGAATGATGGCGCGGATCTCTTTCACTTTACGAGTCTCCTATCGATTGCTCCGTGCGGTAATTTCTCGCAGTCATTTTGCATGAATTATTCCGGCCGTTAAACCTCTTGGGGTTCGTCATCAAACCAGCGATAGAGTGTTGGCAGGACCACAAGTGTGAGCAGGGTCGATGAAATCAGACCGCTGATCACCACAATCGCAAGCGGCCGTTGCACCTCGGATCCGGGTCCCGTCGCAAACAGAAACGGCACGAGCCCCAACAGGGCAACTGTCGCTGTCATCATGACGGGCCGAAACCGTTGAACACATCCCTCGCGGACGGCCTCGGCCACCGCCAGCCCATCCTGCCGGAATCGCCGAATACAACTGACCAAGACCACGCCATTTAATACGGCAATTCCCCAGAGCGCAATAAAGCCGACTGATGCGGGAAGGCTGAGATACTCGCCGGTGACAAACAGCCCAATCACGCCGCCGATGGAAGCAAAAGGCAGCACCAAAATAATCAGACTGGCCAGCTTGACTGAATTAAAAAGAAGAAAAAGTAGAAAAAAGATCGCTGCAATTGTGAGCGGCACAATCACCGACAA
>JAGWWC010000113.1 GCA_018970545.1 Betaproteobacteria bacterium | reverse complement strand
GAAATCGTTCACGAGCTGCGCTCCCTTATCGGAGGTAAGCACTGATGACTCGCGAAGATTTTATGCAGCAGATCCTGCCGCCCGCAGGCTTTACGATCGCGTTGTTTGTGTTTTGGGAATTGTTCTGTGATCTGTTCTCCATTCCCCTGACCATTCTCCCGGCGCCAAGCGATGTATTCGCAGCGCTTTGGCAATTCAAGGCCCCGATCATCTCGAACTCCTGGGTCACGCTTTGGACTACCCTCGTGGGCTTCGCACTGGCCACTATTTTCGGGCTGCTGTTGGGCATCGCAGTGGGCTGGCATCGGTCCTTGTACTCGGCGATCTATCCCATTCTGATTGGCTTTAACTCCATCCCAAAAGTCGCTGTTGTGCCGGTGCTGATCCTGTGGTTTGGTTTGGGTGAGATCCCAGCAGTGATCACCGCATTTTTGATTTCATTTTTTCCAATCGTGGTGAACGTGGCCACTGGACTGGCCACCACTGAGCCAGAGCTTGAAGATGTATTGCGTGCGTTGGGCGCCTCTAAGCTGGACATCATGCGCAAGGTTGGTATTCCGCGGTCGCTGCCGTATTTCTTCGGATCACTGAAGGTTGCCATTACCTTGGCCTTTGTGGGAGCAGTGGTCTCAGAAACCGTGGGCTCAAATAAGGGCATCGGCAAGCTCATGCTCGATGCCCAAGCAGGGTTTCAGGTCAACATCGTTTTCGCGGGCCTGCTGGTGCTGGCGTTTCTGGGTATCGTGCTGTATGCCGGCACCGCGGTCATCGAGAAGCGATTTACTGGCTGGGCCTTCCGCGGCCAAAACCGATAATTCAATGTCGGATTCACCCCGCAATCCTTACGAAGATGACATCGTCATCTCCTGGCCAGAGCTGCATCGGGATGCCCGCTACCTCTCCGAGGTCCTGCATTCCATCAAGCCCTGGAAGGGCATCATTGCGGTGACCCGCGGCGGCCTGGTTCCTGCCGCCTTGATCGCCCGGGAGCTCGATATTCGGCTCATTGATACGGTCTGCGTGGTGAGCTACGGCGCCTCAGGGGGCGCGGCAGAGCAGATTCAAGGCAATCTGCAGGTGCTCAAAGGAGTCTCCGGCGATGGTGATGGTTTTCTGATGGTCGATGACCTGGTGGATACGGGAAAAACCGCCCGCATGGTTCGCTCAATGCTGCCCAAGGCCCACTTTGCAACGTTGTATGCCAAGCCTGCGGGCCGGCCCATCGTGGATACCTTTGTCAAAGAATTTAAGCAGACCAAGTGGATCTTTTTTCCCTGGGACATCGACTACAAATTCTCGACCCCGGTCAAAGACCGCAAAGGCCCGCCAACGGCCTGATTGGTGCGGGGCTTACTGCTTGGCCAAACAGCCCTTGGCCTCAATGAATCGAATAATCTCGTTCAGTCCGTCGCGGGTTTTCAAGTTTGTCATGACCCAGGGCCGGCTGGGCCGCATGGCCGCGGTATCACGGCGCATCACATCAAGATTCGCGCCCACATGGGGTGCCAGATCTGATTTGTTAATCACAAAGAGATCACTGCGTGTGATGCCTGGACCACCTTTACGGGGAATCTTTTCTCCCCCCGCAACATCAATGACATAGATGGTGAGGTCGGAGAGCTCCGGACTAAAAGTAGCCGCCAGATTATCGCCACCCGACTCAATAAAGATCACATCAAGCGCTGGAAACCGCTGCTGCATGCGGGCCACAGCCTCTAAGTTGATGGAGGCATCCTCACGAATCGCCGTGTGCGGGCAGCCCCCTGTCTCCACTCCCATGATGCGCTCTGCTGG
>JAGWWC010000112.1 GCA_018970545.1 Betaproteobacteria bacterium | reverse complement strand
GCGGGCCGGTGTTTTTCGATGGCCCGCTTTAATGCTTCGCCAAGCGTTGATTCGTGCGGTGAGTGATCAAGCGTGATGTAGTCGATCGGCCATCCGCGTGTGCGCAGCTCTTTGGCAAAGTGACGCATTGCCGAGAGAAACACGGTAATGCGCTGCTTTGAAGAGGGCACATGACACGATTCGCGACTGACCTCGGCCATCCAGATGCAGTCTTTCTTGGCATCAAAGCCATCAAGACCTGCCGCCTGGAGATCCAGCTGATCACCCAACACAACCACCAGGTGACGAATTGCGCCCGCGGTCATCCGATCCACCCATCTTGATCAAGAATGGTGCGCACCGCGGTGAGCTTTACTACGCCGGGCGCAAATGCGCCGCCCACTGGGTTGAAGATATCGAGGTAAAAAAATTCAGTGGGCTCGGCGAGCCGGTCCCCAATGATTTCGACTGCGATAACGGCATGACTCTCTCCTGGGTAGAGATTCAATTTGCCGCTTGCGGCGATGTAATCACTGCCGGAGGTGGCACTGCCGTCCCGGGTGGTGTACTCCACGCTAAGGGTGACCTCCGGCTGCTGCCGTGTGCCATTAAATTGCACCAAGAAATAGGTCAGGCTGGTTCCGCTATCGCCTTCGCTGATGATTTTTTGGACCTGGTCGGGCCGGGCGGGTGCATCTGTGTAATTGGCGCGTAAGTTCTGATCAATCCACTGCTGATAGGCACTCACGCGCTGCCAGGCGCCAATTTCACCAAAGCTGCTGTTCATCAGCACGGTGTCAATATCGGGCCGAATGGCACCCTTATTGAGGCTTGTGATGTAGCTGGCCACGCCCGCGATGCGGCTGCCAATGAATGCGGGCCCGCCACTATCGCCTTGGGCAACCAGGCCCTCGGCTGCACCCCGGCCAAAGTCGCCCAAGCCCAGCAGTCGGCCCAAGGCATCATTGGCACTGATGCCGTTATCAAAATCGGCCACAAGCTGCGTGCCAGTAACAGGAGTCCATGACATGCCGCCGCCCAACTCTGCTTTCAGTGCGGCCGCATCGGCATCAAACTGATTTTCTGCTTTCAAGCGAATGGGAGGGCTGGATTCGGTGCTGGTGATTCCCGTCTGACCGGTGCCCGTTTTTCCGAAACCGACCAGCGTAAATGCTTGGCCGATTTCGTTGCTGTCGCGATAAAGCCCATAACGATCGGCAGCGGCAGGCGCGGAGCCCGATAGCCAAACCAGGGCGAGATCGTGATTGCTCTGGCTGTCATAGCGGGGATGGGTAAGGATTTTGGAAGATGTCAGTGATGATGTGCCGCTGCGGGTTTCAAACGACACCGTTGCGGTGTTGGGCCGGCCTTCGAACAAATGCGCAGCGGTGAGCACAGCCCGGCCATCAAAAAGAAGTGTGCCCGAGGCCGACTGGCCGTTATACGTCACCCGAACAACGCCATCGAATCCCTCGCCGGGATGGGTGCGATATCGGCTGTCGAGGGTGTAAGCGTTGGTGGTAACCATGTAATGGTGGAGCCGGCGGGAATCGAACCCGCGTCCGCAAGTCTTCCAAAGACAGTTCTACATACTTAGTCGATTAATTTGATTTAACCAAGCTGCTTAGCCAACCGACAGGCCGGCAACTGGCGATCCGCTTGTTTTAGGCATCGGACCCACGGCTTATCCGATGACGATCTGATGTGAATGACACTGCTGCGGGTTGCCCCGCCCGGCCCATCAGAGAGCCGGTGCAGCGCTCGCTAGCACTTAGGCTGCGAGAGCAAAACGTTCGTCGTTTGCGTTTGTTTTTTTCCGAATGGATTTACGAGGGAATCGGTCCTCGGTAT
>JAGWWC010000048.1 GCA_018970545.1 Betaproteobacteria bacterium | reverse complement strand
TTTTGATCATGCGCTGGCCCAGCATTGGCTTGGCAGCTGGGGCCTCGGGCATGATTTTTCCAGCCTCTCGTCTTCAGAGCGTCGTCGGCTGCTGCGCTTAGCCCGCCAGCAAAAAGAGCGCCTCACCGAACTGCCGGCCGCTGAAGTGATTCATGCCGAGTGGTTGCGTGATGATGGCAGCACTTATGTCGCGAGCATTAGCCGTGAGGCATTTGATCGCATGACCGCGGCACTGATTCAGCGCACCATTACCGTTTCTGAGCGTGTCCTCGATGACGCAGGCATTCAACCTAGTGCGATGATGGGTGTGGTGTTGGTGGGCGGCAGCACCCGCATGCCGGGCCTGTGGCAGGCTGTTGAGAAGGCGTTTGGCCAGGCGCCGATTACGGGCTTAGATCCCGATCGTGTCGTGGCTATCGGCGCTGCCCTGCAGGCCAATTTGCTTGCGGGTAATCGGGCCGAAGGGGAGGACTGGCTGCTACTTGATGTGCTGCCCTTATCGCTTGGGCTTGAGACTATGGGTGGTCTTGCAGAGAAAATTATTCCGCGTAACACGCCGATCCCCGTTGCCCGGGCCCAGGAATTCACGACCTTTAAAGATGGTCAGACTGCAATGTCAATTCACGTGGTGCAGGGAGAGCGTGAGCTTGTCGCGGAGTGCCGATCGTTGGCGCAGTTCGAGCTGCGCGGCATCCCGCCACTATCGGCGGGTGCAGCCCGCATTCGAGTGAGCTTTCAGGTGGACGCCGATGGCTTACTTTCCGTCACTGCAAAAGAGCAGAGCACCGGGGTGGAGGCCTCCGTGACCGTCAAGCCCTCCTATGGGCTGACGGATGCCCAGATTGCCGACATGCTGCAGGCGGGCTTTTCTTCGGCAGAGCAGGACATGCAGGCCCGCGCGCTGCGTGAGGCCCAGGTTGATGCGCAGCGCATGCTGGAGGCAGTCGCCAGCGCTGTTGCGCAAGACGGGGATCTTTTAAGTGCGCATGAGCGTGCCGAGATTGATCAAGTCATGGATCAGCTGCGCACAACCTGTGGCGGCACCGATCGTGAAGAGCTGCTCGCCCGCACCAAGCGATTGGCGGGCCTGACCGATGATTTTGCCGCCCGCCGAATGGATCGTGCTGTGCAGCGTGCCCTGGCGGGCCAGACCATTGATGGAGTTTTGGATAATGCCGCGCGTTAAGGTCCTTCCGCATCCGGAGATTTGTCCCGATGGCACTGAGTTTGAGGCGGCAAGCGGAGAGAATCTCTGCAAAAGCCTGCTGTCGCATGGTGTTGAGATTGAGCATGCCTGCGAAATGTCGCGGGCGTGTACCACCTGCCACGTGATTGTTCGGTCGGGTTTTAATTCGCTGCAGGCTTCCGGCGAAGATGAGGATGATCTCCTGGATCGTGCTTGGGGCCTGACACCCCTGTCGCGGCTGTCCTGCCAGGTCGCAGTCGATGATGAGGATCTCACCGTTGAATTGCCGCGTTACACCATCAACTATGCACGCGAGAATCACTGAATCTTTTGTGCTGACTGATTTGTTGTGCTCAAATGCCTGACGAAAAGGAGTCTGCCGAGGTCATGAAATGGACGGATACAAGAGAGATTGCAATTGCGCTCTGCGAGCATCACCCTGATGTCGATCCCAAGGCCATTCGGTTTACGGATTTGCATCGCTGGGTCATGGCGCTGCCGGGCTTTGGCGATGATGCCAATCGTTCAAATGAGAAAATTCTAGAAGCGATTCAAATGACCTGGATTGAGGAGTCGGAATGATGAAGCTGTTTTACAAATCGGGCTCATGCTCGCTGGCCCCACACATTGTGCTCAAAGAATCCGGACTGGCATTTCAGACCGAGGCAGTGGATCTGAAATCCAAGCAGACGGCCTCCGGTGCAGATTATTGGCAGATCAATCCCAAGGGCTATGTACCTGCCTTGATGCTGGATTCCGGTGAGGTGGTGACCGAGGGCCCGGCAATTGGCCAATACATTGCCGATCAGGCCCCCCAGAAAAAACTCGCTCCCGCCAATGGCACGATTGAGCGCGTTCGCCTGCAAAGCTGGCTCACGTTCATTGGCACAGAAATGCATAAGACATTCGCGCCATTTTTCAATCCCAAGGCCACGCAGGAATGGAAAGACATTGCGATGGCCAATCTAGAACGTCGTCTGGGCTATGTAGATCAGGAATTGTCAGGCCGCAGCTACTTGATGGGCGAGGACTTCACGGTGGCCGATGCCTATTTGTTCACAGTGCTGAGCTGGGCGAAACACGCCAAGATCGATCTCGGCCGTTGGCCTGCGGTGCAGGCCTTTCAGGCCCGGGTTGCCGCCCGGCCGGCAGTCCAGTCCGCCTTAAAAGACGAGGGCCTGATTTAGTGTTCTTCTTTGCGCAGCGCCGGGAAGAGAATCACATCCCGGATGCTGGCGCTATCGGTCAGCAGCATCACTAACCGATCGATACCGATGCCACAGCCGCCTGCGGGCGGCATGCCGTATTCCAGCGCACGAATGTAGTCGGCATCGAAATACATGGCCTCTTCATCACCCGAGTCCTTGGCCTGCACCTGAAGATGAAAGCGGCGGGCCTGATCCTCGGGGTCGTTGAGTTCGGAAAATCCGTTGGCAATCTCGCGGCCAGTGATAAACAACTCAAAGCGCTCGGTGATCTCAGGGCGATGATCAGAGGCGCGGGCCAGTGGCGAGACCTCAACGGGGTAGTCAATGATGAAGGTCGGATCCCAGAGTTTGTCCTCGGCGACTTCCTCAAAAAGCGCAAGCTGCAGCGTGCCCAGGGCGGCCTGCTTCAGCGCAGGTGACTGAAGGTCAACCTTTAAGCTTCGCAGGATGTCTCGCAGCCCGTTGGGCTCGGTGAGCTGGGTCTTCGAGTACTGCGGCGCATGGCGCATGATGGCCTGCAGAATCGTCAGCCGCTCAAAGGGCCGCGAGAGATCGACTGTCTTGCCTTGGTAGTTCAGCACCGCGGCGCCTGTCGCAGTTTTTGCCGCATGGCGCAGCACTTGCTCAGTAAAATCCATCAGCCACTGATAATCCGTGTAGGCTGCATAGAACTCCATCATCGTAAATTCAGGATTGTGCCGCGGGCTGAGGCCCTCGTTACGGAAATTACGGTTAATCTCATAGACCCGCTCAAAGCCACCCACAATCAGCCGCTTTAGAAAAAGCTCGGGCGCGATGCGCAGAAACATCTGCTGATCTAGGGCATTGTGATGGGTCACAAAGGGCTTGGCGGCCGCTCCGCCCGGAATCCGCTGCAGCATCGGCGTTTCGACTTCCAAAAAGCCATGGTCATTCATGAAATGCCGAATCGCTGAGAGGGTCTTGGATCGGGCCGTAAAGATCTCGCGGGATTCACTATTGACAATCAAATCGACATAACGCTGCCGATAGCGGGTCTCGGTATCGTGCAGGCCGTGAAACTTATCAGGCAGAGGCCGCAGTGATTTGCTGATCAGCCGAATTAGTCGGCAGCGAATCGAGAGCTCGCCTTTCATGGTTTTAAAAAGCACCCCGTCGGCAAATAGGATGTCGCCTAGGTCCCAGTGCTTGAAGGCCTCGTGGGCGTCTGTGCCAACCCCTTCGTCGTTGAGATAAATCTGAATCCGGCCCGTGGCATCTTGCAGGGTGGCAAAGCTGGCCTTGCCCTGTACACGCTTGAGCATCATCCTGCCGGCGACGGTCACCTGCACCTGCTCGGACTCCAGCTGCTCTCGGCTGTGCTGCTCATAGCGTTGATGCAAAGCCGCTGCCCGGTGTGCAGGCCGAACATCATTGGGAAATGCAGTCGTGCTGGCCCTGAGGGCTTCGAGCTTGGCCCGACGCTCGGCCATGATTTGATGTTCATCAAAGCCGGATTGCTCAAGCAGCTTGTCGTTATCGGAAGGTGGAGTAGATTCCTTCATCTCAGACTCCCTGTTTTAGGCTTGCTTCAATAAAGGCATCAAGATCTCCGTCCAGCACCCGCTGGGTATTGGAAATCTCAACATGGGTTCGGAGATCCTTGATGCGTGACTGGTCCAGTACATAGCTGCGAATCTGATGGCCCCAGCCGACGTCGGTCTTGCTGTCTTCGAGTTTTTGCTGCTGCTCGAGGCGTTTACGCATTTCATGCTCGTACAGACGAGACTTGAGCATTTTCCAGGCCTCATCACGATTGCGGTGCTGGCTGCGATCATTCTGGCACTGGACCACGATGCCAGTGGGAACGTGGGTGAGCCGAACGGCCGAGTCGGTTTTGTTGATGTGCTGTCCGCCGGCACCACTGGCTCGGAAGGTATCCGTGCGGACATCCGCCGGGTTGATCTCGATCTCGATCGAATCATCGACCTCGGGATAAACAAACACTGATGCAAATGAGGTATGTCGGCCGCCGCTGGAGTCAAAGGGCGATTTGCGCACGAGGCGGTGAACGCCAGTTTCAGTGCGCAAAAAGCCAAAGGCATAATCGCCTGAGATTTTGATGGTGGCCGACTTAATGCCGGCAACATCACCTTCTGATTCCTCGAGCAGCTCTGATTTGAATCCCTTTCGTTCGGCATAGCGCAGATATTGACGCAGCAGCATTGAGGCCCAGTCACAGGCCTCGGTCCCGCCTGCACCCGCCTGGATATCAAGAAAGCAGTTGCTTGGGTCTGCCGGATTGGAGAACATCCGGCGAAATTCCATTTCGCCAACCTCTTTTTCAATGCCGCTGACATCTTCTTCGACGGCCAGCAGAGTGGCATCGTCGTTTTCGGAGCGGGCCATCTCCAGCAGCTCGCTGGATTCATCGACCCGGCCCGTTAGGCCGCGCAGGGCTTCGACGACTGCTTCAAGCGATTTTTTCTCTCGGCCCATCTCCTGGGCCCGCTTTGGATCATTCCAGAGCTGAGGATCCTCGAGCAGCTGATTGACTTCAATTAGCCGCGTGGATTTAGCATCAAAGTCAAAGAAACCCCCGGAGTTCCTTGACCCGCTGGCCAAGAGAATCAAGCGACTGGGAGATTTGATTGATGCGTTCGGCTTCCATTTGAGTTCCGCGTAAAAGCCAGGATTTTACGCTAGGCCAACAATCTCAAGCTGCAGCGAAGTGCGGCCCTGCCAGTCATTGACCCCGAGTCGATAGGCCAGTCGGCTGCGGGGGGCACAAAGGCCCGACGCGCGAAACCAGATGGCCTCGAGGGTCAGCCCTTGGCCTGCGCTGGGATCGGCAGGCCGAAGTGTCAGCCGCAGATGCTGCTCTTTGATTCGGCGCTGGGATAAGACTTCAAAATCGTTGATAAAGATTGGCTCCGGAAATCCCTGGCCCCAGATCTGGCTGCCCAGAAGCTGTGCCAAGTCAAGCCGAAACTCCTCGGCCTTTAATTCGCCATCAAACTCCAGGATCTGCTGTAAATCTGCAGGGTCGGCGAATTCCTGTAGTGCAGCTTCAAAGGCCTGGCTAAAGCGCTCCAGATCTTTTGCTGCAAGGCTAAGTCCTGCGGCCATCGCGTGCCCACCAAAAGCGCGAAGCAGGCCGGGATGACGCGAATCAATGCGCTCCAGCACATCGCGTATGTGAACACCTGGGATCGATCGGCATGAGCCTTTGATCAGTGATGATTCGACGTCAGAGGCGAAGATAATGGTGGGGCGATAAAAGGCTTCTTTGAGGCGGCCGGCAACCAGACCAATTACGCCCTGATGCCATTGGGCATCGTGCAGCACGATGCCCAATGGCGCAGATTTTTGATCGTCCGACGGCCCAATACCAATTGCGGCGAGCTTATCGTGGGCCAGCTTGAGTGCTGACTCGCGGGCCTCGGATTCAATTTCCTGCCGTTCGCGATTGAGCTGATCTAGGGTAGTGGCGAGTTCTCGGGCCTGCTCAGGATCGTCTTCAATCAGACAGCGAATGCCAATGGCCATATCCGATAATCGACCGGCCGCATTGATTCGCGGACCGATTGCGAATCCGAGATCGCGCACACTCGCATCACGGGGTGAGCGGTTTGCGACTTCAAAGAGGGCATTCAGGCCAGCAAATGCTGTGCCGCGCCGCAGACGCTTTAGCCCCTGGGCAACGAGCCGGCGATTATTGGCATCGAGCTTCACCAAGTCAGCCACTGTGCCCAGCGCCACAATGGGCAGCAGATCGTCAAGCCGAGGCAGTCGCTCTGCCGACCACTGATGCTGCACGCGAAATTGGGCCCGCAAGGCCATCAGCAGATAAAACATGACCCCGACGCCAGCCAGGTGTTTACTCGGAAATGTACAGCCCGGCTGGTTCGGATTGACGATCAAGGCCTTCGGCAGGGTAGGGCCTGGCAGATGATGGTCCGTAACCAACACCCGGATATTGAGCTCTGCTGCTCGGCTCACTCCCGCAAGACTGGAGATGCCGTTATCGACCGTGATGATCCAGTCCGGAAGCTCTTGTTGATGCAGAGAGGCCGCATGATCGACTAAGGCAGCGGTAAGGCCATAGCCAAATGCAAAGCGATCGGGGACTAAAAAGTCCACCCTTGCGCCGAAACGCCGCAGGCCACGGATGGCCACGGCACACGCAGTCGCGCCATCGGCATCAAAATCGGCAACCACCAGAAGTTTCTCGCTGTTCAAAATCGCCTGGGCCAGCACCTCGGCAGCATGCGTGAGATTGAGCATCTGATCGGGTGAGAGCAGGCCATCAAGATCGATTGCAACTTCATGGGCTGATCGGACCTCGCGGCCGGCCAGTAGTCGGGCCATGACCGGGTGGATGCCCGCTTGCGTCAGCGCCGCGCTGACGGCCGGGTCCACATGCCGCTTGCGCGAGGCAAGCCGAGGACTGGCGGCAGCGATCTCGGGGGCGTTCATGCTGCTTAGTATGGCAAACTCATCGCATGCTGCCTTATGAAATCATGATTGGCCTGCGGTATACCCGGGCGGGCCGAGCGGCGCGCTCCCAGCGTCGCCGAACGGGCGGGGCGGGCCGTTCGCGACGCAATCGATTCATTTCTTTTATATCAGGCTTAGCGACTGCGGGAATTGCATTAGGGGTGGCCGCACTCATCGTGGTGCTCTCGGTGATGAATGGATTTCAAAAAGAAGTCCGTGATCGCATGCTCAGCGTGCTCTCGCATGCTGAGGTCATGATTCCCGGGGGTGATCTCGCACTGGCCGATCGCCTACAGCCCCAGGTGGCAGGACATTCTGCAGTGCGGGCTGCCGCCCCCTTCGTGATGGCCCAGTCGATGATTTCGCGCGATGGTCAGATGCGCGGGATTTTGGTCCGCGGCATTGATCCAGCCCAAGAGCCGCTGGTCAGCGGGGGCTTAGCCCGACTGCTGACCGGAAGGCTTGATGCATTGACACCGCGATCGTTTCAGATCGTGCTGGGCCGCGATCTCGCCGCACAACTGGGCGCCGCAGTTGGAGATTCGGTGGTGCTGGTGGCGGCCGATGGTGTGGTTTCACCGAGTGGCGTCACGCCGCGGCTGCGGCAGTTCACCGTTGCGGGCGTATTTGCCTCAGGCCACCACGAGTACGACAGCAATCTGGCCTTAATTCATGCTGCCGATGCTTCGGTTTTTTTTCGGGATCAGGCCGCCGTTGGGATTCGGCTTAAGTTGGATGATATGCAGCGGGCACCCATTGTGGCCCGCGAGATCTCGGTTGCGCTATCGCAAGATCCGAGCCTGCGGCATGTCATTGTTCGCGATTGGTCGTACGAGAATCGCAATTGGTTTGCTGCGGTTCAGGTCGAAAAGCGCATGATGTTCATCATCCTGACGCTGATCATCGCCGTGGCTGCGTTTAATCTGGTCTCCATGCTGGTGATGACCGTGACGGATAAGCGCGGCGACATCGCGATACTGCGCACACTGGGTGCTCAGCGCGGCAGCATCATGGCGATCTTTGTTGTGCAAGGCGCCTGGCTCGGGCTGCTCGGCGTGGGCTTCGGTGTCGCGGCAGGCGTATTGATTGCGGGCAACATTGATTTGGTGATGGCCTGGATTGAGGCCATCTTCGGCTTTCAGGTGCTGCCAAAAGGCATTTACTTTATTGATCGACTGCCGTCGGATCTGCGCGCTGCGGATGTCACTCAAATTGGGCTGATGGCGCTGGTGCTGTCGTTTCTGGCAACGCTGTATCCCAGCTGGAGGGCCTCGCGGCTTGAGCCTGCCGAGGCGCTGCGCTATGAGTAATCGGGCCATTGATGATGGCAAGCAAAGGCATTGGCGATGACCCTGCTTGAGGGCAAGGGCCTAAAAATGGTGTTCGGTGATGGCGCCGGTGAGGTCGTGGCGCTTGCGGGTGTTGACCTCATGCTCTCGCGCGGCGAAACCGTGGCCGTCGTCGGCGCCTCTGGCGCAGGCAAAAGCACACTTTTGCATATCCTCGGCGGCCTTGAGCGGCCCACCTCTGGCGAGGTCTGGCTTGAGGGCCGATCTTTGTACGACATGCCGGATGCTCAGCGGACACGGCTTCGAAATACGGCATTGGGATTCGTGTATCAGTTCCATCATCTCTTGCCGGAATTTACTGCAGAAGAAAATGTTGCCATGCCGCTTTTGATTCGACGGCTGCCGGCTGGCCAAGCCCGACAGCAGGCCGCCGAGATGCTGGCGGCGGTGGGTCTGGAGGCCCGGCGTAGCCACACGCCCGCGATGCTGTCGGGCGGCGAGCGTCAGCGGGTTGCGATTGCCCGCGCGTTGGTGACGCAGCCGTCTTGCGTGCTGGCCGATGAGCCGACCGGCAATCTTGATCGGCAGACTGCATCGCGGGTGTTTGAGGTGTTTTTGGATCGGGTCCGCAATCAGCAGTGCGGTTTGGTCGTGGTCACCCACGACCCTGAGCTTGCCCAGCGTTGTGACCGGGTGATCTCGCTTTAAACGGTTGCGAAAGCATCAGCTGCGGCCGCTGCGGCGCTTGCGCCGCTGAATAACCTCCCAGCGCACCCAGAAATTCCAGCCCAAGCGGGTGAGGACGTAGCCCGTCACGCCAAGGCTTAACGCCAGCGTGAACACACCCACCACCAACGGCCAGCCCATGCCGAGCGCCCATTCTCCGAGCTGTGTAAATGAGCCAATTGGCTGACTGAAATCAAAATCTGGCGGTGGCGGAAACGATTCAGTGGTTTTGCCTTGGCCTTCCTGGGCGGGCAGCACGAGATTCAGCAGGCCAATGCCCAGCTGAAGGGCAAGTACATACAAAGGAATAAAGGTGATCGGGTTGGTGTAAAAGGTCATCAGCACGGCCACAGGCAGATTCCAGTGAAACAAAAATGAAAACAAGGCTGCACCGAACATCTGAAAAGGCGCCGGGAAAAGTCCGCAGAAAAGACCCGCGGCGACTCCGCCGGCAACGCTTCGACGATGCAGCGTCCAGACCGCAGGATGCAGTACCCAAGGACCAAGTGCCCGTAATACTCTGCTCTGTTCGAGTTTGGATTGGTCCGGCAGAATGCGATGAAGAAACTTACGCGCCATAGCAGCCTATTCTAGCCATGCTCATTGATAGTCATTGTCACTTGGATTATTTGGATACGCCTGGCATTGATGGGGGCATTCTGGGTGCGATTGGCCGGGCACGCAGTGTGGGTGTGCGGGCGGTGATTCTTCCGTCGGTAATGCCTGACAATTTCGAGCGTGTCGCGGCCCTGGCCGAGCAGATTCCCGAGGTCTTTTTTGCCCTCGGCATTCACCCGATGTATGTCCAAAGCATGAGCGACAGCGCGCTTTCCGACCTGCAAAATGCCCTGCAGCGTTATCAGGACCATCCGAAGCTGGTTGCCGTCGGCGAGATCGGTCTTGATCACTATGTTCCAGATCTCGACCGGGAGAAGATGAATATGTTTTATCTGGCGCAGTGTAAGTTGGCACGGGATTACTCCTTGCCCGTAGTGCTCCATGTGCGCAAGGCTCAGGATCAGGTGCTCAAGGGCCTGCGTCGTTTTGGGATCAATCAGGGCATTGCCCATGCTTTTAATGGCAGCCTGGCGCAGGCCCAGGCCTATGTGCGTCAGGGCTTCGTTCTTGGATTTGGTGGCGCGGCGACATTTACCCGCGCAACGCAAATTCGCAGGCTGGCAGCGGCGCTGCCGGCATCGGCCTTGGTGCTGGAGACCGACTCGCCGGATATTGCGCCGGCATGGCGTGCTCGCGGAGAACTCAATGAGCCTGCTGAATTGCAGCAGATCGCTCAGTGTGTGGCGCAGCTTCGTGGTGAATCGACCGAGCAGCTGATTCAGACTACGGGCGCAAATGTCATGCGCGCATTACCCCGGCTCACAAACCAGCTGCAATAGATCTTGTTGGCGGTCGCGCTGGGCGCACTCTTGGGCGTCTGTTGGATTCAGACCCGACAGGCCCTCCCAGATTCCGTGCTTTTGGCGGGCCTTTGCCTGTCGGCCGGATGTTTTCTGACGATTGCCTGGGCCGGGGCTCGGCTGGCCTTGCGCTCGGAGTCACCTTTACTGGCACAGCGCTGTCATGTGCTTTGGCTCAGCACACTGCTGCTTGCAGTGTCGTCTGGTTTATTTGCGTTTCGCGCTGCGGATGATGCTGCCGCTGGCCTATCGAGTCGTCTTTCGGCAGCGATGGACGGCCGATCGGTCTGGCTCGAGGTGGTGGTGCGCGATCTTCCAACACTGCAGGAGCGTGGGTGGCGCTTTGAGGCTGAAGTCCGTCTGGCGCGTGTCGCGCCAGACGGTCCGGTGATCTCGCTACCCAAGCGGGGGCTGATGTTTTGGCCCAAAGGCGTAATGCAGGAGCTCCCAGAAAATTTATCTCCCGGGCAGCGCTGGGGATTCGAGGCCCGGATTCGTCAGCCGCATGGAACATTGAATCCGCAGGCCTTTGATGCAGAGGCCTGGATGATGGAGCAGGGCTTTCATTTTGTCGGCAGCGTCAAGACCGGCAAGTACGCATCCCAGCCGCATTTGCTTGGGATGGAGACCGACTTGGGTCTACGGATTGATCAAATGCGCGACCGGATTCGAGAGTTAATTGGCGCGCATAGTCAATCCAGTGCAGTGGGTGTGCTGAGCGCTTTGGTGGTTGGCGATCAGCGAGCGATTGGGGTGGCCGAGTGGGCGGTTTTTCGAAAGACTGGCGTCTCGCATCTAATGAGCATTTCGGGATTGCATGTCACGATGTTTGCGGCGATGGCTGCCGCAGTGGGCGCAGCCCTCTGGCGCGCGCTGTGTCTGACACGGCTTGCAGCAGGGTTGTGGATCCCTGTGCAATCCGTGGCCGCAGGCTTTGCGATTGTTGGCGCTGTTGGCTATGCACTGCTTGCCGGCTTTGCGATCCCGGCCCAACGCACTGCCTTGATGGTGACGGTTTTGGGCCTTGCCCGCATTCTTGGTGTGCAGGCCAGCAGTTACTCGGTGCTGGCTCTGGCCATGCTGGTGGTGCTGATGGCCCATCCGATGGCCGTGCTTTCGGTGGGATTTTGGTTGTCGTTTATTGCAGTCGGATTTTTATTCACTCTGGGCGAGGGCCAAACGACGCGACGACACGCTGGCTACCTTAGGCGCTGTCTGGATTCGCTTCAGCGCGCGGCTTATACCCAGTGGGCCATCACCCTGGGGCTACTGCCGCTGACAATTTTCTTTTTTCAGCAGGTCTCTCTGGTGGGCCCGATTGCCAATGCGTTGGCGATTCCGGTGGTGAGTTTTGTCGTAACCCC